>NZ_JABXFD010000582.1 GCF_013372625.1 Actinomadura sp. BRA 177
TCAACTCCGGTACCGGGCGGCTGGCCTACTCGCTGAAGGCGGGGGCGGTGCGTCCGGCCAACTTCAAGGGCGGCGGCGGGTCCCGCTCGGCGGGCAAGGACGGCGGCGCGGCTGCCAAGGACGCTGCCTGATGGGGGGCGGGCGCATGTCGGCGCTGTCGCTGCCCATCGACGGCGCGGCCTCCTCCGAGTTCAAGTCGTTCCGGGCGCGTACGCCGCTGTTCACCGTCTCGGCGGGTCGGGTGCTGGTCACCCTTACCCTTCCCGAGCGGCTCAACGCCGGGGATGTGGAGTTCGCGCGGGGACTGGCCGAGCAGGCGGCGGCGTACGCGGTGGAGGTGGAGCGGCTGTACCGCTCGGGCCGTCGTCCCTCGCCGGGCTCCTCGTCGGGGCGGTCCTCGTCGGGGAAGGGGGCGGCTGCCTGATGCGTCCCTACAGCTTCACCACGGTCACCGTGGAGGCGGACGGAACGGCCAAGGTCGGGGTGAGCATGCACCCGGACGAGGAGATGCGGATCTACTGCACGCCGGGCCGTGACCGGGCGCAGATCTCGGTGATGCACGCGCGCGCCGATGTGATGATCGGCCCGACGAACCCGACCGCTCCGACCGCCGGTGACGTCCAGATCGCCCGCCAGCTCGCGACCGCGTTCGCGACCTACGCGGCCGAGGTGGAACGCCTTCACTGAGTCGCCATCCTCGACGGCGACTCGGGCGAGTCCGGTGGGGGGCGTGCGGCGTGAACGCGCTCGGCATGCTCGCCTTCGTCCTCGTGGTGCTTACCGGTGGCGGTGGGCTCGGGCTGCGGCTGCTCATGGACGTCGGTGAACGGCGCCGGTCGGTGCGGTGGGCTCACGCCCTGGCGCGGTTCTGCGGCGACTCGGGTTGCGGGGTGTGCCGGTCGCGGTCGCTGTCGGCCGAGGTCCCGCGCATCGCCCCTAGTTGATCTAGGTGGGGCGGCTGGAGGTCGCATCTCCGGCCGCCCCGCTTCTCTCGCTCTCCCACAGCTTTCAAAGAGAAGAGGTGTCCAGGTTATGGCCTGGGAGTTCCGCAAGCTCGGCCCCGGGGACAACGTCGCCGTTGAAGCCCAGCGTGACCCGTTCGCCGCCCCGAAGTGGGCGCCTCCGGTGTGGCACATGCCCGAGGGCCTGGTGCTGCTCGTCAACCTCGTCCGCGCGCTGGTGCGGACGGTCGTGTTCCTGGTCCGCAACATCGTCCCCGTCTCGGCCGTCGCTGGTCTGGGCTGGCTCGGCGTCCGCTTCGGATGGCTGGTCCCCGTCCTGGTCCTGGCACTCGTCGCGGTCGGCCTGTCGGTGTGGGCGGGGGTGGACCGTCCGTCCTTCGTCCGCTGGATCGCTCGTCCCGCCCGTGCCCGCTGGCGCCTCGTCGCGGTGTACCGGCGGGACTGGCAACCTGTGCTCGTCACGGCGGGTCTGACCAAGGTGCACAAGGGGCGGGAGTACCTGCCCTCCCTCGTGCGGGTCCGCTGCGGTCCGACCTCGGATCGGGTGCTCGTCCGGATGCTCAAGGGGCAGGCTCCGGACGCGTGGGAACGGGTCGCGGTCAACCTCGCGCACGGCTTCGGCGCAACCCTGGTCCGGGTCCGGGACGGGGACCGTCCGGGCCGCATCTGGCTGGAATTCGTCCGCAAAGATGCCCTCTCCGTCCCGATACCGGCGCTGCCCGTCCCGGACGGCTCCGCGGTCGACCTGTCCGCGCTCCCGGTCGGACGGTGTGAGGACGGGGCGCCGTGGCGGCTGCGGCTCCTCGGTACGCATGTGTTGATCGCGGGGGCGACGGGGGCCGGCAAGGGCTCGGTCATCTGGTCGACCATTCGCGCGCTGCTGCCCTGGATGCTGTCGGGGCTGGTGGAGGTGTGGGCGGTCGACCCCAAACGCATGGAACTGTCCTTCGGGCGGGCGCTGTTCGAGCGGTACGGGCGCTACAGCGACGACCCCAAAGGCGGCATGGTCGAGCTGCTGGAGGCCGCGGCCGTCGACATGAACGCGCGCGCCGAACAGTTCGCCGGTGTGACGCGGTCGTTCACGCCCTCGCATGAGCACCCGTTCCGGGTCGTCGTGGTGGATGAGCTGGCGTTCCTGACCGCCTACTGCCCCGAACGTGATCTACGCAAGCGGGCCGAGTCGGCGCTTGCTGTGCTGACCTCGCAGGGCCGTTCGGTGGGGTATTGCGTGATCGGTGCGCAGCAGGACGCCCGTAAAGAGGTCAACAATCTGCGCAACCTGTTCCCCGACCGCATCGCGCTGCGGCTCGATGAGGACGAGCAGGTTGACATGGTGCTCGGCGATGGTGCCCGCGACCGTGGCGCACTGGCCGATCAGATCTCGTCCATCCCTGAGATCGGCGCGGGTGTGGGCTTCGTCCGCCTCGAAGCCTCCCCTGACCCGGTGCGGGTGCGGGCGGCCTACGTCTCCGATTCCGATATTCGCGACATGGTGGCGCTCGGCCTGCCCGATGTGGAGGCGGCGTGAGACAACCCACCCTCGACGGCTCCGAGGACACCCCGTCCTCGTCGGCCGAACCCGGTCCGGAACCGGTGGTCAAGGCGCTGGCTCCGCTGGCGCGTGGGGTGCTGGAAGCGGTCGCGGTCGAACACGGCGTCTGCGTCCGGCCGGTGCCCATGCGGCGGGTCGACCTGAACACGGGCGCGGCCGAAATGGTCTACGTCCCGTGCGGTCACACCCTGGCCTCGGTCTGCCCGTCGTGCGCTGAACGCAAGCGCAAGCTTCGCGCGGTGCAGTGCCGCCAGGGCTGGCACCTGGCCGAGGAACCGGTCATCACACGGGCTGACCCCGACGCCGAGCAACGGGCGTGGATGGAACTGCGGGCGCAAGCGGCGGCGGCTCGGGACCGTGCCGGGCTGGAGGGTTCGGCGGACGGGGAAGGGCCGGAGTTCTGGGATGCCGTGGTGCGTGACCTGGACAACGAGCTTGAACGGACCGGGGTCCGCGGTTCCCTCAAGACCGGTGACGACACCAAGGGTCGGCGCACTCGGTCGACTCGACGGCGCCAGGATGCGCCCGACCTTCCTCGGCGTCCGGTCGACTCCCGCACGGTCGGCAAGGTGTTCCGAGGGACGGACGGCAAGACCTTCCGTCCCTCGCTGTTCCTGACCCTCACCTTGGACTCCTACGGGCGGGTCCGGGGTGACGGTACGCCGGTTGACCCCGAGTCCTACGACTACGCGCGGGCTGCCCGTGATGCCCTGCACTTCTCCAAGCTGGTTGACCGGTTCGTGCAGAACTTGCGCCGGTTCGTCGGCTACGACGTGCAGTACTTCGCGGCCGTCGAACCGCAACGGCGGCTCGCTCCGCACCTGCACATGGCCATACGCGGAACGATCTCGCGGGCTGAGCTGCGGCAAGTGGTGGCGGCCACCTATCACCAGGTGTGGTGGCCTCCGACCGACCGCGTCGTCTTCGATGGGGAGCACCTGCCGGTCTGGGATGAGATTGCGGGCGAGAATGGCAGCGGCGGCTACTTCGACCCGGCCACCGGGGAAGTGCTCCCTACGTGGGATGAGGCGCTGGATGCCCTCGGCCAGGACGAGGACGCCGAACCCCTGCACGTGGTCCGGTTCGGGCGGCAGATCGACGCTCAAGGCGTCCTCGCCGACTCGGCCGACTCCCGGCGCTGCATCGGCTACCTGACCAAGTACCTGGTCAAGGGCGTCGCCGAATGCCACAACGCCGAGACAAGTGCGCAGCGTGAACACGTCGACCGGATGGCCGAAGCCCTGCGCTACGAACCCTGCTCGCCGACGTGTGCGAACTGGCTGCGCTACGGCGTGCAACCCAAGAACCCGCGCAAGGGCATGACGCCGGGCTACTGCAAGGGCAAGGCACACCGCCGTGAGCATCTCGGCTACGGCGGCCGCCGCGTCCTGGTCTCCCGCAAATGGTCCGGCAAGACCCTCGCCGACCACAAAGCCGACCGTAAGGCGTGGGTGCTCGCGCGGCTGGCTGAGGCCGGTGTGCCGGTGTCGAACCCGGCCGACCCGAACGCCGTCCATGTCTGGGAGAGAGCCGGCCCCGGTGACCCCGACGTGAAACCGGCCGAACAACGGCTCTTGCTGCTGATCAATGAACGCATCCAACGGCGGCGGCAACTCGACCAAGCAACCCACAACCCCACTCCAGAACTTTCGGCAACTGCGGAGGCGGCGTGAAGCGCAGTGAGTTGATGACCACTCAAGAAGTGCTCGCCGAACTGGGCGGGAACGTGGATCGGAACGTCTTCTACCGCTGGCGCTCCACCGGGCGGGCTCCGGCCGGGCTCAAGCTGCCCAACGGCGAACTTCGCTTCCGGCGCGCTGACGTCCTCGCCTGGATCGACTCTCTTGAGCAAGGGGGCGCGGCGGCATGATGTCGTATCAGGTGCGGTTCTGGTCCATCAAGACCGTGAAGAATCGCCGTCGTCCGTTCGGCGTCCGCTGGATCGTGGGCGGGCAAGAGAAGTCGGAATGGTTCGTCACGAAGACCCTGGCTGAGCACTTCCGCTCGGAACTCGTCCAGGCTGCTCGCCGTGGTGAAGCCTTCGACACCGTAACGGGCCTCCCCGAGTCCAAGCAACGGACGCACAAGGCGGGGTCCTGGTACGACCACGCTCGGGCGTACACCGCTCGCAACTGGTCGGGCAGTGCGGCCAAGACTCGCGCGACCGTGGCTGACTGCCTGGCCTCGGTCTCGCGGGGCCTGATCCTGGACGAGCGGGGGACACCCGGCCCTGAGACTCTGCACCGCGCTCTCGCAACCTGGGCGTTCAACCGGCAACGCACCGAAAAGCAGACGCCTCCGCCAGAGATCGCGGCTGCCCTTGCCTGGCTCGCCAAGAAGTCCGTCCCGCTGGCCGACCTGGAAGACCCGGCCGTCCTCCGGAACGCCCTCGACGGAATGGCGGTCAACCTGGACGGAAAACCGGCGGCGCCCAAGTCGGTCACGCGGCGGCTCTCGGTGTTCCGCTCCTGCCTGGACTACGCCGTTGAACTCAAAGTCTTTTCGGCAAATCCGCTCGGCGGTGTCCGGTGGGAGGTGCCCAAGACGGCGGGCCAGGTCGACCCTCGACAGGTGCCCAACCCTGAGCAGGCTCGGGCGCTGTTGGCTGCTCTCCCGGTCGTCGCCCCTCGTGTGGGACGCCACCTCTATGCGTTCTTCGCCTGCTTGTACTTCGCGGGCCTCCGTCCCTCGGAAGCGGTCGCGCTGCGCCTGGATGACTGCGAACTTCCGGCAACCGGCTGGGGCCGTCTCCTCCTGGCGGGCTCAAGCCCAGCATCGGGGAAACAGTGGACCGATGATGGCCAGTACCACCAAACCCGCAGTCTCAAGGCGCGCGCTGACGGGGTGAAGCGTCCGGTACCGGCCTGCCCTGAACTGGTCGTCATCTTGCGTGCCCATGTCGACGAGTTCGGCGCGGCCGAGGACGGTCGGTTGTTCCGCAGTCAACGCGGGAACCGTCTCGCGCCGGTCAGTTACGAATCCGTTTGGCGGCGGGCTCGTGAACACGTTCTGACCGCTGCCCAGCTCGCCACGCCGCTCGCTCAACGGCCGTACGACCTGCGCCATGCGTGCCTGTCGCTCTGGCTCAACGGCGGGGTGCCGGCGGCCAACGTGGCGGCTCGTGCCGGGCACTCGGTGGCCATGCTCCAGAGCACA
Source organism: Actinomadura sp. BRA 177 (assembly GCF_013372625.1). Taxonomy (GTDB): domain Bacteria; phylum Actinomycetota; class Actinomycetes; order Streptosporangiales; family Streptosporangiaceae; genus Spirillospora. The sequence continues at coordinate 5,671 of NZ_JABXFD010000582.1, forward strand.
TATGCTCACTGCATCGACGGTGACGAGGAGATCATGAACCGGCGCATTGATGCTGCGCTGGGGGCTCCTCCTACCCCCGTCGCGGAACGCGCGGAACAGACCGTCGTTCCCCTGCCTCACCCTGGTGCCCGTGTTCCGCGATCGTTCCGCGACTACCGACGGACGATCACACACAGTGGATCACGGCGACACACCCGTGAGGCTCCCGAACGAGGCTCCGACGCAGGTGGGAACGGGTCCGGGCAGGTAGATGAACCTTCCCCTGGTCGGGATGTGTGGCGCTTGCACTCGGCAGGGTAGAGTGCTAAACAAACGGTTGGCACTCTGCTGTGGAGAGTGACAACTTCACAGTCTGGGTCGGGGCGATGAGGCCTCAGTCCGGCGGCGGAATGGCAGTCGTCGGCGGGGGCCGTCCGTCGCGGGCGTCGGCTCGATCCGTCTAAGCCACCTTGTTCCGGGAGGACTGGAGCCTATGGCTGCAAAGATGATCGCGTTCGACGAGGAGGCCCGCCGGGGTCTCGAGCGCGGCATGAACCAGCTGGCCGATGCCGTAAAAGTGACCCTTGGTCCGAAGGGTCGCAACGTCGTGCTGGAGAAGAAGTGGGGCGCCCCCACGATCACCAACGACGGTGTGTCGATCGCCAAGGAGATCGAGCTCGAGGACGCGTGGGAGAAGATCGGCGCGGAGCTCGTCAAGGAGGTCGCGAAGAAGACCGACGACGTCGCGGGTGACGGCACCACCACCGCGACCGTGCTGGCCCAGGCGCTGGTGCGCGAGGGCCTGCGCAACGTCGCGGCGGGCGCGAACCCGATGTCGCTGAAGCGCGGCATCGAGGCCGCGGTCGAGCGGGTGAGCGAGGAGCTGTCCAAGCTCGCCAAGGACGTGGAGACCAAGGAGCAGATCGCCTCGACGGCGTCCATCTCCGCGGGCGACCCGCAGATCGGCGAGATGATCGCCGAGGCGATGGACAAGGTCGGCAAGGAAGGCGTCATCACGGTCGAGGAGAGCCAGACCTTCGGTCTGGAGCTCGAGCTCACCGAGGGGATGCGCTTCGACAAGGGCTACATCTCGCACTACTTCGTGACCGACCCCGAGCGGATGGAGGCGGTCCTCGAGGACCCGTACATCCTGATCGTTCAGGGCAAGGCGTCGGCCAACAAGGACCTGCTGCCCGTCCTCGAGGGCGTCATGCAGTCCGGCAAGCCGCTGCTGATCATCGCGGAGGACGTCGAGGGCGAGGCGCTGGCCACCCTGGTCGTCAACAAGATCCGCGGGATCTTCAAGTCCGTGGCCGTGAAGGCCCCGGGCTTCGGCGACCGCCGCAAGGCCATGCTGGGCGACATCGCCACGCTGACCGGCGGCCAGGTCATCAGCGAGGACGTGGGTCTCAAGCTGGAGAACACCACGACCGACATGCTGGGCCGCGCCCGCAAGGTCGTCATCACCAAGGACGAGACCACCATCGTGGACGGCGCCGGTGACGCCAACGAGATCGCGGGACGGGTCAACCAGATCCGCACCGAGATCGACAACACCGACTCCGACTACGACCGCGAGAAGCTCCAGGAGCGCCTGGCCAAGCTCGCGGGCGGTGTCGCGGTCATCAAGGCCGGCGCCGCGACGGAGGTCGAGCTCAAGGAGCGCAAGCACCGCATCGAGGACGCCGTCCGCAACGCCAAGGCCGCGGTCGAGGAGGGCATCGTCCCCGGCGGTGGCGTGGCGCTGCTGCAGGCCGGTACCAAGGCGTTCGACAAGCTGGAGCTGTCGGGCGACGAGGCCACCGGTGCGAACATCGTCAAGCGCGCTCTTGAGGAGCCGCTGAAGCAGATCGCCGTGAACGCCGGCCTCGAGGGCGGCGTCGTGGTGGAGCGGGTCCGCAACCTGAAGCCGGGTGAGGGCCTGAACGCCGCGACCGGCGACTACACCAACATGTTCGAGTCGGGCATCCTCGACCCGGCCAAGGTGACCCGGTCCGCGCTGCAGAACGCCTCGTCGATCGCCGCGCTGTTCCTGACCACCGAGGCCGTCATCGCCGAGAAGCCGGAGAAGAACCCGGCCCCGGCGGGCGACCCGTCCGGCGGCATGGGCGGCATGGACTTCTGAGGTCCTTCACTTCGGTGAGCCCAAAGGGGCGGTCCTCCGGGGCCGCCCCTTTTCGCTTTCATGATGCGCCACGCCCTCCTGATCCTGAGGCCCCGTGAGCGGCTTTTCAGCCCCCTGCGCTGCGTGGACGAGTTGCGGTGCGACTTGCGGCCTGTTCCCGCTGACAAGATCTTCGACGGCTACGGCACGCTGTTTCCGACCGCGGGAATCGTGGCATCTCGTGACGGTGCTCAGCGGAGGGTGCGGACCCCGCGTCGTTCAGGTCGGCAAGGGATGGAAGGGTGCCGCCACCGAGGTAGTGACGACCGCCGACCGGTATTCGGCGGAGATCTTCCGACCGTTCGCCGATCTGCTCCGGGCGCTGGTGCCCGCCGTCCCGCTCGCGATCGGCCTGATGTTGGACGAGAGCAAGAACTGGCCGATCAAGTAGCCGCGCGTCCGGGCGGAGGGTGCCCGGACGGGGAGAAGGGTGTGTCTTCGGATGGGCGCCGCCGTCCGAGTCCGGTGAGGTCAGCCTGGGTGTGGACGTTCCGCCAGCGGGTTACGGGCCGAGGGCATAGAGCGAAAGACTTTCCCTTCCGGGGCGGAGCTTGGCAGGATCGCCCGTTGGACACCCCATACAAGGGTGCGCAGTCATGGACAGTGAGGCGGTCCGCGCATGCGGCCGATGAGGCAGGAGAACACGTGACCGAAGTGTTCAGCTCCCCGGTGCTCAGGATCGAACAGCCGCGCAGGGGCCCGTTCGCGAAGTCGCGGTACAAGGTGATGGACGGCGACGGAACCGTCCTCGCGATCGCCGGCCAGACGAACGACGAGGGCCGCGCCGAGATGCGGAGCCTGTTTCCCGGCAAGTCGAACCTCGACGCACGAGCGGTCCTGCTGACCACGCCCGACGGTGAGCCGGTGCTGATCGTGGACAAGCAGAGCGGCCGGGAGTACACCGAGATTTTCCGGCCGGACGGAGAACGGGTCGGGTCGTTCGTCACCGAACGCGTCGGGCGCCGCTACGTCATCTACGACGACGACGGCACCCTGATCGGCGCGGTGGACGTCGATGTGCCGCGCAACAACTTCGAGGTGAAGGACGCCGACGGCGGCAAGGTCGCGCATGTGCGCAAGAAGTGGGCCGGGCTGGCCACGCACCTGCTGACGACGGCGGACAGGTATGCGGTCGAGATCTCCGATCCGGTCCGGGAGCCATTGCGGACGATGGCCGTCATGACCGCGATCGTCATGGACATGAATCTGCACGAGGCAAAAGAGATCACCTGACCGTGGTCCCTTGCCCGGCGCGCCGTCGGCGCCTGATGCCGCGACGGAGCTCCCGCGGACTTCACCAGGGAATGCCGATCGCCGCATCTTGTCGCTGGAGGACGCTGCGGTGGGATGGGTCTTCACGGCCTCCGCGGGGCGAGGTACCTTCCGTTCGTGCAGGCCATGCCGGGACGAGCGAATGGCTGGTGGATCTCGCCGGCCATCCCGACCATCGCGAACTGTGCGCTGGCCGCGCTCTGGTTCTTCTCCGCGCTCGGCGGCTGGGGCGACGCCGCCTTCTGCGGCCAGGATGACCGGCACGATCCGGGATGCGGTGCCGGTTTCGATGACGCGGTGAGGCTTTCCTCTCCGGTCGCCGTCCTTGCCGCGGCCGTGGCCGTCTCCGCGTGGGCCCTGCACGGTATCCAGCGCCGGCCTGGCCGGTTGGACGCGTTCCTGACCGTCGCGGCATTCGTCTGGGTTCTCGCCTAGGCGGTTCTCTTCGTCGGCGGATACCTGGCCAAGCCGTGAGGGCGGCCGTTCATGCGACGTTGCCAAAATGAGATATTCGCTGCTTGGATGGCGCTGCAGATGCGGTCGATGTGGGGTGAACTCGGGCAAAAGTCGAGGTAGATCGAGTCTCGTAGCCTGTGTCGACCGGCGGGCCGGACGGATCCGAGGCGATCCGTCCCCGCGAGCTGGTTTGACGTCGCTCCTCCGTGGGCATACCGTTTACTTCGCCCCACGGGGTGCAGGACGTCTAACGGCGGCCGGCCCGAGGGGAACCCACCTACGAACCAGCCGATGCGGCTTCGTCGCGTCTGCTGTGCCGTGCGGTGGCATCGGAAAGGCTCGGTTTTGACAATCGGGCAGGATCTGATGAAATAGCTCCACCGCTCCGAAGGTGCCGCGCAAGCGGCATTGGACGGGCGTTATCGGAGAAAGCCGAAATTGACAGGCCGGCCGGATCCGATAAAGTAAGACGAGTCGCCCCGGGGCGGGAAACGCGAAAGCGGATCCGGCACGGTGGGTGTCCGTTTCTTGAGAACTCAACAGCGTGTTAAAAGCTAGTGCCTTTATCGGCTCGGCCAGTTGGCCGGGTCGCCCCGTGGCCGTCCTTCTTTTGGGGGATGGTGGGGATTTCTTTGAGGCAATGCGCGACTCTTTGGAGTTGTGCTTTTGCTGGGATTTTCTTCGAGGTTTGGCCGGCTGGGGTTCGCCCCCTGGCTCGGTCGTTTGGACCTTAATGGAGAGTTTG
>NZ_JABXFD010000413.1 GCF_013372625.1 Actinomadura sp. BRA 177
GGCTGGTCGTCGCGGTGTTCGGCGCGCCGCCGCGACCGAGCGCGCCTCCTCGGCGGACAGCGCGCCGAACACCGCGACGACCAGCCCGTCGCCCTCCCGGCCGCGGGAGTGCTGCGCGCGGCGGGGTGGCGGGTGCTGGCCGTCCGGTCCGCCGCCGATCTCGCCCGCGCGTGGACGACGGCCGGGAAGGCCGGCGAGGACTTCGTCAGGGACGGTTCATGAGGATCCGGATGACGGTGATGGCCGGGCTGGCGACGATCGCCGGCTCGCTCGGCCTCTACCCGCTGTACGAGAAGTCCGGCTGGTTCTGGGCCGGGCTCGGCGCGGTGCTCGCGGTCGCCGGCGGCGGGCTGCTGGCCCGGCGGCTGCGGCTGCCCGCGCTGCTGAACCCGGTGTTCGGGCTGGCGGCGCTGCTGCTCTACCTCAACCTCGTCTACGCCGCCGACCGGGCGTGGCTGGTGTTCGTCCCGTCGCCGGAGTCGGTCGGGCACCTCGGCGACCTCGCCGGGGACGGCTGGCGGGCCGCGAACCGGTACGCGGCCCCCGTCCCGCTGCTGCCCGGCATCGCGATGCTGACCGCGACCGGGATCGGGCTGGTCGCGGTGCTGGTCGACCTGCTCGCCGTCCGGCTGCACCGCACCGCGCCCGCCGGGCTGCCGCTGCTGGCCATGTACAGCGTGCCCGCGGCGGTCCGCGAGGACGGCGTCGGCTGGCTGGCGTTCGGCGCCGGCGCGCTCGGCTTCCTCGGCCTGCTGATGGCCGACTCCCGGGAGAAGGTCGGCGGCTGGGGCCGCACGGTCACCACCCACCACCGGCCGAGCGTGGTCCCGCTGGCCGGTGGTGGGTGGTGACCGTGCGGCCCCAGCCGCCGACCTTCTCCCGGG
>NZ_JABXFD010000224.1 GCF_013372625.1 Actinomadura sp. BRA 177
GTTGATTGTAGTGTGTGGTTTGTGTGCGTCCTTGTTTGCTTTGTGTTTTTTTCTTAATGATCAGTCGCCCACAGAGAACTACCGTATCCTCTTCGTCGGCAGCGTCAGGTGTGGATAAGAGACAGGGCTTGGACGTCGCCGCGCTCGCGATTTTGATCGCGCGGCCGGCGCTTTCTGAGGGGCATCGGGGCGGGCTGCTGCCTGTGGTGGCGTCCTCGTTCGCTGTCGTGGCCGTGGTGACGTTGGTGGCGGTGATTCTTGCGTGGCGGGGCTCTCGGGCCGGTGCGTGGACGGTGTTGGTCGCGCGCGTCGTTCGGGTTGCGATGTGGGGGGCGTGGGGTGCGCTTGTGCAGGTGCAGGCTTCCGCGCTGGCCGGGCATGCCGTCGTGACCGCCCTTGTGGTGATCCTGCTCGCCAGGGGACTGTCGCGATCAGCTCGGTGACTGCCGCTCCGACCACTCCTTGAGGTCGCGGCGTTCTATCGCGGCGGCCATCAGTTCGGGGAACGCGTCCGGGGTGCACGCGAACGCGGGGACGCCCATCGCGGCCAGCGCCGCCGCGTTCTCGTGGTCGTAGGCGGGCGCGCCCTCGTCCGAGAGGGCGAGCAGCACCACCACCTGCACGCCCGCCGCCGTCAGGGTTCCGACGCGGCGCAGCAGCTCGTCGCGGATGCCGCCTTCGTAGAGGTCGCTGATCAGCACCATGATCGTGTCGTTCGGGCGGGTCACGAGGCCCTGGCAGTAGGCGATGGCGCGGTTGATGTCGGTGCCGCCGCCGAGTTGCGTGCCGAACAGCACCTCCACCGGGTCGTGCAGCTGGTCGGTGAGGTCGACGACGTTGGTGTCGAACACGACCAGTGAGGTGCGCAACGAGCGCATCGACGCGAGTACCGCGCCGAACACGCTGGCGTACACCACTGACGCCGCCATCGAGCCGCTCTGGTCGATGGCGAGGACCACGTCGCGTTTGACGGCCTGCTGCCGCCGCCCGTATCCGATCAGCCTTTCGGGGACGAGGGTGCCGTGCTCGGGCAGGTAGTGCCGCAGGTTCGCGCGGATCGTCCGCTCCCAGTCGACGTCGGCGAGCCGCCTCGGCCGGAGGACGCGTGCTGAGCGGTCGAGCGCGCCGCCGACCGCCGATCGGGTCTTCTGCGCCAGTCGGCGCTCCAGATCGCGGACGACCTTGCGTACTACTGCGCGGGCCGACTCCCTCGCTCTGTCGGGCATCACGCGGTTCAGCGAGAGGAGCGTCCCCACCAGGTGGACGTCGGGTTCGACGGCGTCCAGCATCTCCGGTTCGAGGAGAAGGCGGGTGAGGTCGAGCCGCTCGATCGCGTCCTTCTGCATCACCTGCACGACGCTGGACGGGAAGTACTCGCGGATGTCGCCGAGCCAGCGCGCCACCGAGGGCGCCGAGTCGCCGAGCCCGGCACTGCGCCGCCCCGGCCGTGACCGTCCCTCGTCGGAGCCGCCGTAGAGCTTCTCCAGCGCCCCGTCCATCCGGACGTCGTCGCCGGTGAGCGACACGCCGGTCCCGTCGGCCCGCTCACCGCCGAGCACCAGCCGCCATCGCCGCAGCCGATCGTCCACGCTGTCACCGCTCACGCCGGCTCCTTCCATGCACATCCGGAAACGCAGCTGTTCGTGCCTGTGAATCTCGTCTCGGCAGGCTGTGCGTGGTCATGGGGTCGGCCAGCCGAGGATCTGGAGGGTTGTCGTGGCGGCGGGGGCCGCGCGGGTTTCGTCCATGTCCTCTTCGGGGTGGTCTGGTGAGGCTTGGGGTGAAGCGGGGCGGCGGAGTTGGTCGCCGATGGCGCGGCGTTCGGCGGTGGGGTAGGCGCCGAAGGTGCGGCGGAGCAGAGGGAGGACGTCGGTGAAGGAGTCGGCGGGGAGGCCGGCGATCCAGGCGTCGACGAGGCGGAGGAGAGGCTCGTCGTGCAGGAGGAGCAGGGCGCCGCCGGACAGGAAGCCCTCGACCCAGGCGGCGGCGCGGTCCGGGGCGGCGCCGGTCGAGACGGCGCGGGCCATCCGGGCGGGGACGTCGTGGAGCCGGCCCGCGTCGAGGAGGAGGCGGGTGAGGCGGCCCTCGATGAGGCCGTGCAGGGCGTCCGGGCGGGTGAGGACGGTCTCCAGCGTGCGGCGCCAGCGTTCGAGGTGGTCCTCGTCGGCGAGCAGGGACAGGGCACCGTGGACGGCGTCGACGCGGGCGAGGAACTCGCGGGCGGCGTCGTCGTCCAGGCCGGTGATCGCGGGCGGGAGGCCGACGCAGACGCGGACGATCAGGCCGTCGACGACCGTGCGGAGCGGGCCGGTCGAGGTGCCGCGGACGTCGCCGTAGCGGAGGGCGCGGACGAGGGCGGGCATCGCGGACATGAGGTGCGCGACGTCGGTGTCCACGGCGGCGCGGTCGGCCAGCGCCTGCATGACGGTGGGGAGCGCGTCGCCGAGGTCGGCGAGGAGGCAGCGCTCGGCCACGGAGGTGAGGTCGGCGAGTGCGGTGGCGTGGGTGGCGAGGGCTTCGGCGCGGGCCGTGGTCGCGCCGCGGACGGTGGTGCCCCACGCGCTGGCCTCGATCAGCTCGACGTCGAACTCGGGCCGCCAGGCGAGCGTCCAGGTCTCGCGGAACGTGCCCTTCGAGCGGCCGGTGTCGGTCGGCTCGCCCCAGTTGACGTCCAGGAGGCGGAGGCGGTGCAGGAGGCGGCTGCGTTCCAGGTCGGTGGGTTTGCGCAGGTCGAGGTCGTGTTCCCTGTCCAGGGCGGACGGCTTGAGGCGGAGGCGTCGTTGCTCGGCCTGGAGGTCGCGCTGGAGCGGGACCATCGGCGTTCGCTCCGGGACGGCGCCGAGCCGCTCGCCGACGACCATGCGCCGCTGGATCAGGGAGACGGGCATGTCGGCGCCCTCGCACAGCACCGCCCGGGTCGCCTCGGTCACCTCGTCCAGCCCGGCGAGGGGACGGCCGCGCAGCGCGGCCAGGGCCTCCGCCAGCCGGACGGCCTCGATCACGTGCGCCGAGGAGACGTGCAGGTCCTCGTCGCGCAGGACGCGGGCGGCGGCGGTCAGCCAGCGCTCGATCGGACGGTCGCGGGCCGTGAACAGGTGGTGGTACCAGCCGGGGGAGCGCACCCCGGCGCCGTAGCCGGAGTGCCCGGCTAGGCGTCCGTGCGTCCACGGGACCCAGGTCATGGCGACCTTCGTCTTCGGCAGCCCGCGCAATGTTCGGTCGTCGTGGGTCGCGGGGACCTTGGCCTGCAGGGCGGGCACGTGCCAGGCGCCGCAGACCACCGCGACCCGCTCGTGGCCTTCCTTGAGCGTGCGGCGCAGCGTCCGGCGCATGTGGGCCTCGCGCTGCTCCTCGCGGGGCGCGGCTGACTCCTCCCCGAGTTGCGCGCGCAGCTCCGCCATCGCCTCCGCGATCGCCGGGAACGGGGACGGGCCGCCTTCGCGGTGCTCGACCACGTCGTCCCACCAGCGTTCGGCGTCGTCGTAGCCGGCGGCCTTCGCCAGCCAGCCGAGCGGGTCGAGCCGGATGCCCTCCTCCGGCGGCTCCTCCCCGGACGGGACGAGCTGGTTCGCCGCCGGCAGGTCGCAGAACCGGACGGGCACGCCGGCGCCCAGCCCGTACCGGATCGCCTGCCATTCCGGGCTGAACTCGGCGAACGGCCAGAACGCGGCCTTGCGGTCGCCGTCCTCCGGGGCGGGGGAGTAGGCGAGCAGCGCGACCGGCGGCACCATCCCGGCGTCGCCGGCCAGCTCGACGATCGGGTCGGCCTCGGGCGGGCCCTCGATCAGCACCGCGTCCGGCTTGAACTCCTCCAGGGCGCCGCGCAGCGCCCGCGCCGAGCCGGGCCCGTGGTGGCGGATCCCGTAGACCTCGACGTGGCTCAAGACACCTCCCGGCAGGCGCGGTAGAAGTCCCGCCATTCCGGGCGGTCGCGGACGACGGCCTCCAGGTACTCCTGCCACACGACGCGGTCGGACACCGGGTCCTGCACGACGGCGCCGACGATGCCGCCCGCGACGTCGGCGGCGCGCAGCACCCCGTCGCCGAAGTGCGCGGCGAGCGCCAGCCCGCTGGTGACCACCGAGATGGCCTCGGCGGTGCTGAGCGTCCCGCTCGGCGACTTCAGCTTGGTGCGGCCGTCGGCGGTTGAGCCGGAGCGCAGCTCGCGGAACACGGTGACGACGCGGCGGATCTCCTCCAGCCCCGCCGGGGTCTCCGGCAGCTCCAGGCCGGCGCCGATCTGGTCGACGCGGCGTGCGACGATGCCGACCTCGTCCTCGACGGACTCCGGCAGCGGCAGCACGACCGTGTTGAACCGGCGGCGCAGCGCGCTGGACAGCTCGTTCACGCCCCGGTCGCGGTCGTTCGCGGTCGCGATGACCGTGAAGCCCTTGCGCGCCTGCACCTCGGTGTTCAGCTCGGGGACGGGCAGCGTCTTCTCCGACAGCACGGTGATGAGGGTGTCCTGGACGTCGGACGGCATCCGGGTCAGCTCCTCGATGCGGGCGACCTGGCCGCGCCGCATCGCCCGCATCAGCGGGCTCTCCACCAGCGCCTTCTCGGACGGCCCCTCGGCGAGCAGCCGCGCGTAGTTCCACCCGTAGCGGATGGCCTCCTCCGCCGTGCCCGCCGTGCCCTGCACGAGCAGCGTCGAGTCGCCGCTGACGGCGGCGGCGAGATGCTCCGACACCCACGTCTTCGCCGTCCCCGGCACGCCGAGCAGCAGCAGCGCCCGGTCGGTCGCCAGGGTCGCGACCGCGACCTCCATCAGCCGGCGCGGCCCCACGTACTTCGGGCTGATCGCCGTCCCGTCGGGGAGTTCGCCGCCGAGCAGGTACGTGGTGACGGCCCACGGCGACAGCCGCCAGCCGGGCGGCCGGGGCCGGTCGTCGTGCTCGGCCAGCCGCGCCAGCTCACCGGCGTACTCCTGTTCGGCGTGCGGGCGCAGCACCGTTGTCTCGGTCAAGAGGTCAGCTCCTTCAGCATCTCGTCGCGGAAGCTCAGGGTGGCGATCAGCTCGGTCACGGCTCGCGGCGCCGCGTCGCCGAGATCCAGGCGGGACGCGGCGGACGGGTCGAGCCGCTCGTCGGCGAGCCGGCACAGCTGGTTGATCAGGTGGTCGTCGCGCCGCGTGGGACGTTCGGCGGACGCGGTCAGCGTCGTGACCACCGCCGCCGCCAGCGGCCCCGTCCACGGCCCGGGGACCCGTTCCAGGACCCGCAGCAGATCGGGCCGCCCCTCCACCCAGCGGATCAGGTCGGCCGCCGCCGCGTCCCGCTCACCACCGGGCAGGACGGACAGCAGATCGGCGAGCGCCTCCGGCTCGTCCACCATGACGCCGCCCTTGAGCAGCGCCCGCGCCCATTCCCCGTCACGCTGGGAAAGCGCGGCCTTGGCCCACCCGATGTGGACGTCCCGCCCGTCCGAATCGGAGACGGGCAGGCAGACGATCTCCATCGGCGGCAACTCGAACAGCTCCGTCCAGGTGGACAGGGGAGTGCGGGCGAGGATCTCGCGCAGCCACGCCGCCCGCGTCCCCACCGGCCCGCCTCCGCCGCGCGGCGCGAACGACCCGCTGGGATGGAAGGGGATGCCGTCGCGGGCCATGTCCTCGTCGTGGGCGTGCGGCGGCTCGACCTTGATCCACGTCTGCCGCCGCCCCCGCGCGGTGCGGGCCTCCGGGACCAGGCAGCGCCGGGCCCGCGCCGCCATCCGCACCCCGTACGCGGACCCGGGCATGCGGGCGAGCAGGTCGGACGCGAGCTGCCGGACGTCCTTCCCCCGATCCTCCAGGGCCGTCTCAAGGAAGATCTCATCCGCCAGCGACAGCCCGTGCTCGAAAGTGGACAGAAAGGCCGCGCGGTCAGGCGCGGGCTCCTTGCCCCACGTCTCTTGCAGCAACTCCCGCGCGCGCTCGGGTTCGGTGTTCCGCAGCCTGGTCAGGTAGGCGACCCGCCGGTTGCGCGTCCCGGTCTCCCACACCTCGGGACCGCCGCCCGGATCGTCCCCCGAGCCGACCAGGTAGGCCCAGTCGGTGTTCTGCAGGGCCAGCCACACGCCGCGCCGCCCCGCCGCCCGCGCGATCGACGGCCGCAGCATCCGGTCGCCGCGACCGCGTTCCAGCAGGTCGGGCAGCGTCTGCGCGGGCACCCGGAAACCCCGCGCCGCCGCAGCGTCCAGCCATTCGGGCAGCACCCGCAGATGCTCCCCGCTGAGAATCCGCCGCAGTCGTGCCGCCGCCGCGCGCGGCACCACCGGGACGTCCTCGACCGGGGCCAGCGCCACCGGCTCGGGCGCCGCACCTGACGGCACCGACCCGGCCCGCCGCCGGACGGCCAGCAGCGCCGCCTGGTCGAGCAGCCGCCCAGCCCGGTCGCCGACTCCATCCGGGGCCTCCGGCAGGACGGGCGGATCCCGCCGCTCAGTGCCGAGCAGCGCGGCGGTCACATGCTGGTTCCACGCGCTCACAACACGACCGTCCCCTCGTCCTCGTGCCATGCGGCCAGCGGGCGCAGGCCGCGCGGGCTCCACTCCCCGGACACCGTGACCGGCCCGCCTCCCGACAGCGCGAGCAGCCGCCACGGGTCGCCCATCCGGAGCGGCAGCGCGTCCCCGGCCTCATCGACCACGTACAGGTCGCCTCCTTCGGCGCGGGCCAGGCGCATGTTCTCCAGCGTCGCCGGCCAGCGATCCAGCCACGGATCCTGCGTCATCGCCGCCGCGTGTTCGTCCAGGAACCCCTGCACGGACGTCCCGTCCGGTGTGCCCGGCTCAGCCGTCCCGTATCGCTCGCCCACCAGGGCCCGCAACGGCTGCGACCCCGGATAGAACGCCAGCTCGGCATCGATCTCCGTCCCCACCACCAGCGACGCGTCCAGCGACGTGCCCGGCGCGGCGAACGACAGGACCAAGGCCGGACGCCCCGTCCGCCGTCCCCGCAGCCACGCCCGCCGCGTGGTCAGCAGATCCTGCGCGGTATCCCGCGCCCCGATCACCCACCACGCGTCCCGGACGCGCTCCCCGCCCGACAGCACCTCCTCCTGCGGCACGGTGAACCCGACCCGCGACCGAACGGTGTCGCGCAAGCCCTCTGGCAGCTCGTCCCGCCGCTGATGGGCCCGTACGAGCAGCCGCAGCAGCGCGTACTCCTCCAGCAGCCGGCCAGGCCACCCGGGCCGGCGCGGGATCGCGGCGAGCCCCCGCACCTGCCCGGCCAGCGCGCCCGCCTGCGCGTCGCGAGCCGCCGCGCCGCGTCGTCCCACAGCCGGTAGGGCGCCTTCTCCGCCTGCGCGAGCCCGTGCGCGACCTGGTCGCGGAGCCACTGATCGAGCTCGGCGAGCCCGTCGTCGACCCGCCGCTCCCGCCGCTCCACGGTCTTCGGGTCTCGGGCCTTGGCTGCTGTAGAGGCCCGCCGCTCCGCCGCCCGATCGGCCCGTGCCCGCCGCTCCTCGACCCACTCGGCGACCCACGCGGGCCGAGGCGCGCCCTCGACCACCCCGTCCGACCACAGGAGAAGGAGCCCGAGGGCATGCTTGCAGGGGAACTTCCGGCTGGGGCACGTGCACCGGAACGCGGGCTCGGTCAGGTCGGCGCACGTCCGGTACACGGACTTGCCGCTGCCCTGGCACTCACCCCAGACGGCCTCGTCGTCGCACCCGGTGCCGCCCCACTTGCCGGGCTTGGCGACCCCGCCGGCGGCCTTCGCGGCCGCCGCGTCCGGCGCCAGCCCGACCACCTGCTCCCGAGCCCATCGATCCCTCACATCGTCGAAACTATCCGTCCCCTCCGACATTCTCCGCGTGACGATCCTGCACGTCCTCCCGCTCCTCGCCGGACGGACGGCGGAGCTGCGCGACCAGCACCCCGCCGGCGACGGCCGCCGCCAGGAACAGCAGCACCGCGCCGTTGGAGACGCCCGACGCGACCCTGCTCACCCACTGCTGCGCCCGGAACTCGGTGTCGACGTCCAGCACGGCGGGCAGCGCGGACGGCCCGTCGAACGCCAGGAACAGCGAGCCGAGCAGGATGAAGAACAGTCCGGACACCAGCGAGTTCGTGTGCAGCCGGAGCCGCCCGACCCGGAACCCCCGCCCGCGCAGCCAGCGCCGCCGCCCAAGGTGGAAACGGTCCCAGAACAGGGCGAGCAGGAACATCGGGAACGCCATGCCGAGCGCGTACACCGCCAGCAGCGCGGCCCCGTACCAGGGGTGGCCGCCGACCGCGGAGATCGTCAGGACGCTTCCGAGCACCGGCCCGGCGCAGAACCCCGCCAGCCCGTACACGGTCCCGAGCAGGTAGACCGTCCAGGACGACCCGGGCCTGATCCGTCCCGCCGCGTCCTGGATACGGCGGGACGCGAACCCCAGGCCGACGATCTGCGCGATGCCGAGGACGATGACCGTCCACCCTCCGACCGCCACCACCAGATCGCGGTGGCCGTAGAACACCCGTCCCACGATCGACCCGGCCGCGCCCAGCGGGACCAGCGTGGTGCACAGCCCCAGGTAGAACACGGTCGTGCGCCCGAGGAGCTGCACCTTGCTGCCGAACGCGTACGCGAAGAACGCGGGCAGAAGCAGGGCGCTGCACGGGCTGAGGAGTGCGAGCAGCCCGCCGAGGAAGGCGGCGGCGATGCCGACGTCGGTCACTGCCCCGCCCCCTTCGCGATCTCGGCGGCGCGCTCGATGGCCGCCTCGAAGGCGCCGTACGGCTGCGCACCCAGCACGGGCTGGCCATTGACGATGAAGGCGGGCGTGCTCGGGACGCCGAGCCCGTGGCCCTCCTCCGCGTCCCGGTCGACGGCTTCGCGCGCCTTCGCGCCGTCGAGGTCCGCGCGGAAGCGGGCGAGGTCGGGCACGCCCGCCTCGCGGGCCATGTCGACGAGCCGGCCGGTGGCGAACGCGCCGCTGTTCCGCTTGCGGTCCTCGCCGTAGGCGACGCGGTGGAACTCCCAGAACCGGTCCTGCCGCGCGGCGGCCTGGCCCGCCCGCGCCGCCGCCTCCGACTCCCTGCCGAAGATCGGGAAGTCCCGCCATTCGACGCGCAGCGTGCCGTCCTCGACGTACTTCATCAGCTTCGGCTGGACGTCCCGGGCGAACTTCCCGCAGAACGGGCACTGGAAGTCGGCGTACTCGACCAGGACGACCGGCGCGTCCACGCGTCCGAGGGCGCGCGGATCCGCGGCGTCGCGGCGCGCCACGTCCGGCATCTTCACGGCGTCCTCGGACGGTGACGGCGACGCGCTGGATGACGAGCCGGCCTGCGGCCGGCCGTCTCCGCCGGTGGTCAGCGAGACGGCGCCGAGGCCGAGCGAGCCGGCCAGGACGGTGCCGGCGACCGCGATGACGGTCCGGTTCCTGCGAGGCGAGGTGTTCTTGGGCATGGTGAAGCTCCCACTGCTGGAAGACGAAGGGCCGGGCGGGCGGCGAGGCCGCGGCCCGGTGCAGGACGTCCGTGTGCGGCGCATGGCGAGGACGCCGATGCGCTGCGGTGGGAGTGGTCTATATCCGCAAGATGGAGAGGAGGATGTGCGTAGGCGCGGGTGGATCGGGGCCCGCGCGCACGTCCACGGGCCGCTGGACCAGGGACTGGCGCGGCGCGTCCGGTTGGGCGACGGCGTGTGCGGCGGCGGCGTCGGCGGGCTGCGGCGCGGCCTGCGCCTCGGTGGACGGCGACTTCTTCGCGCACCGCGTCCCGTCGTCGGCGCTGACCGCCGAGTCCGGTGCGGCGGCGCTGACGTGCGCGGCCACGACCGGCGCGCCGGTCGGCACGCCGGGTGACGCCGCGGACGCGCCCGGCGCCTTCGAGCACAGGGCCGCCGCGAGCACCAGCAGCAGCAGCGCGACCACACGCGCCCGCGCGGGCCGCGCGGCCGTGGTGCGCACGCCGCCGCGAGCCATCGTCAGGGTCCCTCCGGTACGGAACGGTTCGCCGTCACCCTACGAACCGGGGCCGACCGGAGCAAAAGCAGGGATGCTCCTATGGATGTCAAGCGGCGAGTTCAAGATCGTTTGTTGTGATGATCTGGTAGAGCTCGCGGGCGATGTAGCGCTTGAGGCATCGGATGATCTCTTTCTTGGACAGTCCTTCCTTGGTGC
>NZ_JABXFD010000476.1 GCF_013372625.1 Actinomadura sp. BRA 177
AGAGGGGTATAAGAGACAGTCGGCGGCCCGTTCACGCTGAGCGAGGCGCGCCGCGCGCTCGGCACCACCCGCCGCGTCGCCGTCCCGCTCCTGGAGCACCTGGACGGCAAGGGCTACACGACCAGGGTGGACGACCTCCGGCGGCGCTGCACAGAGGGGAACACATGAAGAGGCTGACCCAGTACGCGCACGGCGGCGGCTGCGCCTGCAAGATCCCGCCCGGCGAGCTGGAGGACGTCGTCGCCGGCCTGAACACCGTCCCGGACGCGCCCAACACCGAGCTGATCGTCGGCCTCGAAACGGGCGACGACGCGGCCGTCGTCCGGCTGCCGGGCTCCCGGGGCGGGCTCGCCGCCGTCGCCACCGCCGACTTCTTCACCCCGGTCGTCGACGACCCCTACGACTGGGGACGGATCGCCGCCGCGAACGCGCTGTCGGACGTCTACGCCGTCGGCGGCCGTCCCCTCGTCGCGGTGAACCTGCTCGCCTGGCCCCGCGAGGTGCTGCCGTTCGACCTCGCCCGCGAGGTGCTGCGCGGCGGCCTGGACGTCGCCGCCGAGGCGGGCTGCCATGTCGGCGGCGGCCACAGCGTGGACGACCCCGAACCCAAGTACGGCATGGCCGTCACCGGCGTCGCCGACCCCGCCAACCTGCTCCGCAACGACACCGGCAAGCCGGGCGTGCCGCTCACCCTGACCAAGCCGCTCGGCCTCGGCATCCTGAACAACCGGCACAAGGCGACCGGCGAGGTCTTCCCGCACGCCGTCGCCGCCATGGTGAAGCTGAACCGCGAGGCGTCCGCCGCCGCGCTCGACGCCGGCGCCGTCTGCGCCACCGACGTGACCGGCTTCGGGCTGCTCGGGCACCTCTACAAGCTGGCCCGCGCGTCCGGCGTCACCGCCGTCGTCGACGCCGCCGCCGTCCCGTACCTGGACGGCGCCCGCGAGTCGCTGCGCGACGGATACGTCAGCGGCGGCACCCGCCGCAACCTCGACTGGGTCGCCCCGCACACCGACTTCGGCGACACGCCCGAAGCGGACCGGCTGCTGCTCGCCGACGCGCAGACGTCCGGCGGCCTCCTCGTCGCGGGCGAGATCCCCGGCGAGCCGATCATCGGCGAACTCGTCCCCGCCGGGGCGCTCCCGCTCGTCGTCCGCTAGATCTCCGTCCCGGTCTCGTCGGTGATGCCGGCCCGGTCCCGGTACTCGCGGACCAGCGCCGGGGCGGCCGGACCGCGCGGCCGGCGGCCGGGACGGACGTCGCACGTGACCGCCTTCGCCTCCTGGATGTGGGTGTTCGGGTCCAGGGACAGGTGCAGCAGCTCGTTCGCGGCGTCGCCGGTGCTGTGGCCGTTCGGGCCCCAGTGGTAGGGCAGCCCGACCTGGTGGACGGTCCTGCCGTCCACGACCAAGGGCTGCATCCGCTCGGTGACCAGCACGCGGGCCTCGACGACCGCGCGCGGGCTGACGATCGTCGCCCAGCCGCCGTGCTCCAGGCCCCGCATGGCCGCCATTTCCGGCGACACCTCGCAGAAGAACTCCGGCTGCAGCTCGGCCAGGTACGGCTGCCAGCGCGACATACCGCCCGCCGTGTGGTGCTCGGTGAGCCGGTAGGTCGTCGTCACGAACGGGTACACGTCCGCTCCCGGCGACCCGCCGCTCGGCGCGTACCGGTTGTCGGGATGCGGCGGCAGCAGATGCCGGACCGGGTTGCGCTGCTGCTCGTACAGCGGATTCGTGAACGGCGACTCCTGCGGCTCGTAGTGCGTCGGGAACGGGCCGTCCGTCAGGCCGGTCGGCACGAACAGCCACGCCTTCCCGTCCGCCTGCATGATGAACGGGTCGTCGCCGGCGAGCGCGTCCGGTCCGGTCGCGTCGCGGGGCGGCTTGTAGTCCGGCGGACGGTCCGCGATGAAGTCGGGCACGTCGTGGCCCGTCCACTTGCCCTCGTCGGCGTCCCACCAGACGTAGGCCTTGCGGTCGCTCCACGGGTTGCCGTCCGTGTCGGCGGACGCCCGGTTGTACAGGATGCGGCGGTTCGACGGCCACGCCCAGCCCCATTCGGGCGCGACCCAGTGCTGGTCCTTGCCGGGCTTGCGGCGGTCGGTCTGGTTGACGCCGTCCGCGTAGCAGCCGCAGTAGATCCAGCAGCCGCACCGCGTGGACCCGTCGTCCTTCAGCTGCGTGTAGGACGACAGCGGGTTCCCGTCGGCGTCGAAGCCGTTGACCTCGGCCAGCACCGCCTCCGCGCTCGGCTCGTCGAGCCGGCCGTGCGTCGGGTAGTCCCAGGTCAGGTCGAGCAGCGGACGGTCCATCTCGTCGGTGGACCCGGCGAGCTTCTTCCGGATGATCCGGCCCAGGTGGTACATGAACCACAGGTCGCTGCGCGCGTCCCCGGCGGGCTCCACCGCCTGGTGGTGCCACTGCAGCATGCGCTGCGTGTTGGTGAAGCTGCCGTCCTTCTCGGTGTGCGTGGCGGCGGGCAGGAAGAACACCTCGGTGTCGATGTCCTCGGTGCGCATCTCGCCCGACTCGATCTCCGGGCCGTCCTTCCACCACGTCGCCGACTCGATCAGCGAGAAGTCGCGGACGACGAGCCAGTCCAGGTTCGCCATCCCGAGCCGCTGGATCTTGGCGTTCGCGGACCCGACGGCCGGGTTCTCGCCCATCAGGAAGTAGCCCTTGCACACGCCGTCCATCTGCGCCATCGCCGTCTCGTACGTGCTGTGCGAGCCGGTCAGCCGGGGGAGGTAGTCGAAGCAGTAGTCGTTGTCCTCGGTCGCCGCGTCACCCCAGTACGACTTCAGCAGGCTCACGGCGTACGCCGGCATCTCGCCCCAGAAGCCCTTCTTCGCCGACTCGCCCTGCACGAACGAGGCCAGGTCCTGGTTGGTGTGCGCGTGCGGCATCGGGATGTAGCCGGGCAGCAGGTTGAACAGCGTCGGGATGTCCGTCGAGCCCTGGATGGACGCGTGGCCGCGCAGCGCCATGATGCCGCCGCCGGGACGTCCGATGTTGCCGAGCAGGCCCTGCAGGATCGCCGCCGTCCGGATGTACTGCACGCCGACCGTGTGCTGCGTCCAGCCCACCGCGTAGACGAACGCGGACGTCCGGTCCCGGCCCGAGTTCTCGGTGAGCATCTCGCACACCTTCAGGAACTGGCCCTGCGGGACGCCGCAGATCCGCTCCACGATCTCCGGCGTGTACCGGGAGTAGTGCCGCTTGAGCAGCTGGAACACGCAGCGCGGGTGCTCCAGCGTCGGGTCCCGCTCGGGGTCGCCCTCGCCGATCGCCGCGCCGCCGGAGCCGTGCGCCTCACCGCGTCCCGCCTCGGACACGGCCTTGACGCGCGCGTCCCACTGCATGTCCCGCTGCCCGGCGGCGGACTGGACGTTCATGCCCGCGTACTGCCACGACAGGGGGTCGTAGTCGCGCCCCTCCGGGTTCAGGCCGGAGAACACCCCGTCCAGGTCCTCGGTGTCGCGGAAGTCCTCGGAAATGATCACTGACGCGTTGGTGTAGGCCACCACGTAGTCGCGGAAGTACTTGTCGTTCTCCAGGACGTAGTTGACGATCCCGCCGAGGAAGGCGATGTCACTGCCCGCGCGCAGCGGGACGTGCGCGTCCGCGAGCGCGCTGGTCCGGGTGAACCGCGGGTCCACGTGGATCAGCTTCGCGCCGCGCGCCTTCGCCTCCATCACCCACTGGAACCCGACCGGATGGCACTCGGCCATGTTCGAGCCCTGGATGACGATGCAGTCCGAGTTCTGCAGGTCCTGCTGGAAGGTGGTCGCGCCGCCGCGGCCGAACGAGGTTCCCAGACTGGGAACGGTGGAGGAGTGTCAAACGCGGGCCTGATTCTCGATCTGCACCGCGCCGAGCGCGGTGAACAGCTTCTTGATCAGGTAGTTCTCCTCGTTGTCGAGCGTGGCGCCGCCGAGGCTCGCGAAGCCGAGCGTGCGCCGCACCCGCAGGTCGTCCTGCTCCCACTGCCAGCCGTGCCGGCGGGCCTCGATCACCCGGTCCGCGATCATGTCCATCGCGGTGTCGAGGTCGAGGTCCTCCCAGTCGGCGCCGCCCGGCCGGCGGTAGCGGATCGTGTGCTCGCGGGCCGACCCGGTGGTCAGCTGGAGGCTGGCCGAGCCCTTCGGGCACAGCCGCCCCCGGCTGACCGGTGAGTCCGGGTCGCCCTCGATCTGGGTGACCTTGCCGTCCTTGACGTACACGTTCTGCCCGCAGCCGACCGCGCAGTACGGGCAGACGGACTTCACGACCTGGTCGGCGGTGCTCACCCGCGCCTTGATCCGCTCGGTCCCCGCGCTCTTGGCCGCGGCACCACGTCCGAGCGGATCGTCGCCGGTGAACTGGCGGTAGACAGGCCATGACCCGATCCATGTACGAACGCCCACGTCACACCACCTTTCACCTTGGCGCGACGTCCACCTACCCGCCGCCCGGGCGGCAAAACAAAGTCGTGGATCAGCGCGCGCGCGCGGAGGAAGTAGTGCTCGTTGACTTCCTCCCCTTCCTGGGGGAAGAGGATTCCTACGGCTCGCGCCGTGGGTGTTTCTGCTTCGCAGCCGACTGCGGAAGGGAGGGCCCTTGCCGTCTGACATCAGCTCCACAGACATCACCGGGATCTGCCCCGGCTACGGCTCGACCAGCCGCAAGGATGTTCTTGGCCGCGTTGAAGTCCCGGTCATGCCGGGCGCGGCAGTTCGGACACGACCATGCCCGGGTGGAAAGGCTCAGCTCGGCCAGCAGGTGCCCGCAGGCCGAGCAGGTCTTGGACGAGGGATACCAACGGTCGACGACGATCAGAACGCGTCCGGCGCGTCCGGCCTTGTACTCCAGTTGGCGGCGGAACTCGCCCCACCCGCAGTCGGAGATCGCACGGGCCAGGCTGCGGTTCTTGACCATGCCGGCGACGGCGAGGTCTTCGATCACGATGGTGTCCGCTTGGCGGACGAGGGTGGTGCTAGCGCGGTGCAGGAAGTCGCGGCGGGCGTTGCGGACCTTGCGGTGGGAGCGGGCGACCTTGTTCTTGGCCTTGCGCCGGTTGGCCGAGCCGGGTTGCTTGCGGGCCATGCGCCGTTGATATCGGGCCAGGTTGGCGGCCTTGCGCTCCAGATGCCGGGGGTTGGCGATGCGCTCCCCGTCGGAGGTGACGGCGAAGTCTTTCACGCCCAGATCGATGCCGATGGCGTGCCCGGTCGGCGGTAGCGGTTCGGGGGCGCCGGTGTCGACGGCGAAGGTCACATACCAGCGGCCGTCCGGCTCCCGCGAGATCACCACCATGGTCGGGTTCAGCCCGGCGAGGTCCCCTTCGTCGAAAGACCACACGAACTGAAGCGGCGCGGTTGTCTTGGCCATCCGCAACTGCCCGTCCTTGAACCGGAAGGCCGAGCGGGTGTAGTGGGCGGACTGGTGGCCGGTGCGGTTCTTGAAACGGGGGTAGCGAGCGCGTCCGGCGAAGAAGTTGGCGAACGCGGCATGCTGGTGCCGCAGTGCCTGCTGCAGCGGAACCGAGGACACCTCCGACAGGAACGCCAGTTCGCTGGTCTTCTTCCACGCGGTGAGTTCGGCGTCGGTCTGCTTGTAGGTGGTGTTTTTCCCATCGCTGTTCCAGGCGCGGCGGCGTTCCGCGAGGGTCTTGTTCCACACCAGACGGACGCAGCCGAACGTGCGGCCGAAGAGGGCCGCCTGCTCGGAGTCCGGGTAGGCCCGGCACTTGTACGCCATCCGCATGGCCCCCACTTTACCCACGTTCAGTATCGGTGTGATGACTTTCCGATGCAATTGGGTTCGGTTCCCAGACCTTCCGCGCCTTCGAGGATGCCCGGCTGCGCGACGAGGATCTTGTCGGCCTGGGCGGCGTCCGCGGGCCCGTCCTTGTGCCGGAAGCGCAGGTTGGACAGCCAGTCGCAGGCTTCCGGGTGCGGGCCGGCGGAGGCCGGCAGCGGCACCCGGACCCGCACCGCCGACTCGCTGACGTCGGTGACGGGCGAACCGGACGGGACGGGCGTCTCGGACCGGCCGGCCTCGCGCGCGCTCACCGGCCCGGCGATCGCGCCGATGGCCAATGCGGACGCTGCGAGGACCGTCAGGGGGAGTGGGGGTCGCCCCATCGCGTACTCCTCTCGGAGTGATCGGTGATGGGGCAACAATGAACCTGTCGTTCTTCTGACGACAGTCGTCTATTTGCGCAATCTCCGGGCGGCTCTTGTCCGCGTGCGACAAACCCGTCAGAGGATCGCCGATCCCGCCTTCTCCACCAGGGCCGCGAACTCGGCGCGCTCGGACGGTGACAGCGCCCGCTCGTACACCTTGGCGGCCAGGCGGTCGGTGATCTCCTCGGCCTCGCCGCGCTGCGGCTTGAGGTGCGCGCAGTCGGGGAAGCCGCCCTGCCAGCCGCAGAACTGGGCCTTTCCCTCGCCCTCGTGGGTCAGTACCGCCTCCAGCGGCGACAGGCCGACGGCCGTCGTCGCCACCAGGTGCAGCCCGCCGCGCAGTTCCCGCAGCACCTGGAACACCTGCACCAGCCGGCCGGGCCCACTCTCCGGGAGCGGCTCGGCGCGCCAGCCGCAGAACAGCGGCAGCCCCGCCCCGTCGGCCGCGTTCGCGACCCGTTCAGCCAGCTCGCACAGCCGCGGATCATCGGGCACGTGCTCCTCGCCCCAGGCCGTGAACGCCTTCGCGTACCGGCGCGCCGCCTCCCGGGCCCCGGCGACCGCGACGCCTTCGTCCCACATGGCCCGGACGACGCCCGGCTCGAAGAAGCCGAGCGCGGCCCACACGACGCTGCCGTCGACGTCCCCGAGGACTCCTCCGCGACCGGCGAAGTAGAACGCGAACGGGTTGCCGAAGCCCAGCTCCTTGCCGCGTTCGGAGACCGCCGGGTCCAGCATCCACTTCGAGCCGATGTCGTGGACGATCGCGTCCGCGGCCCGCACGGTCTCGGCGGCGGTCAGGTCCGGCATGGAGGCTCCTCGCTACGGGGTGACGTAAGCGGGAGGTTACCTCCCGGCCGCCGGGCCGTGCCAGTCGAGGCACACCACGACGGCGTCGTCCGCGAGGCCCGCGCCGTCGTGGTACTCGATCAGCTCGGTGATGACGGTCAGCGGCACCTCCGCCGCGTCCTGCAGCCGGCTGCGCCGGGTCGCCTGCTCCAGCGCGTCCGTGCCGAACTCGCCGCGCGCCGTCCGCGCGGCGAAGACGCCGTCGCTGACGATGACCAGCCGGTCGCCGGGCTCCAGGCCGAACCGCTGCGGGCGGTACTCGGTGTCGGGGAACATCCCGAGCGGCAGCTGCTGCTCCAGCGGCACCCGCGTCACCTCGGTGCCGCGCAGCCGCAGGATCCGCGGCGATCCCGCGTCGATGACGTGCACGGTCCCGTCCGCGACGTCGATCCGCATGACCAGGGTCTCGGTGAACTCCCGGCCGCCGTAGCGGACGTGGACCATGTCGTTCGCCAGGCTCGCCTGCTCGCC
Source organism: Actinomadura sp. BRA 177 (assembly GCF_013372625.1). Lineage (GTDB taxonomy): Bacteria > Actinomycetota > Actinomycetes > Streptosporangiales > Streptosporangiaceae > Spirillospora. The sequence continues at coordinate 7,490 of NZ_JABXFD010000476.1, forward strand.
GAGGTCGGCGCCGGAGCGGCGCGCGTTGCGCAGCGCGCCGACGGTCAGCGAGGTCAGCAGCGCCGCGCTGATGCCGGTGCCCGCGCCGTTGGTGACGGTGAGCGCCAGGTGGTCGTGCTCGGCGGACCAGTCGAAGTTGTCGCCGCCGATTGAGTACGCGGGCTCTAGATGGCCGGCGAGGCTGAACCCCTCGTCCGAGCACGCGTGCCCGGGGAGCAACTGCCACTGCAACTCGGCGGCGAGGGTGAGGCGCCGGCGGCGCCGGGCGCGCTCGTAGCGGTCGGTCCAGTTCCAGGCGACCTTCAGCGCGATGCCGAGCAGCTCACCGATCTCCGCCAGCGCCTCCGGGACGCCCCAGGGCTCCGCCGAGGCCACCTCCAGGACGCCGAGCCGCTCGCCCCGCGCGGTGACCGGTATATAGGTCGTCGTGTCGCGCGGCCCGCCGCCGTCCTCCGACGTGGACACCAGCACCTGGCGCGAGGCGTACGCCCGGCCGGCGGTGCTCTGCCGGATGGCGAGCGCGTCGGCGGGGGGCTCGGCCGCGGCTCCCACCGGCTCGATCGGCAGCAGGACGCGCGTGTGGTAGTCGCTCACCAGCAGGCGGACCGCGGAGATCTGCGGGTACTCCGCGCTCAGCGCCCGGGCCAGCGCTTCGGGCACCGCGTGCGCGGGGGCGGCCCGCAGCGCCCGCTCGATCCTGACCGGACGGCCATAGTCGACCCCCGCCGCGCTGCCCTGCGCACTCATCGCGACCCCATCTCATTCCCGCCTGCCGACGCCGGACGCGGCCGCGCCCCGTTTCCGGCAGGCCCGAGGGCCCGAGGACCGCAGGGGAAGACTGCCAAAGAGTTTGCCTCATAGCAAATACTTGACGTCGAGCTGTGGACGAAGTCCAGCGAACCGGACGAAATCGGGGGGCCGCGCCGTCAGGCCGTCCGGGAACCGACCACCCGCGGCCCGCCGTGGGCCCGCCGCTCGGCCGCCTGGCCGAACTCCGTCAGCGCGTCGATCAGCCGGGCCCGGGACGCGGGCGACAGCTGCCCGAGCACGTCCCGCACGGCCGCGCGGCGCCGCCGGACCAGCTGCGCGTGCAGCTGCTCGCCCTGGTCGGTCAGCCGGACGATGATCTCCCGCCGGTCCGCGCGGGCGGGCTCGCGCACGAGCAGCCCGGCGGCCTCCAGCCGGTCGCACAGCCGGCTGGTGGACGAGGGGATGGCGCCGAGCTCCTCCGCCAGCCCGCCCAGGTTCAGCCGGCCGAACCGCGCGATCGCCTCCACCGCGCGCAGCTGGATCGGCGAGATGGCGGGTTCCAGGCCCTGCTCCGCGCGGCTCCACAGCTGCGCCGTCGTGCTCAGCACCCGCTCCACCGCGGCCGTGACGTCATCCGGGACACCGCTCGCCGCATCGTCCACCGATTGGCCGCCGGACGGCCGCGGTCGTCGCTGACTCACACCTCGGCCTTTCGAACGGAGTCCCTTCACCGCGGTACACCGGCCGTGATCGGGCGGTACGGTCGCGGGCGGTACCCCACGATAGAGGCTTCGGACGTCACGGCGCGACGGTGCGCGGCGGGCCGGTGCGCAGGCGGGCGACGAGCGCGTCCAGCTCGCTCTCGGTGCCGGGGTCGTCCCACGTCCAGAACGGGACGGTGCGCAGCCGCCGGCCGTCCGGGTCGAGCAGCTGCCCCGCCAGCTTCAGCTGCCAGAGCGCCACCGCGCGGTCGGTGACGGCGAGCTGCGGGAAGCGCCGCCGCAGCGCCGTCTCGAACGCCTGGACGCGGTCCACCGAGCGCAGCCACACCGCGAACAGGACGTTGTGCGAGCCCGACAGCGACGCGCACATCCGCGTCTCCCGCAGCCCGGCGAGCTGCCCGGCGACCCGCGCCACCTCGTCCGGCGGCGTCGTCGCCCACAGGTAGACGGTGACCGGCCAGCCCGACACCGAGCGGGCCACCTCGCACCGGTACATCAGCGCGCCGCCGCGCTCCATCCGGGCGAGCCGCCGCCGCACGGTCGTCGGGCTGAGCCCGGTGTGCTCGGCCAGCCGCGCGACCGGCTGCCGGCAGTCCTTCACCAGCAGCCGCACCAGCGCCTCGTCCTCGCGGCGCAGCGCACGGTCGCCGCCGCCCGGCGGGCGGTCGCCGAGCAGCAGGTCCCGCTGCTCCTCGCCGAGCCGGTCCAGCCGCCACCGGCTGCCCTCGGCGTGCAGGGCCGTGGCGAGCTGGGTGCGGGTCGCCGTGACGCCGTCCAGCCCGCCGAGCCGCAACCCCACGTACCGGGCCAGCTCGGCGTTGTCGCGCAGGACGACGGTCGCGATCAGATCCCATGTGCTCCAGAGTCAGCTTCTCGGCCCCGAAGGGGGTCGAGCTTGCAGCTCTTGGCCGCCACTGGATGTGGTGGGTCAGGCCGCGTCGTCGGCAGCGTGACTCACTGCCCAGCCCGCGGCGCCGCGTGCGGCGATGTTGCGGGCTGCGTTGACGTCGGCGTGCT
>NZ_JABXFD010000326.1 GCF_013372625.1 Actinomadura sp. BRA 177
CAGAAGGTCTCCGGCTACTGGCACACCCTGGCCACCCTCACCCGCTACTGCCGCCTGCGCACCTACCTCATCAGCGCACGCAACCACGGCGTCCGGCCCATCGACGCCATCCACGCCGCACTCGCCCGCAACCCCTGGCTCCCACCCACAACCACAGCCTGATCACGGCTCACCCCGTGAATGGACACCGTTCCATCGCTGCGCAGGGGTCGGCTGGACGAGGGTCAGGGCGTTCCGAGGATCGGGGGGTCAGCATGGTGAGGCGGGTGGGGTCGGCGTAGATGTCTAGTTCGGCGATCTTGTTGTTGACGACGGTGAAGGCCATTACGGCTATTGGTTCGTCTTCGGTGGCGACTATGAGGCCTGCGGCGCCGTTGATCAGGGCTGGGCGGGCGAACTCTGAGCGGAAGGAGAAGGCGATTGCGCGCTCGGCGATCGTTGTGGCGCCTCGGAGGTGCACGTACTCGCCGTCGGCCTCGGCGTGCAGGATGATATCGGGGGCGAGGGTCGCGACCAGGGCCTCTAGGTCGCCGTTCTTAGAAGCGGTCAGGAAGGCGTCCACTACGGCGCGTTGGCGGCTCATGTCCGGGTCCGGGACAGGGGCCGAGCGGACGCGGCGGCGAGCTCGGCTGGCCAGTTGTCTCGTGGCCGTTGAGGAGCGGTTGAGGATGCGGGCTATCTCGTCGAACGGCATCTGGAACAGGTCGTGCAAGACGAAGGCCAGGCGTTCGGCGGGTGTCAGGGTGTCGAGGACGACGAGCATGGCTACGCCTACCGCGTCGGCGAGTAGGGCCTGTTCTTCTGGGTCAGAGCTTTCCTGGGTAATCAGCGGCTCGGGGAGGCGCGGCTCGTCCAATGGGTCCTCTCGGCGGGACGTCCGGGTGCGCAGCATGTCGATGCAGATGTGGGCGACGGTGGTCGTCAGCCATCCGCTGAGGTTCTCGATGCGGTCGGTGTTGGTGCCAGACAAGCGCAGCCACGCGTCCTGGACCGCATCGTGCGCCTCGGCCGGTGAGCCGAGCATCCGGTAGGCGAGCGCGACGAGGCGCGGACGGTCAGCCTCGAACCGTTTCGCGAGTTGTTCGTCCTGCACGGTCACATCCCTCCCGTCGGGTCCGTCATACCCATGACGGATCGTTCGGGGCGAATGTGACTTCATCGGGAGGAGACATGGGCGCTTTTGTGAACAGCATCGAGATCAACCGGGCGGCGGACGAGGTGTTCGCCTACGTGGTCGACCCCACGAAGTTCCCCGAGTGGCAGCTGGACGTGATGGATGTCAGCGTCGAGGGGAATCGGGTTGGCTCGCGCTTCACCACCGTGCGGAAGGTCGGTGGTGCTGAGCGGAGTATGACCCAAGAGATCACCGAGAACGTGCCGCCGCGCAGTTGGGCGGCTCAGGGTGTGGATGGGCCGGTGCGTCCGAACGCCACTGTGGGTGTCGAGTCGCTCGGCGTCGGCCGGTGCCGGGTGACCTTCGGGCTCGACTTCGACGGACGTGGGATGGCCGCAGCCCTGGTGCCCATGGTCCGGCGTATGGCTGCCAAGGCCGCTCCTGCCAGCCATCAGCGGTTGAAGGAACTGCTTGAGGGTGCGGCTTGATCGCGCTACGGGACGATGACGACCTTTTCGCGGGCGCGTCCGGTCTCGATATGGCACAGGGCGGCCAGGGGTCTCGGCGAGCGGGTACGTCTTACCGACGACCGGCGCCGGCTTCCCTGATTCGATGAGTTCGGTCAGTTCGGCCAGATGCTGGCGGTTCGAGGTCGCGATGTACCTTCGCAGTTTCTGGCGGGTGAAGGGTGAGAGCAGGAGCGGCTGAATCAGGCTGCCAGTGCCGTTGTTGCGAATCAGGGGTCCGGTCGGTGCGAGAGCGCGTCGGCAGTCGGCCAGGGAGTGGTTCTCCACGTTGTCGAGGATGAGGTCGTATCGCCGCTCGCCCGTAGTGAAATTCTCTCGGGTGTAGTCGATCACATGGTCGGCGCCGAGTGACCGCAGCAGGTCCGCGTTCGCCGGGCCGCACACACCGGTCACGTCCGCTCCATATGATGCGGCGATCTGTACGGCGAACGTACCCACGCCTCCAGATGCGCCATTGATCAGGACCTTCCGGCTCGATTCCACCGCTCCTACATCGCGGATGGCGCGCAGCGCAGTGACCGCTGAGGTCGGTATGGCCGCTGCCTGCTCGAAGGTGAGACTGGCAGGCTTCAAGACGAGCCGGTCTTCCCGGGCGCACGTGTACTCCGCGCACGAACCGTTGGACGTGCCGAACACCTCGTCGCCCGGTTGGAACCGCGTCACGGCGTCGCCGACCGCTTCCACCTCGCCCGCCACGTCGCGTCCCGGAATCCCGTGCCTCGGCTTGCGCAGGCCCACGGCCAGGCGGATTGGCAGTGGCACACCCCGCACGGTGAAACAGTCACCTATATGGAGGCCCGCCGCGCGCACGCGTAACAACACTTCCTTGGACTTGGGCCGTGCCCTATCAATCTCCTTGAGTTCCAGGACGTCGAGTGAGCCGTAGGTCTCGTGGACGATGGCCTTCATTCTGTCTCCGCGTAGGTTGCGTATGCGGGGGGTGAAACCAGCAGCACGCCGACCATTTCTTGTCGAGCAAACCTGACCTGCGTGGCGTAGGCAAGGCCCAGATCGGCCCCTTCGGGACGCAGGGCGCTCGTAATGTCCGACGTCCTGCCTAGGGTGGACGGGTGGCTGAGGACCGGGTTGCTTGGGACGAGCTCTTGGCGGCGGGCTTCCTGCATGGGGTGCGGGAGGCTCACCGCGAGGCGACGCTCGCACTCTTCAATGGATTGAGCCGCGCCGCAGGGTTCAAGGAGCGGACGTACGGCGTCGGCGCGTTCGAAACGCTGGCGAGCCACCTCGACCGCGTCTTCGGCCGTGGCGAGTTGGCGAAGCAGGTCGTCCGGGACGATCTGAACGGTTCGCCCGGCTGGCGGTACGGGCCCTATCGCGTCCTGCTCAAGCGGCACGAGTTCGGGAACGTCCAAGGGCTTCGGTGGGATCGGGACAGCCCCACCAAGCAGGCAGTAGCGCGACAGGGATATATCGAAGACCCGCAGCTGACGCTGCCCCTCGGCCTGGAGCCGCACGACACGCCCGGCGTCGTGACCTTGGTTCTCGCGCACAGCGCCACCGACGAACCCCTCGAAATGGAACTCTTCCTGGGCCGACCCCGGTGGAACGCCGACGGCGGGACGGCCTGGCACTGGGTGAAGCAGCTGGACGACACCATCGGGCCCGATCCACGTCGTAAGCTCGTCGAGCGGACGATGCCGCTCTGGGACGACAAGGAAAACGACGTCCCCATGCGGCTCCGCGGGGAGACGAAGACGGCCTAGCAAAGGATGGCGCAGGGTGCTGTTCGACTGCGAGCGGCTGACGCTGGCCCGGCGGCTCAGGGGGATGCGCAAGAACCAGCTCGCGGACACCGTCGGGACGACGCCGAAAGCGATCGGACGGTACGAGGCCGGCGTCCATCACCCAGACGAGATGACGATGAAACGGCTCGCCATCGCGCTCGGAGTGCCGGTCGTGTTCTTTCAGAGCGGACGCAGCCCCGTTTCCATGGACGGCGCTCATTTCCGGTCGCTCAGGTCCACCAGCCAGATCGAGCGGGACCAGGCCCTCGCCTACGGACGCATTGCCACCGACATCGTCGCCGCCCTCGAAGACCTCGTCGACTTCCCTGAAGTCGACCTCCCCGAATATCCGGTGTCACCGGACGAGATCGCCGGCCCCGGCCCCATCGAGGCCGCCCGGCTGACCCGCAAGGCCCTCCTTGAACAGCCCGGCCCGGTACCGCACGTCGTCCGGCTCCTCGAAACGCATGGCGTGATCGTCCTCGTTCTGCCGCAGGCGGCCGAGCGGGTCGACGCGTTCAGCGTGGGCATCCACCCGAGGCCTATGGTCTTCTTCAACCCGGCCAAGGGCGACTACTGGCGCAACAGATTCGACGCGGCCCATGAACTGGGACATTTGGTCATGCACGCGGACGCCGAACCCGGTGAAAAGGTCGTCGAAGACCAGGCGCACAGGTTCGCGGCCGAATTCCTCATGCCCGAGCAGGACATCGCCGCCGAATTGCCCGCCGCCCCCGACTGGGACCGCCTCGCCCACCTCAAAACGACCTGGGGGGTCAGCATGGCGGCGCTCCTCTACCGGGCCCGCACGCTCGGGATCATGAAGGAGCCCGCGTACCGGAACGCGATGAGCACCATGAGCTCGCGCGGCTGGCGGCGGCAGGAGCCGGGGCCGGTGAAGCCCCTTGAGCAGCCCACGATGCTGACCCGGGCGATCGAGATCGTCGGCCAGGCCGGCACCGACCGCGACCGGGTCGCCGAGCGGGCGCGGGTGCCGCGGGCCGATCTGGACCTGCTGGTTTCGCGGCGGTGACGGCCTAATTGGCCTGTTTGGAACGTTCCCGTTTTCCCTTCCGCGGTTACATATCTCTGTCCGAAGGTTTCCTGCGCGTCCGCCATTGCCTGTGAGACCCTCCGAGGGTTGTCGGAACGTACGGGACGCTGGAGACCTTGTGCTGGACAATCGGCAGGCCAGTCCGACCGCGTTGCGCATGCAGATCGGGGCACGGCTCCGGCGGATGCGATAGAGGAAAGGGATCGGACGGGCGGAGGCGGGGGACGCGATCCGCTCGTCGGCGTCCAAGATGAGCCGGCTTGAGCTGGGACGGCACGGTTTCAAGGTCCGCGACGTCCTCGACCTGCTCGACCTCTACGGCGTCCAGGACGAGGACGAACGCGCGAGCTTCATCGAACTCGTCCAGGCGGCGAAGAAACCCGGCTGGTGGCAGAGCTACGGCGACGTGCTGCCGAACTGGTTCGAGCAGTACCTCGGGCTGGAGCAGTCGGCGACGACCGTCCGCACCTATGAGGTGCAGTACATCCCCGGCCTCTTACAGACACGCGACTATGCGCGGGCCGTCATCGGGCTCGAACACCATGACGCCCCGTACGACGGGCTCGAACGACGGCTCGCCGTCCGGATGACCAGGCAGAAGATCCTGCACCGTCCGGTCGGCGCGACAACGCTGTGGGCGGTGATCGACGAGGCGGCGCTCCGCAGGCCGTTCGGCGGGCCGGCCACGATGCGCGCCCAGATCGAGCACCTCATCACGGTGTCGGAGGGCATGCCGAACGTGCGGCTGCAGGTCCTGCCGTTCTCGGCCGGCGGGCACCTGGCCCTCGGCGGACCGATCACCATCGTCCGCTTCGCCGAGCACGACCTGGACGACATGGTCTACCTGGAGCAACTGACCAGCGCCCGCTACCCCGAAGGGGACGAGGCCGCCCAGTACCAGAAGATCATGGACCTGCTCGCGATCCGCGCCGCCCGCCCCGCCCGCACCACCACCTTCCTCAAGGACCTCCTCAACGACTTCTGACCCGGGCCGATGCCACGTCCCCGCACACCACCGCCCAACCAGGCGTGCTCCACCTGGCCAAGAACAGCCCGCGACCGATCCCGCACAACCACCCGCCGGAGCCCCGCCCAGGCCCGTCGCCGCTCCGTCCAAGTCCCGGCCAGGCCCCGTCCAAGTCCCGGCTAGGCCCCGTCGCAGAGCCCGTCAGGCCCCGTCGCAGAGCCCGTCAGGCCCCGTCGCAGGCCCGCCGGGCTCGTCGCAGGCCCGCCAGGCCCCGTCGCAGGCCCGCCAGGCTCGTCGCCGCCCCCGTCACAATCTCGTCCAGGCCCTGCGCCGCGGGTGGTTGCGGGACGAGCGCGGGAGTCTTCCAGGACGTCACGAAGGGTGTGTGGGGCGTTCTTCCACGCTCTCGTCCGCACACAGCGTGTTGGCAGACTCGGCTCCGGGGGCCGTCCGACCGGCGCCAGGGCCGGCGCGGGGGCGGCGCAGGGCGGTCGGGGTCAGCAGGAATGCGGCTGCTCCGACCGGCATGGCTGCGCCCGCCAATGCCACCAGGCCTGGCACGGCTGATTGGGCGACGCCCCACGACGATCCGAAGAACGCGAACCAGCGGGGCCTTTCCGCCTCGGGCGCGACGTCGGCGATCATCGCCTGCCAGCGGCCCTGCAGGACGCTGTCAGCGACCGCCCACGCCAGGTACGCCGCGACCGTGAGCGGGACGGCCTGGCCGACCGTCAGTACAAGCGCGAGCACGCCGAGCACACCACTCCCGACGACGAGGACGTGCTCGTGTTCGAACACGTCCAAGCGACGGCGTCCCAGACGCCCGGTCAAGGGCGCCAGCAGCGCGGCGCCGGTCAGCGTCAGACCGGGAAGCCACGCGGGCGCACCCCGCTGGAGTAGGACGAGCGGCATGAACATCAGCACGGCCAGGTAGCCGCACCCGAACACCGTGCCCGCTACGGTCAGCCGAAGCAGTCGCCTGGACGGCCGCCAGCGAACTCCCGGTGTCCGCTTTGTCGGAGGTCCTCGTTCGACGAACACGGCGGCCACACCTGCCGCCAGCAGGCACGTCGTCCCGTCCACGACGGCGAGCCAGCGCGCGCCGAGCGGCAGCAGGACGGCGGCGAGCAGGCCGCCGACCGCGCCCGCGGCGACCAGCGACGTGCCGAGCAGGCCGTACAGGTCGCCGCGCCGTCCGCTGACCCTGGCGAGCGACTCCTGGGTCGCGGGCTCCTGGATCTCGAACGTCAACCCGACCAGTGCGACCGCAGTTAAGACCTGCACGGGCCCCTGTGCGACGGCGAGAACCAGCAGCGCGATGCCCGTTGACGCCAGGCCGGCGACGATGAGCGTCCGCGGCGCGAACCTGTCGAGCAGTACGCCGCCGAGCCAGCGCGAGACCAGTGCCGCCAGCCCGAAGACGGCCAGCGCCGCCGCGGCGAGGTCGGCGCCCGCGAGCACGGCGAGGAACGACATCACGTATGCGCCGAGCTGGTTGATCACCCGGACGCACACGAGCGCCTTCGCCGGTCGCGGCAGTTCCCCCATCACGCGGGAAGACTACGATCCGCCACCGACAGAACACACTACCCGACCTAGATCGAACACATGTTTGACTGAAACCGGTACAGTGGCGGCATGTTCCAAGGCTCGCTGCTGGACTCCACGGACGAGAGCGGCCCGCGTCCGCTGACGTCGGCGCGGCGCACGCGGCTGGCCCGCAGCGCCTGGGTGGACGTCCTGCCCGGCTGGATTCCCGGCGCGGACGCACTGTTCGAGCGCCTGCTGACGTCCGTCCCATGGCGTGCCGAAAGGCGACGCATGTACGAGCGGGTCGTGGACGTCCCCCGCCTGCTTGCCTTCTACGACGAGGGCACGCCGCTCCCCGATTCCGTCCTGGACGAAGCGAAGACAGCGCTCAACGACCACTACGCCGACGAACTCGGTGAGCCGTTCCGCACCGCCGGCCTCTGCCTGTACCGGGACGGCCGCGACAGCGTGGCATGGCACGGCGACACCACCGGCCGTGGCGCCACCCACGACACGATGGTGGCGATCCTGTCGGTCGGCACACCGCGAAGCCTCACGCTTCGCCCGCGCGGCGGCGGCCAGACGATCCGCCACGAACTGGGCCATGGCGACCTCATCGTGATGGGCGGCAGCTGCCAGCGGACATGGGAGCACGCCATCCCGAAGAGCGCCCGAGTCACCGGTCCCCGAATCAGCATCCAGTTCCGCCCACGCGGCGTCCGCTGACCCTCGCCCCCGCACAGCGACTGCCGTACGTGGGCAAAACGTGCACAGACCGATCAGCAATCGAGAAGCGCGGAGGCCCGAGCCCACCTACTGTGACCCCTATGGCTTCCGTCGAATTCGTCACCCTTGAAGTGGGCGACCCCACGGCCGCCGACCGCTTCTACACCGCCGCCTTCGATATGGGCACCAAGCTGCGCCTGCGAGCATCGGACGCACCGACGACCGGCTTCCGCGGGTTCACGATGTCGCTCATCGCGTCCCAGCCAGCCAACGTCGACAACCTCATCGACGCCGCCGTTGAAGCCGGTGCGACGGCGCTGAAACCGGCCGCGAAGTCCCTTTGGGGCTACGGCGGTGTCGTCCAGGCCCCGGACGGGACCATCTGGACGGTCGCGTCCTCATCGAAGAAGAACACCGCCCCGCCCACCCGGCAGATCGACGAAACCGTGCTCCAACTGGGAGTGGCGGACGTCGCCGCCAGCAAGCGCTTCTACGTCGACCACGGCCTGACCGCGACGAAGAGCTACGGACGCAAGTACGTCGAGTTCGCCGACCCGTCGAGTCCCATCAAGCTGTCGCTCAACAAGCGTCCCGCCCTCGCCGAGGCCGCCGGCGTCACTCCCGACGGCACCGGATCGCACCGGCTCGCGATCGGCAGCGACGCCGGGCCCTTCACCGACCCGGACGGCTTCGAATGGGTGCCACTCCCGCCGCCTTCGCATGATCACCCTCACTGAGATCACCGCCGCAACGACGGCCTTCCTGACAACCGCGGCACAGCTGGACGATTCCCACGTGCGCGCGCCGTCCCTCCTCCCCGGCTGGACGCGCGGGCACGTCCTCACCCACGTCGCCCGCAACGCCGACGGCGGCACCCGCCTGCTCACCTGGGCCCGCACCGGCGTCGAGTCGTACGAGTACCCGAGCCTGGACGCCCGCGCCGCCGAGATAGAAGCGGGCGCCGGCCGCCCCGCCCGCGCCCTCCTGGAGGACGTCCGCCAAAGCGCCGGCCGATTCGCCGAAGCCTTCACCCTCATGCCGGACAAGGCATGGGACCGGACCGTCCAATGGACCACAGGCGCCCGCCACCCGGCCGCCCGCGCCGCCGACGCACGCCTCACCGAAGTCCTCATCCACCACGTGGACCTCGATGCCGGTTTCACCCCCGACGACTGGCCGCCCGACTTCACCAGCCGCCAACTGACCAGCGTCACCGCCGCCTTCGCCCGCCGCGACAACGCCCCGAACCTTCGCCTGCACACCACCGACACCGGCCAAGACCACGGCAACGGTGACCACCTCGTGACGGGCCCCGGATCGGCCCTTCTCGCCTGGCTCCTGGGCCGGTCTCCCGGTACCGCCCTAACCGGCGCCGACCAGATCCACATCCCCTTCCTCTACTGAGGCGATGAGCCAGGGCTCACCCGCGCCAGGGCCCACCGATCGACTGGGCGCTCCGCCCGCCCGCCGGCGGCCTCCCGGCGGCACGATTCGCCAAAGCACCGAGGAACTTCACCCGGACCGTTCCTTTCCGGGCGAGTTCGACCAGGCAGTAGATACGCAGTACGAGGGGAAGCACCATGAACGACACCATGAAGACGTTGAAGGGAACGTCATCGTTGGGAATCTCGTCGGAACCGTACCTAATGCTGGAATAGATCGCGATAGGAATCATCCCAGCGACCATGTAGACCATGGTCAGCAGATCGATGAGCGCGCATTGAACCGCGTGGAACCTGATTTCCCGGCTCCGGCTGAACAGGAGCAGCAGGCTGGTGAAGAACGGCATGAAGTACGCCAGCACCGATCTTCCGTGAAGTGGCTCGCCATGGCCGTCACCCGTTACAGAAACCGGGGGCGGAGTTGACGGCTGCCACGGAAGCGGGGGCGGGGACGAGTTCACGGAAGCTGGCATGGTCGGCGGCGTCCACGTTTCCACAGGCTGTGGATGACCCATCGCCCCATGGAAGGGCGCGCTGTCGACTCGCGGGAAAGGACGGGCGCGCTCGATCTCCACGATGGCCGCCTCCGCAGTGGACGTCACCATGCGGCTGTCGTCATTGAGCAGTGCCTTCAGCCGTCCGTAGGCCAGTCGCCCGACATCGTCGCCTTTCAGAGCCAGGTCCCTGAGCGTACTGACGGACGCGGCGCGCACGCGGGCCAGAGGATGCTCGATCGCCGAGGACACCTCGTCCGGCAACTGCGCCGGACGGACGGTCCCGGGGCTGTACGCGACGATCAACTCCCCGCTCACATCGGAGAACTTGGTCGGCGTCTGATTCGGATTGACGGCGGTGACCTCCGTGAACGTGTAGTCGTACAACTCGTCTATGGAGATGCGCCCGTCGCGGTTCCGGTCGGCCCTCCCGGTCGTGAGGCCGCGCACCAGCGCCTCGGTGAAGACCGACGGGCCGTCACCACCCCGGCTCTCCGCCCCGACCTGCGTGATCTCCTTGGTCACACGCTGCCTGTCGAGCTCGAACGAGTACTCCAGCGCCGACGACGAGGAGAGGATCGCCCTGCCGGAGCCGCTCAGCCTCTCGTTGATGCCGACGCTGCCGCCGCCGCGCACGACCATTCCCTCGACGAACGCCCCGCTGTAGCAGCAGTCCAGAAGCAGGACGATGTTGCGGGACATGCTGTTCGTCATCTGCTCGCTCACGAACGACGATGCGATTCCCGTCGAGCCGAGCCTTCTGACCCGCGTGTTGGACGTGGCGAAGTAGAGCCGTCCCCCATCGTCCTTCACTCCGTGACAGGACACGTAGAGCAGCAGCACATCGTCGGGCTGCTTGTCGCAGAAGAAGTCCTCGATCGCGGCGTTGACCTCATGCGCCTGCCGGTTGAACACCTGGTCGACCTTGAACCCGCCTATGCGCGGATCCGCCAGGACGGCGGCAAGGGCCGTCACATCGTGCACGGGCGAGCGCAGCGAACCGAGATCCGGGTCGTCGTAGCGGTCGGAGGCCACCAGAAGCGCTAGCCTTCTCGGCCGCCCTGTTCCCGTTCCCGTGTTTCCTCGTGACATGTTCGCAGCCATTCGATGAGTCGTCGCTGTTCCTCCGCGGTCGCGGCGGACAGCTCGATCGAGCCGTCACCGCAACTGATCTTCACGCTCGCTCTTCGGGGCCCCAACCAGGCGAATATCCCGTTGACGAGAGCATTCGCAGCGGGCGTTCCGGCGAGCGCCACGAGCAGGCTCGCGACGGCCACCGCCGATCCCGATTTCGCACCGTCCGGCGCCTGGACGGCAGGGCGCTCGATCTGAAGTCCATGTCTTCGCAGGTCGCCCAGAAGCCGGCGAGTCATCTGGTCCAGCCGCGCCGCGTCGGCGTTCGACTCTGAAATCTCGACCAGCACGGTCGGTGCCATAGATCGTTTTTTCCGTTCCACTCAGGTGATCTTGATGTGCCCTCTTCCCCGTACCCATTGGGACGCGACGGGTGTTGTCGATGATGCCAGCCACATTGTCTCAACTTGGACTACACTCACAAGTAACCCTTGCAATAGTCCCAAATTCCGTCTTTTCCCGGAAGATCGATTGTCGCAGGGGAAAAGATCATTAACCGGCCATTTGCGCCGAGCCCGACGCGCGGCGATCTGCACCCCACAAGGACAAGGACACAGCGATCGGGCCGAGCCTGGATCTCCGGTGAGGTCTCCGGCAGGTCGAAGGCCCTCGGCGAGGAGGTCACGCCCGGCACGTCGCCGGAGGCCGTCCAGGGTGCGCGGAGCGGCATGGGAAGAAGCGGAGCGGCGTCAGAGACGCTCACGGCGGCCGGCTGCGGGGAATCGCGCGGGACGACGCAGGGGGACACGTTGACGGCAGCGCGCGGGATCTCACGGTGCGGCGGATCGCGGACGTCGCGCGGCGAGGCGACGGCGCCCGCCACAGGGGCGGCCCTGTGGCGGGCGGCATACGCGGTTGTTGCTCAGACCCGGCGGGGATGGGCGGGAGTTCCTCGGCCGTCCAAGCAGCGCCGAACTCAGGGCCCGGCCCCGGCGCCGGCCGGGCGGCGCCCGCGGTTGTCAAAGATCGCCGGTAAAGGCGTCAGAAAGCGGCAATGGTCAATAACCTCTGACGGGGGCGGGGAAAATGAGTCACGTGACTCAGACCAGATCCAGATCGCCGCCCCGGACGGCGTCCACGAGCGCATTCCATTGGGCGGGGCGAAGAGCGATGACGCCCGCGGAGTGATCGCGCGAGTCGCGGACCAGCACCGACGAGCCGAGCGCCGCCAACTCGACACAGGCGCTATCGTCGGAGCTCGCGCTGCTCTTCCGCCAGTTCAACGCGGCTCCGCGAGTCGACCGGTAGACCATCCAGCAACCTCCGTCCATTGCCGGCGGGTGCCGTCTCGCCAACCGTTCGGCCGAGAACACCCGCCGGACGAGCACCGAGCAGGGCACGACAAACCACGACCTTGTGGATAATTTCCCGATCACGAGTGTAAACGGTTCCAGTTATCCCGCCTACAAGGGAACACAAGATCACGCTGCGTGTTATGACGGCCACTCGCCTTGTCGGATGTCCGCTGCGGCCCTCACCTCCGGTGGAATCGAGTTGCGGTCGCTCAGTCAGGCCATGAGGTCTTCGGCGGCGGTCCGGATGAGCGCGATCGACTGGTCGGCCGGCAGCGCCTGCTCCAGCAGGAGTTCGAAGGTGTCGCGGTACTCGGGGATCCGGTCGTCCTCGCCGGTGATCATCAGGCTGGCTCCCGGACGTCCCTCCAGGTAGAGGACGTCGGCCAGGTCGCCCTCGAACTCCAGGATGGTGAACGGCCCTTCCAGCCCCAGGTGCGCGCCCGCGCTGAAGGGGACGACCCGCACCGTCACATCGTCGCGCTCCGCCAGGTCGGCGATGTGGTTGAGCTGGGCCGGCATGATCGCGGGGTCGCTCCTGATGCCGACATGCCGGCGGACGACCGCCTCGTCGATGATGTAGTGCTGGCGCGGCGGGTTCTCCCGCTTGGCGAGCTCCTGCTGCCGCTGGATGCGCAGCTTCGCCGCGAGGACCCGCGACCGCTCGGACGACTTGCCGGTCGACAGGACCTCGGCGTACTCGGGCGTCTGGATGAGCCCGGGGATCACCGTCCCGTGGAACTGGCGCATGAAGGCCGCGCCCGCCGAGTACCCGACGTAGTTGAGGAAGGTGGGGTCGAGATCGCCGCGGTAGGCGTTCCACCAGGCCGGCTCGCGGGCGCCGCGGGCCAGCGCCTGCAGCCGCTCCTGGCGCCCCTCGGAGGTGACGTCGTACACGCCGAGCAGGGCCTGCAGGTCGGTCCGGGTGATGGCGTTCTTTCCGCCTTCGACCCTGATGAGCTTGGACGGGGACCACTCAAGCTGGCGCGCGACCTGCTCCTGCGTCAGCTTCTTCTCCTTGCGCAGCCGGACGAGTTCCGAGCGCAGCAGCGCACTCTGGACGATCGGCCCCTGGTCACTGGACATCGTGTTCGCTCACTCTAAGTAGTTAGTGCCACCAGCCTGGATGCTACATGGCAAACCGGGACCCGACATCCCGCTTGGCACCACAGCGCCACATTTCTTGGTCATGCGATCTTCGCGCCATGCGCCAGACCCCGTCATATCGCCCAAAACCCGTGTCGGAAGCTTCCAGACTGCTGCATACCTCGCGACTATGTTGTAATGTGCTAGGTAGCAGAATAACAGACGACGTTGTGCAACGGGACGCGGTGCCACCTCCGGCGCCGACGATCTTGACGCAGGGTGAGGTTCCCGGCGGGACGGCGTGTCCCCTGGCCGGGGCACTCGCCACCGGCGGACCCGGGCCCACGGGGTGGTCCGGCCACGGGCCACCCGCCACGGGGCGCCGCAGCAGCAGAAAGCACGAACGGGGAGGCCAGGAACACGAACCAATACCGGCCGCAACAACAGAGTCGCCCGCCACTTTCGGCCGATCACCGGTTGGCAGCCAAGACGATCGACGAAAGTGGAGAGCGACTCCCGGAGCCGCGCGAAAGCGCGCCGGCGGGCCTGCGCAGATACCCTGCGGAAACGCAGAAAGATCCGGGCTGACCTGCCAAAACGTTTTCTGCGGACTCACCCAGTCTAACCGCGATCTCGCGGAACGGGCTATAGGTGAAGCGACTTCGGCCACCGCGATCCGGTGCCGGACGATCCCGGGCATCGCGCAGGGAACCGAAGTCGCGATTCGAGGCATGGGGTCCCTGACATGTCAAGACAGCAGATCCATCCCCCGACCTTTGACGTCCACCCCACCAACTCCGTCCGGTCGATCGTGAGGCGGGTGTGCTGATGGGCGAACACGACCGCCGGCACGACCCGGACCAGATCGTCCTCCCGGAGACGCACGCCGTCGCTCCCCCGCCGCCACGCGGCGAGGCCGCGCACAAAGGCCTGGAGAACACGGTAGTCCAGCCGGACGGGCCGTCCAAGCGGCCCGGATTCTGGCTCTCGCTCACCACCATCGAACGGGCCGAGTTCCTCGCGACCGCGCAGGAGGTCGTGTACCCGGCCGGCGCGGTGCTGTGGGAGGAGGGGCAGGCCGCCGACCACACCATCGTGATCAAGTCCGGCACGGTGCGCGTCTGCGTGGAGCGGGACGGACGCGAGCGCATCATCGCCTTCCGCGGTCCCGGCGACATCATCGGCGAGCGCGCCGCGCTGATGCTGCGCCAACGCTCGGCGACCATCGTCGCGATGGAGCCGCTGCACGCGCTGAGCCTGACAACGCAGCAGTTCGTCACCTACCTGAGCAACCATCCGCGGGTGGTCGCCGTCCTGGAACGCGAGATGTACAACCGGCTCACCGAGCAGTCGGGTTCGATGGACGACCCACAGAACGGCGAGGTGGGCCACGCGTACTCGTATGGCCCTCCCGTCCAGTACGTCACACACCAGGCCTACGCGACGGCCTACATACCGATACCTCCGCTCTGGCCGCACTCCCCCTACGCGCCCACGCCCGCGCCACCCGCCACGCAGCACACACCACCCACTCCGTACGGCGCGTCCCCTGCGGGACACAGAACCGGACCGCATGGTGCGACCGGAAGGCAACGGCCGAGCACCCGGCGTCACGCAAGCAACCGGCACGGCACGACCGGCCCGCGTCCCATAGCCGGACCCCACACCGATGGGTGGGGCTACGTGGCGGAGACGTACGACACTTCCTGGGAGCCGCAGACTGGCCCTGCGGCGACCGTGCACGTCCCACGCCAAGGGCACATGGCGATCGCTTCGTCCGCCCCCAAAGGCGCGTCGTGGGCGGGACGGAACTGCACGATCGTGTACACCGACATCGCCGGTTTCAGTTCGCGCGTCCGTGACGAGGACGACCGGATCGAGGTGCGGCGCGCCATGTACACGGCCCTGCGGGAGTCGTTCGAGGAGTCGGGCGTGCCGTGGGACGCCTGCTACAGCGAGGACCGCGGCGACGGCGCGCTGATCGTCGTCCCGCCCGAGATGCCGACCGCCGCCGTCATCGACCCCATGATCGCCGCGCTGGGGCTGCGGCTGCGGCGGCACAACCACCGGTCGAGCGAGGCGGTCCGCATCCAGCTCAGGGTCGCCATGGACGTCGGCCCGGTGGTGCCCGATCCGCCCGGCATGTCCGGCTGGACGATCATCAACGCGGCCCGGCTCCTCGACGCCGCCCCGCTGAAGGCGAGGCTCGCCGCGACCGGCGCCGACCTCGGCGTCATCGCGTCGAGGTTCGTCTACGACTCCGTCATCGCCCACAGCCCCGGCTACGTGAACGCCGACGAATACGAGCCGATCGCCTGCAGGGTGAAGGAAACGGACATCGAAGGCTGGATCCACCTGCGCGGCCTGCCCGCACGATCCGCCATCGGACCCTTGTAACGCGCCCGCCTCCGGCCCGTCCCCGCGCGGGCCCCACACACCCCCCGCCGACCCCGCGCGCACCGATGCCGCGGGGTTTTCCGCGTCCAGCCCCAGTGCGGGCGGTCAGGCGTGGTGGTTGGGACGGTTCGGGGGATTCCGCGGAAGCCGCAGGACGAAGCGGGCACCGCGCATGCTGTCCTCGATCGTGAGGCTTCCGCCGTGCAGCCGCGCGATCTCCCGTGCGATGGGCAGGCCGAGGCCGGTGCCGCCCGGGTCGCGCGCCTTGCTGGCCTCCAGCCGGGCGAACCGCTGGAAGACGAGGTCGCGTTGCTCCTCGGCGACGCCCGCCCCGTCGTCCAGCACCTCCAGGACGGCCTGGCCGTCCGTGCGCCGGACCGTGACGTCCACTCGCGTCTCGGCGTGCCGCTCGGCGTTGTCCAGCAGGTTCGTGAAGAGGCGGACGAGCCGGAGCCGGTCGCCGCGCACCGTGACGCCCTCCTGGAGGTGCGGGACGATCCGCTTCGTCCGGTCCGATCTCGCCACCTCGATGGTGACCATGGCGCCGAGGTCGACCGTCTCGACGTCCTTCCAGGCGGCGGCGTCCAGCCGGGCCAGCTGGAGCAGGTCCGTGACGATCGCCTGGAGCCGCTCCAGGCTCTGCAGGACGCCCCGCGCCGTCCGCGGCCAGTCGACGTCGTCGGGGAAGAGGAGGGCCTCCTCGATCTGCGTGCGCGCCGCGGCGATCGGGCTGCGCAGGTCGTGGGACGCGTCGGAGGTGAAGCTGCGCTGCCGGGCCAGCGCGCCGTCGAGGCGGTCGAGCGTCGCGTTCGCGGCCTCCGCGAGCCGCCTGATCTCGTCCTGGTTCGCCGGCACCGTGACCCGGCGGCCCGACTGCTGCGCGGTGATCTCCGCGAGCTCGGCGCGGATCGCGTCCACCGGGGCGAGGGTCTGGTCGACCGTCCCCCAGGCGCGCAGGCAGGCCAGCAGGGTCACCAGCAGCGAGACGCTGACCAGCAGCATGATGAGGCCGGGGGCCACGTACCAGGGGACGGTGGGTGCGGCGGCGTAGACGAGCCAGTCCCCGCCCGGCTGGTAGACGCGGAAGCCGATCACCCACGCGCAGCGCGGCAGGTCCACCGACGAGCAGACGTTGCGGGTGGCGTACACCTGGGCCTTGGACGGGAGGAAACGGGCGATCGGCGGCCCGTCCAGCGACGGACCCGGCGTGCCCGCGATCACCGTCCGGTGCTCGTCCATGACCTGGATGACCACGCCGTCCGGCGCGCCGAGGTCGCCGCGCACCGGGCCGCGGCGCATCTCGTAGCTGATCCGCAGCGCCGCGGCCGTCGCCTGGCTGCGCTTGGTGTCGGTCTCGGAGCCGCGCACCTCCACGAGGATCAGCGTGGCCACGATGGCGCAGATCACCGCGGTGACCATTCCGGCAATGACGGTCATCCGCACCCGTATGGACCATGTGCGCCGTCCGAACACCCGACCTCCCGCAGGTGAGGTATTCACCGCTCAGCCCGGAATCAGTCCTCTGAACTGCAGTTACGCCCCCAAGAAGAGCCAAAGAAATGGTTGCCGACGGCTCCGGCCCCCGCGCGGCCGGGCCGAGCCTGGCCAGAAGCCATGGCGCTGGACCGACGTCCGGCTAGCATGGACGGTTATGGAGCTGCGCCAGCTGGAGTACTTCGTCGCGGTGACCGAAGAGGCGAGCTTCACCAAGGCCGCCGCCCGGCTGCACGTCGCCCAGCCGGGCGTCAGCGCCCAGATCCGGCAACTGGAGCGGGAGCTGGGCCAGCCGCTGCTGGACCGGTCCGGGCGGACGGTCCGGCTGACCGAGGTCGGCGCCGCCGTCCTCCCCTACGCGCGGGCGGCGCTCGCGGCCGTCCAGGGCGCGCGGCTGTCGGTGGACGAGCTGACCGGGCTGCTGCGCGGGCACGTCACGGTCGGCACCATCGACTGGATCCGGTCGCTCGACCTACCCGGCATGATCGCCGAATTCCACCGCGACCACCCGGACGTGGAGATCACGGTCATTCAGGAGGACACCGACACCCTGACCGACGGGCTCCGCACCGGACGCGTCGACCTCGCGTTCCTCAGCCTCGGCGCCGAGCCGCCCGAGGGCATCGCCACCAGGGTCGTCATCGAGCAGGACCTCTACGCCGCCGTCAACCTCGACCACCCGCTGGCGCGCCGATCCACGATCACGCTGCGGGCGCTCGGCGACGAGGCGCTGGTCAGCCTGCCAAAAGGGACCGGCGTACGGGCCGTCCTGGACACGGCGTTCGCGGACGCCGGCCTGCGCCCGCGCATCGCGTTCGAGGCCGGCGAGCCGCCCGTGCTGGCGCAGATCGCCGCGCACGGCCTCGGCGTCGCCGTCCTGCCCGAGTCCGCCGCGCGCGCTCTGCCGGACGCGCTGCACGCGATGCCGATCGTCCGGCCCCGGTTGAGCGGGCGGATCGCGCTGGCCTGGCGCGCCGAGGGGCCGCGCAGCCCGGCGGCGCGGGCGCTGACCGCCCACGCCCGCCGGCTGCTTCCCTGATCAGGCGGCCTCTGCCTGGCGCGTCCGGGGCGCCCTCAGGACGTGGCGCAGAACGTCCGGCTTGTTGGTGATGATCCCGTCCACGCCGAGGCGGACGGCCTTCTCCATGTCGCCGCGGTCGTTGAGCGTCCAGGTGAGCACGTCCATCCGGGACGCGTGCACCTTCTTGACGTAGGACGCGGTCAGATCGCCGAACGTCGGGTTGATCTGGTCGGCGTATTTGGCGAGTTTCGGCAGGTCACCGGCCTTCGGGGTGCCGAGCAGGCCGGTCGGCACCTTGGGCAGGACGGCGTGGAAGCGGCGCACCGAGCCCCAGTCGAAGGACTGCACGGCGAGGCGCCGCTCGCTCGGGTCGTGCCGGAGCCAGGACCGCTCGTGCTTCAGCGCCGCGGCGATGCGCTTCTCGATGCCCGGGTAGAGGGCCGGGCTCTTGATCTCCAGCAGCATGCCGAGCCCCTTCCCGCGCATCGCGGTCAGCACCCGGGGCAGCGTCGGGACGCGCTCGCCCTTGTACTTCGCCGCGAACCACGACCCCGCGTCCAGCTTCTCGATCTCGGCGAGGGTGAAGTCGGCGATCTTCCAGGGCTTGCGGTCGGGGTAGACGTCCTCCACGTTCGTCGTCCTGGCCAGCGTGGTGTCGTGCATGATCACGAGCTTGTGGTCCTTGGTCTCCTGGACGTCCAGCTCGAACATGTCGGCGTGCTTGGCCTTGGCCAGCTTGAACGCGGCGATCGTGTTCTCCGGCGCGTAGGCGGACGCGCCGCGGTGCGCGACGTCCACGATCCGCTCGCGCAGCGCGGTCCCGGCACGCGGCCGCGGCTCCGGCGCCCCCGACTGCGCGGCCCCCGGCTGCGAGCCGGGCTGGGCGGCACCGGGCTGTGAGCCAGGCTGGTCAGTGCCAGATTGCGCAGCGCCGGACTGGTCAGCATCGGGCTGCGCCGCGCCGGGCTGCGCGCCGGACTGCCCGCCGGCCTCCGCGCCGGGCTGGGTAGCGCCAGGCTGAGCGGCGCCGGGGCGCGGTGCGCCGGGCTGCGGGGCGATGACGGGTTCGGGACCGGGGTCGGCGGCGGCGGCCGTCGCCGGGACGACGAGGGCCGTGGTGGCCGTCACGGCCATGAGCGCGAGACGATTCCGTCGGTGCATCTGTCACCTCTCGGGAGCGGGGCTGTCCGCCCCAACCCTCGGGCCGTCCGATGACACCGGAGTTACGGGCCGGTAGCAGACCGTGTACACCCGGCGACGATACGCATCCGGCCCGTCCGGGACGGGGAGGACACGGCGCGTGGCGCCAGAACGGCGGCGACGCTACTCCGGCTCGTCCGACTTGTCCGGCATACGCGCGCTCTTGGCCGCCTTCGAGAGGACCAGCGCGCCGAGCAGCAGCCGCCGGCTCCGCCGCAGCGGGCGCGGGAACCGGACACGCCGGGCGACCCGCTCGATATCGACCCCTGCCTCGGGCGGACGGCGCGGCGTACCGAGCCGTGTCGGACGGCTCCGCCCGCGCAACGTGACAGACCGCCCGATGTCCCACTCGTCCGACTCGGCCAGATGCGCCAGGTCCAGGACGGCCGCCGAGGCCAGTACCCGCCCGCCCTCGTCCTTCGCCAGATCGCTGAGCCGCGCCGCCTCGTTCACCGGATCGCCGATCACCGTGTACTCGAACCGCTCCTCCGCGCCGATGTACCCGGCGACGACCGGGCCCGCGGACACGCCGATCCCCGCGTCCAGCATCGGCACCTCGGCGCGCAGCCGGACCGCCAGCTCGCGGGCCGCGCCGAGCGCCCCGCCGGCCGAGTCCTCCAGCTGCGTCGGCGCCCCGAAGATCGCCAGCGCCGCGTCCCCCTCGAACTTGTTGATCCAGCCGCCGTGCTTCGCGATCACCGTCACCACGACGCCGAAGAACCGGTTGAGCAGCCCGACGACCTCGTCCGGGCTCCGGGTGTCGGCGAGCCGGGTCGACCCGGTCAGGTCGACGAACAGCACCGCCACCTCGCGCGTCTCGCCGCCGAGCGTGATGTCGCCGCGCTCCAGCGCCAGGTCCGCGACCTCCTCGCCGACATGCCGGCCGAACAGGTCGCGCAGCCGCTCGTTCTCCCGCAGCCCGGCGACCATGTGGTTGAACCCGGCCTGCAGCTGCCCGACCTCGCTCGCGTCGTACACCGCGACCTCGGCGCCCAGATCGCCCCGCTCGACCTGCGCCATCCCCTTCCGGACGGCCTTGATCGGATCCGCGATCGCCCGAGTCGCCATATAGGTGACATAGACCCCGGCCAGGATCGCCACCCCGCCGAGCCCGAGGATGGTGATCGCAAGCTGCTCGACGTTGATGTCCGGCGCGGCCAGCGCGGCGATCGCGACGCAGATCAGCCCGAACACCGGGATCGCCGTCCCGAGCGCCCAAGCCAGCATCACCCGCGTCGTCACACCGGGCAGCCTGAACCTTTTCGGACGTTCCGTCCCCAACACGAGCGCAGCCGCCGGCCGCAGCAGCCGCTCCGACAGCAGGTACACGATCGTGCAGGTCGTCCCCGCACCAAGCAAACACGTCAACCCGGTCTTCACGGCCAGCCGCCCAGTGAACAGCACCAAATCGAGCACCGCCCACCCAAGGGCACCGACCGTCCACAAGGCACCGATGAGCATCGTCAACCGGAGCGGCCCCAGCAAGACGGCCCGCCGCTGCTGCCGATCAGGCTCTCCACCATCCCGGACGAACATGACGACGGGCCGCCATAGCCACAACCCCATGAGCAGCGCCACCGGAGCGGCCACCACCGGATAACTGAAGAACGCCACCGCGTTCACCATGTGGACGTAGTCGCGGTCGTCCAGCGGTGGGTCGGGCACGACGAACGTCGCGAAAAGCAGCACGACCAGCGAACCGATGACGTTCGCCACGCCGACCACGACCAGCAGGACCCAGCGCACACGGATCTCTAGCTTGCTGGTCACGCGCGCCTCCGGAGGGATGGAACCGCCATACGGGATCATCCCACGGAGGTCAGGCGCTGGCGCTCTCCACCGCCACCTTCGTCTCGGCGCCCTGCGAGTTACGCCGGACGAACGGCCACCCGATCACGATGAGCGCGACCCACGCGGCCATCACGTACAACGCGACCCGTGTATCGGCCTCCCACGCGATCGTCACCGTGACGAACACGAAGAACGCCAGCACGACCCAACTGCTGTAGGGCGCCCAAGGCATCCGGTAGTACGACCTAGGAAGCACCCCAGCCGTAGCCCGCCGCCGGTAAATCATGTGCGCGACCAGAATCACGGTCCACACCAGTAGGGCACCACCGGTCGAAACCGACGTGATGTACCCGAACGCCTTGTCCGGCACGATCGCGTTGACGACGACCCCGATTCCCATGACGAGCGCCGAAATGACGACCGTCAGTACAGGAACCCCACGCCCGTTCAACCGCGAGAGCACCTTCGGCCCATCACCGTTGACTCCGGCCGTCCTGAGCATCCTGGACGTCGAGTACAGCCCGCCCGCGTTGCACGACGACAGCGCAGCGGTCAGCACCACGAAGTTGACGATGTCGCCCCCGCCCGGAATGCCGATCTTGTCGAACGCCAACACGAACGGACTAGCGCCGCCCTTGAAGGCCGTCCACGGCACCACAGCCAGGATGACCAGCAGCGACCCGAGGTAGAACAGCGCGAACCGCAGCGGCAGCGCATTGATCGCCCGCGGAATGTTCCGCTCCGGATCCTTGGCCTCGCTGGCCGTCACACCCACCAGCTCGACACCGAGATAGGCGAACATCACCATCTGCAGCGTCATGATCGTGGCCGAGTACCCCTCGGGGAACACACCACCGTGATCCCACAGATTCCCGACCCCCGCCGTGTCGCCCGCGTCGCTGAACCCGAAGACCAGCACCCCGATCCCCACGAGGATCATCATCACGATCGCCGCGATCTTGATCGCCGCGAACCAGAACTCCAGCTCACCGAAGAGCTTCACCGAGATCAGGTTCACCACGAACAGCACGACCAACGCCACCAGCGCCGTCTGCCACTGCTCGACCCCCGGCCACCACTTCTGGATGTACTTGCCGGCCGCGGTCAGCTCCGCCATGCCGGTCGTCACCCAGATAATCCAGTACGTCCAGGTCGTGGCGTAGCCCCAGAACGGCCCCAGGAACTCCCGGGCATACCCGGCGAAACCACCCTCCGTCCGCCGGTACGTCAGCAGCTCGCCGAGCGCCCGCATGACGAAGAACAGCGCCAGCCCGGCCACCGCGTACGTCAGGATCAGGCTCGGCCCCGCCTTGGCGATGTTCTCCCCGGCCCCGAGGAACAGCCCGGTGCCGATCGTCCCCCCGATCGCCAGCATCTGGATCTGCCGCGTACCGAGCCCTCTCTGGTAGTCCTCGGCGCTCTGGTCTGGGAGCTTTGCGACCACGCCGACCTCCCTTCTAAGGCCGTCCTGACACAGAACGGCGCCACCCTCCGGTCACGCACGGTTGCGCAACCCGGACAGACTAGGACCCCAAGCCGCAAACGCGTAGCACCCGCCAGCAACCCGCATTCACCCGATGCCTCTCCGTTACCGCTCTATCCCCCGCGACCTCCCCCGTTAACGAGTTGGCGCCGCCCTCAGCCATCGCGTATGCTCTCGGACGTGCCAAACGCCGGGGCAACCGGCCAAGACACCCCTCCGAAGCCGCTAAGCTCGGAGCAGCAAGGTCCTGTGGAGCAGTTAGGAGTGCTCGCCACCCTGTCAAGGTGGAGGCCGCGGGTTCAAATCCCGTCAGGACCGCCAGACGCACCACGCGTCCTGGGCAGGTAGCTCAGTCGGTACGAGCGTCCGCCTGAAAAGCGGAAGGTCGGCGGTTCGACCCCGCCCCTGCCCACTCTCACGACCAGCCAAAAGGCCCGGAACCACACCAGGTTCCGGGCCTTTTGACAGCAACGGTGACAGCAACGGCCTCAGCCGAGCGCATCCCCCAGCTTCCGAAGCGCCGCCCGCTTCTCGTCGACGGCCGCATGAGCGTAAATCGTCATGGTCACCCCGATGTCGCTGTGACCGACGATGTCCCGGACGATGTGCGGCGGGACGCCGAGGTCCAGGAGCAGCGTGACGCAGGTGTGCCGCATGTCATGGAAGCGGACGCCGTCGAGTCCGGCCGCCGCGCGGATGCGGCCCCAGCTACGGCGAAGGTTGTCCGGCTCCATGGGAGTGCCGAGGCGGGACGGGAAGACGAGCCCGTGATCCTGCCAGTCCGGCCAAGCGTCGGCCCGTTCGGCATCCTGCTTCACCCGGTGTTCGCATAGCGCGGTGATGCACAGATCCGGGAGCGGGACCGTGCGCTTGGAGTCGACCGTCTTGGGCGGGACGAACCGCAGCGCTCCCCCGACCCGTTGCAGCGTCTGGACGACTTCGAGCGTGGCCGACTCGACACCGGATTCTGTGCACCGGCCGCACGGGTCGCCGTCGAGGGTGCCGCCCTCACCGCCGCAGGCCCGGCAGCCGACGAGCCGCACGTCTTCCCAGCGCAGCCCGAGCAACTCGCCGCGCCGCAGGCCGAGGCAGAGCGCCAGGACGTACAGGGCGTAGAGCCGTTCGTCCTGGGCCGCCTTGAGGACGTCCCGCACCTGGTCGACCGTGAGGCCCCGATTGACCCCGTATTTGGGCGTGGAGACGGTGACGAGCTTGGCGACATTGCGCGGGATGATCTCTTCCCGAACGGCCGTCTGCAGAGCGTTGCGCAGGACCGCGTGTACGAACTGGACCATGCGCGGCGACAGCCGGGAGCCGCAGCACTCACCACCCTTGAGCGAGCAGCAGCGCGGCACCTCCCGAGCGTCGTCCCAGCCGTTGCGGCAGCACTGGCACGCCTCCCGGATCCGGGTGAAGGCCAGGCGCACGTCACGAGCGGTGAGCTTGCCGAGCCGCCTATTGCCCAGTTCCGGGACCAGGTACCGGCGGACGGCCCCCTCGTATCCCTGGTACGTCTTGGGCCGCCGCTCGACCTGGACGACGTTCTTGAGCCAGTACGCCAGGTACTCCGCCACCGTCCAACTCTCGGACGAGACCGGGATGCCCTGGTCGGCCTGCTCCAGAAGCTTGGTCAGCTTCTTGCGAGCGTCATCGTGGGACCGGGCGTACCCCTGGACGCGCTTGAGGGTGCCGGCGGTGGTGGGGACGTAGGCGGCGAAGCCGTACCGGCCATCCTTGCGGAGCCAGATGCTCCCCTCACCGTTCCCCCGCTTGCTACGCCTCTTGCGGGACCGTGGCCGTTCTGGTTCGTCGGGAGTCCCGAGCGCCGTTGTGGTCATCAGGCAGCAACCTCCGAGAGCTTGTCGAGGCATTCGGCGAGGGCGTTGACGGGGACGAGGCGGCGGCGGCCGATCTTGACCGTTCGGAGCTGGTTGGAGCGGATGAGGTTGTAGAGCGTCCAGCGGCTCACGCGCAGGCGTTCGGCCGCTTCGTCGACGGTCAGGACCAGGTCGGTCAACACGTGCTCCCTAGTGGCGAGGTGGACGGGTCGAGAGGAGGCATGGGCTTACCGGTGAGGGCAGCGGTGAGCAGTGCTTCGCCGGGCGTCATCCCTTGGCCGAGGTAGCGCCAGTGCGCAATCACAAGGACCTGGTCGTCGTCGAAGGGCAGACGACCGGTCGTGATCTCGTCAGCGTGTTCGCGCTGGCTGTGTTCGATGCGTGCGGCGCGCAGGCGGCCGAGGGTGGTGGAGTAGCGGCGGGATTTGGTGGAGAAGTGGCCGCGGAAGCCGAGCATGTGGGCCCACTCGGCGAGGCGCAGCCCGGCGTATTCCTCGATTGCAGCCAGGCGCAGGCATTCGGCGATGAGCCGCCGCGCGTGGCCGGACACGGGGAGGTCGGCTAGGTCGTCGGTGGGGCGTATGCGGCGGTCGAGGGTGCCGACGCATTCGGCGGCCTTGGTGGCGTATTTGGCGATGTAGCCCGCCACCGCGCTATCCGTCAGTTCCCCCGAGGTGGTGATGGGGCGTACGTCGATCTGTGAGCCCCACACGTGCTCTGTGGCCGGGACGTCCCCGGCCGCAGGAGTCGACACCGTGACCGCGCCCGCCGCGTGGTCCACGGCCGCCTTGAGCAGGTCGAGGGACGCCCAGGCCGGAGGCGGAGCGTCGGGGCCGCCGGGTCCGTCGAGGCGGATGACCGCGTGGAAGTGGACCAGGCCGCGCCGCTGATATTCGGCGACCTTGGCGAACGAGACCGTGAGCACGTCCCGCAGGTCGGACACCCGCAGGCCCGCCGACCGCGCGACGTACCGGCGGAAGGCCAGGGTGAACCGGCGCCATAGTTCCGGGGCGTGCGCGTTCCACAGCACGGCCCCGGCGTAGTCGAAGCAATCGGGGCAGATCGGTTGCCCGAGTCGCGGGTCCCCATCGGAGTGCCGGACGGTGCAGGACACCGGCCGCCCATGCGGGCACGTCCCGCCACCCCGCCGAGGACGGCAGGCCACCACGCCCCCGCCCTTACCGGTACGCCGGGTGTGGACCGGGCCGAAGGAGGGCGCGGTCAGGGTGACGAACGCCGCCGGATGCGCCGTGACAGTGTCCGGGACGCCCTTGCCGCCGACCAGGCCCGCGCGGACGAGTTGGTAGGTGTCGGCGCGGTAGGTCTCGGCGCAGGCCGGGCATCGGGACGCGCGCCGGGTTTTGCAGGCCACCCGCAGCGCCCCGCCCGGTTCCCGCGCAGTGGAGTAGTGGCGCAGGATCTCGCCGGTCTGCGGGTCCAAGTGAGTGACGCGGCCACGCAGGTGGACCGGTTGGGCACAGCCCCCGGTGGAGTGCGCGCGGCGCGCCCAGGCCTTGAAGTCGGCCCGGTTGTACCGGTTGGCCATGTCGCGGGCTGCAACACCGGTGATGAGTGGTGCCGGGTCGGGCATGATTGGGCGGGTCTCCTCGTCCGTTTCAGGCGGGTGGTGGGATGGCCCGGCGTGGCCGCGGATGCTTGCCGGCGATAGCGGCCACGCCGGGGGTTAGAAGGCGGTGGTGAACCGCGCGAGGGCATCGGCGACCAGGGCCAGGCCGCCGACGATGGCGCGGACGGCGTGCGCGGCCCGTTCGGGTTGGCGGCCCAGGACGAGCCAGAAGCAGATGAAGGCGCAGCGGCGCAGGGACATCGGGACGTCCCCTCAGACGGTGTGGCCGTGGCCGTTGCAGTCGGGGCAGGTGGAGCCGTCGGAGGCGACCCCGCCCCCGCCGCACGTCCCGCACACCCAGCCGAGGACCAGCCCGACGAGCCGGACGAGGATGGGCAGCGGTCGCGGGTGGCCGGTACGGGCGCGCATCAGGCCGCCTGCCCGGTGTCCTGGCCGCCGTTCTGGTCGTCCTGGTGGGTGTCGTCGAGGGTGATGTTGTCGCGGTAGCTGGTCTCGGCGCGGTACTGGTGGCGGCGGCGTTCGGGGATGTGGACCATGCGGTAGGTGATGCGGTCGAAGGTGCGGGTGGCGATGTAGTGGCCGCCCCGGTGGGTGTCGTCGGTGACCTCGACGTCCAGGAGCGCCGCCGTCCAGTCGACCAGCGCGACGGCCGCAGCGTCGTCCATGTTGCGGACGCTGAAGGTGAGGTTGTAGCCGTACTCCTCGACGGGCACGGCCGGGTTGGCCTCCAGGAAGTCGGCGAGGGCGCGCAGGCCGGTGATGGTCTGGTGGCGGGCGAACAGGTCGCCGGGCACGATCGGGGTCGTCTGGCCGGTCGGGTGGGTGTGGGTGGTCATGGCGGTTTCCTCCAGCGGGTCAGGCGAGGGATGCGGTTTCGGTGCGGAGTTGGCGAAGCAGGTCGGAGGCGAGCTGGTTGGACACCCCCAGGCGTGCGCGCAGCGCGTCACGGGTGATCGGCCGCCCGTGCTCGGTTTGGTGTTCGGCGACGACACGGCGCGCGAACTCGACGAGCGGTCCGTCCGGACCCGGCGAGGACGAGGCGGACGGCGTCGAGGCGGAGTGTTTGGCGGGGACGGGGATGGAGGTCTGGCCGTCCTGCTCGTCCTCGTCCCGCTCGGTGGTGTGGTGCTGGACGGCCGGGACGGCGGCGGCGACCGTGGGCCGCTCGTTCTCCCACACCACCCACGGCGACGAGACCGAGGACGGTACGGACGAACGCGCCGAGGAAGGCGGCGGGGACGGCGTCGAGGCCGAGGGCGGGCGGCCGAAGGAGTCCGGGACCGGCGAGGGACGAGCCGCAGCAGCAGGGCCGGCCTTGCGGCGTTCCAGCATCGACACCGCGACCAGGAACGCGCCCGCCGGAGTGCCCGCGGTGATCCAGCCCCAGACCGACGGGTCGGCCTGCGCCAGGTTCGCGGCCAGCGACAGCAGGATCCCGCCGACCAGGACGACGGTCGGCCACGACAGCCGCCCGGTTGCCCGTCCGGTGCTCTTGTCCCGCTGCCGCTCCCCGGCCGCCATCACGCATGTCAGGTCGATGCACACCGCGATAGCCCAGGCCATCCAGCCCCGTTGACCGTGCTCGGTAGCCGTGTCGCGGATGTGGGTGAAGGAGCCCGCCGCCGCGATGCCCGCCAGGACCACCACCGGCCCCGAGTCGGCGACCGCACCGAGAATGCGCCGGGTCATGCCGCCCGCCCCGAGGTGATGAAGGCCAGGAGCGCGGCCAGTTCGACGTCACACCGGTGCGCGTCCGCCCAGTCGTCGACCTCGCCGCAGCAGGACGAGGCGAACGACTCGGCGCAGCGCTGGCAGCGAGCGATGTGCAGGGAGCGGAACTCGTCCCACTCGACGCCGACCGGCCACACGTCCCAGGACGACACCGCCGAGGACGAGCGGGACGGGGACGAGGACGACGAGGCGTACGGCGAGGACGGGGACGGGACGGCGACGAACCGGGGGCGAGGACGGGGACGAAGGACACGGACGCGGGCGACCATCGGGCAGCCTCCAGGACGGGTTTCGGGCATGGGTCGGGTAGGGACATGGCGCGATCGAGGGCTCACACCGAGCCGAGAGAGAAGGAAGGAGAGGAAGTCGGGGCGGTTAGGCGGCCGGGTGGACGACGGGGACGGAGCCGACGAGGGCATCCCAGTCCGGGGTCAGGTGCGCCCAGTCGCGCGCCGCCTGCTCGGCCTCGCACTCGGGGACGAACACTGAGCGGGCACGGTGCCAAGCGCCGTCTTGACCGGCCACGACGCATACACCGGGTGTCTCGGCGGGGATGGCGCGGGCGGCGTCGAGGGCGGCCGGGTCGAGGTCGCCGAGGGTCATGTTGGCGGTTTCGGGGTCGTTGACCCGGTGGCACACCCGCCCCGACAGTTGCGCACGCAGCGCGGTGACGCCAGGTCCCAAGTCGGAGCCGATGCGCTGCCCGCACACGATCAGGTGGACGGCGAACGCCCGTCCGAGCTGGGCCAGGCGCAGCAGCGCGGTAGCCGTCCGCGACACCTCCTCTTTCTCAGACTTGTCGGCCATCAGGAACAACTCGGCGACCTCGTCCACCAGGACCACGACCGGGACCGGCCGCAGGTGTTCGGGCAGGGTCCAGACGTTGCGGGCACCGTGCGCGCGGCAGGTGGCCATGCGGTTCTCGACCTCGCCGACCAGATCCGACAGCAGGTCGACCGACTCTTTACGGGTGGTGGCCAGCGCCGACAGACGCGGCATGTACGGAGTGAACTCCACGCCGCCCTTGAGGTCGAAGCCGACCAGCGCGACCGGTTGGGGAGCCAGGTCACGAATGACGGCGTTGGCAAGGTTCGACTTGCCGGACTGTGTCGCCCCGGCGTTGAGCCAGTGCGGCACCGCGCGGAAGTCCATCACCCACTCGTGCCCGTTCTCCAGCCTGCCCGGCCGCACCCGCAGCAGTTCCACGGGCGCCGGCGACAGCGTCACCTCGGTGAGCGGGTCACGCATCGTCGCCCACAGCGTCACGTAACCGGGCCGCACGTCGACCACCCGTACCGAGTGGACGCGCCAGGCGTGCGCGATCCCCTCCGCCGCCTTCTCATAGTCCGCCGGGACCTGGCCATCGTGCAGGCGTAGCCGCATGCGCCAGCCGAGCCGGGTCGGACGCAGCAGACCGAGGCGGGGAGCGCGCTCGACGTCGACCCGCCGCACCCGCCGCTTCTGCTCGACCACCGTCGCGGCGTTGCGGGCCGCCGGGCCGACGACCGGGACGGCGTCGAGGGTGAGCCGGAACCGCCGCCGGTTACGGGTCAGTCGACAGCCGGAGGCGACGTGATGCCACGTCAGGTACACCAACGCCGCACGCGCAGGGAAGGCGACGCCGTACCAGAACGAGGCCGGGTGGTATCGGCGCCAGGCCCAGAGCCCGGCCGCCGCAGCGGCCAGGACCCCGAGCACCAGGAGCAGGTCAGTCATGACCGGGCCGCCGTTCAGGCCACGTCCGCCGAAGCGGACGTACCCGACGAGCCCGACGAGGAGGCCGAGGGCGGGGCGACCGAGGAGACGGGCGCGATGCGGTCGGCGCGGTAGGCCACACCCCAGCGCTTCTCACCACCGAGCACCGCTTCCCACGGGAACGCCACCAGCCCCACCGGGGTCACGACCTCGCCGATCGTCACCGACTGGTCGCCGGTCAACGCGACGTTGAGCAGGTCGACCCGCCCGGAGGCGTCGGCGGCCGACAGGCCGACGGTGAACACCGTGTGCCCGTTGCGGTCGGTCTTGACCTCGCCCGTGTCCTGGTTGACCAGCTTGGGGCGCGGCGGCGAGACGCACACGAATGTCAGCGCCGACACGTCCACCGGGATGTTGCGCATGGAGAACCTCCGAGATCCAACGAACTACTTAGACAACATAGTCTGCTTAGACGGCCAAGCTGTCAAGGCAGCCATGGTTTTCTTGGCGGGTCGGGTGTGCTGAACTTGAGTGGGAGCCCCCGACGGAAGGCAGATGAGTGGTCGAGAGGACCGGACGGCCCGGATACCTGCAGATAGCCGATGACCTGCGGCAACAGATCCGGGACGGACGCCTTGCCGCCGGGCAGGCCCTACCGTCGACGGCCCGACTCCGCGAGGAGTACGAGGTATCCGCCGGAGTCGTGAAGGCCGCCATCAGCGTGTTGCGGACCGAAGGCGTCGTGATCGGCCAGCAGGGCAAGGGAGTATTCGTCCGCGACCAGGCCGACGCACGCCCACCCAGCCAGGCCGCGCCGACGACCGGCGAGGACGACGTGACGATGAAGCAGCTCACGGAAGTACTCGCCGCCGTCCGCGATCTGGGAGAGCGCGTCGCCCGGATCGAGCGGACCGTCTTTCCAGAGCCTCCGCAAGCTGGTCAGTCCGGCAAATGAGCTCGTCCAACTCGGCAAGAATCAGCTCCAACTGTTCCCGCGGAGTTCGCCCCTGCTCGCCGCTGCCCGCCACCGGTGATCGCCTCCCGCCATGATCTGTTCTCTCGTTCGGCACACCGATATTTCAGTGCAGGAGACGCCTCTAGCCCATCACTAATGCATCATCGGGTTCTTTCACGTCCGTTTATACGTCCGCTTTCACACCCCCATGGCAGACGCTCGGTACATGCCCATATGTGCCGACATCTGCGGCGAAACGGAAGGCCACGAATGACCACGACCAAGCAGCGTCCCGGTTGGCAGCCCACCAGACTGCGCGAACGCCGAGAGACTCACGGCCTCAGCCTGGAGGCCGCCGGAGACAAGTTGCGCGTGGTCGCCGAGCGAGGAGGGCTCAAGGTCGCGGCGAACTTCCAGACGCTATGGGGCCACGAGAGCGGCAGTATGTACCCAGGCCCGCACTACCGCCGCGCCTACTGCCTCCTGTACGAGGCCACCGAGCCTGAGCTTGGCTTTCGTCTGCCGCTCCCCGGCGAGGAGTCCGGAGACCTCACGCTCCCGCTCCCCGCCCCGCTCAGCCCCGCGGCCACCGAGGACGCCGCTAACACCATTACGCAGGGGCTCGACCGCGTCTCCGACCAGACGCAGCGCCGGGACCCCACCGCCGGCGACGCCCTCAAGGCCCGCGTGGTCAGCGCATGGCGAGGCCGCGCGATGAGCGGCAGCATCGGCACGACCACACTCGTCCTGGTCGGAGGCTACGCCGGATCAGGAAAAACCGAGTTCGCGCGCTTTCTGGGCGACGTGTCCGGATGGGCTTTCCTGGACAAGGACTCGATCACCCGTCGCCTCACCGAACGCCTACTGATCTCCTTGGACGGCGACCCGCACGACCGCCACACCGACCTCTACCTAAAGGAGGTCAGGCCGCTTGAATACAAATGCCTCATGGACACTGCAAACGACAACATCGATTGCGGCATATCCACCATCCTCGCCGCCCCGTTCATCGCCGAACTGAACGACGAGGCATGGCTAGGACGCCTCACCAACCGCTGCAAGGCCAAGGGCGTCGACGTCGCCGTGATCTGGGTCCGGTGCGACGTCGACTCCATGCGCGAGTACATCGAGTTCCGCGACGCCCCGCGCGACGCCTGGAAGCTGGCGAACTGGGACCAGTACGCCGCCGGACTCAACACCGACACCAGCCCGCCCGGCGTACACCTCACCGTCGACAACCGCCTAGGCGCGGCAATCAGCATCGCCGACCAGACACGCGAGGCCCTGCGTAGGGTTCTGCCATGACCAGCCCCGGTGTGATCCTGTACGGCCCGCCGACCAGCGGCAAGGACACCACCACGGCCGAACTGTCCCGCCAAGACGACCGGTACGCCCTACTGCCCAAACTCAAGACCGGCACCGGCCGAAGCGCCGGCTACCGACTCGTCTCAGACGCCGAACGCGAGACGCTCCGCAGCGCGGGCCGCCTGGTCGTCGAGACCCGCCGCTACGGCAACGTCTACGCCATCGACCGCGACGACATTGCCGCCCTGGTCGACGCCGACCGTATCCCCGTCGCCCACATGGGCAACGTCGCCGACCTTCAACGCCTACGCGCCGCCGTCCCGCTCGCTTGGACGAGCGTCCTGTTGTGGGTCCCGCGCGAAGTCTGCGCCAAGCGCTCAGAGCACCGAGGCGACCCCGACACCCCCAAGCGCCTCCGGGCATGGGACGAGACCCTTGCCGACCTACGAGCCACCGCCGCCACGCCGGTCTTCAACACGATCATTCACACCGACGACACCGACGCCCGCGAGACGGCCCGCCGCATCATCACCACCGTGACAGCCGACCCCGGCGAGCCCATCACCATCCCGGCCGACCTCCTATAGAGGACCGCGCGGCAGGGCCGTCCACGACACCCCAGCCGTCTACCCTGCCGCGCGGCCGCCCTCACGGCCACGGCCACCCGTCCGGAGACTCGATAGCCCTAGCCAGCTCTCGCAGCGACAACGCCTCCACCAGACGCCACCGCCCACACGCGGGCACCAGCGCCCAATACGCCCGAGTGTACGGACCCCACCAGCACGGCACCCCGAAGCGCGCCCCGATCTCGTCCAGCGAGGCCCCGCCGCTCATCACGGACCGTCCGCGCCCGCAGACGGGCACGCCGCAGTCACCCACGGGAGCAGCAACGCCGATACCTCGGACGCGGCCAGGTCCACATGGCTGCACGGCGCGAGCAGGTCACCGGTACTCGACCGGAACCACCACCCGCCATCACCGCGGACAACCGTGATGCTGTCCCCGATACACGGCACAGCCGACGAGTACACCCGCAGCATCACCAGCGACCCGCCATACCGGCGTTGCGCCACCCACCCCTCACGCCGCAGCGCCCGCCGCAACCGATCCAGCAGCAGACGCGACCGCCAGGGCCGAGGCGACACGGCCAGTGCATCCGGGGGGATAAGCACCGACCGCGCCGCCTCAGCCCCCTCCTTTGGGGCCGCCCCGGTGGCGACCCCGTCCGGTGATGGCAGGGGAGCCGGAACCATCACCAGGCCCTATTGGTCGGCACCGCGCGCTGACGCTCACTGACGAGCGCAGACCGCAGCGCCTCAGCGTCCGAACGGATCACCGTCAGGTCGACACCCGCCGCCGGGTCGAGCAGCGTCGCCACCCAGTCGCCGGCGCGCCCGTCCCACCGACGAGCGCGCCAGATGCGGTGTCCAGGGAACTCCTCTTGCATCCGGCTAAGAACCGGGTCGTCTTGCAGCGAACGCGCTTCCATCAGGGGTGTCCTTGTGGTCGACGGCGAGCCCGCTCCGAGGCCCGTACGGCATGCCAACCAGCGTTCCGCCGCACCACGATTTACAAAGGAGCCTGACAGTGGGCCAGGTGTGGGCCACACTCGACTACAGGAGGTAGCACCGCATGCCCACTGAGAAACGACGGGAGTTCGGCGCCTACCTAGCGCGCCTACGAGGCACCCGCAGCCAAAGCGCACTAGCCGCCGAGCTATGCGACCTCACCGGCTCTGACACCCTCACCCGACACGAGATCTCCCGATGGGAACGCGGCGAACGCATCCCCGACGACTGGTTGCCGCACCTGGCACGCGTCCACAACATCCCGCTCACCGTCCTAGAACGCATGGCCGCCGACGCACGCGGCAAGACCCCAGGCCCAGACGGAGCCCCCTTCGACCTGTCCGCGTTCTTCCCCGACACCATCCCCCTCACCACCCGCCTAGCCAACGCCTGGCACGGCCGCGCCATCGCCAACGCCGGCGGCAACCCCACCCTCGTCCTGGTCGGCGGCTACGCCGGATCCGGCAAGACCGAGTTCGCCCGCTTCCTATCCGACCTCTCAGGCTGGGCGTTCCTCGACAAGGACGCCCTCACCCGCCGCCTAGCCGAACGCCTACTCATCTCGTTGAACGGCGACCCGCACGACCGCCACACCGACCTCTACCGCGCCGAGGTACGCCCCCACGAGTACCGGTGCCTCATGAACGCCGCCTACGCCAACATCGACTGCGGAGTGTCGATCATCCTCGCCGCCCCGTTCATCACCGAACTCAACAACCCGAGCTGGCTCCCCCGCCTCACCCACCGCTGCCAGGCCAAGGGCGTCGACGTCACCGCCATCTGGGTACACAGCGACATCGACACCATGCACGAGTACATCGAGCTACGCGACGCCGCCCGAGACGGCTGGAAGCTGGCCCACTGGGACGAGTACACCGCCGGACTCAACACAGACGACCCACCCGACGCCGCACACCTCACCATCGACAACCGCCTAGGCGCAGCCACCAGCCTCGCCGACCAAACCCGCAGAGCCCTAACCAAGCTCATCCCATAACCCCAGGTCAGCCGGGTTGCACCCGCGCCCGATGAGAACTTTCTCTACGTCTTCAAGGGCGCCGCTACGCGTCGCCGACGGCCGCCCGCCCCGGCGCGCCGGGCATGCGGCCTGTCCCGTCCGGTCCCGCCGCGCCGGACCGCCCGTCCGCACCAGCCTGGCCCGGTTATCTGCAATCCATGGCTCAGGCGTCCACGAGCTCCACTGACGCAGCATCGACACCAGCCAGTTTGGCTAGAACTCTCGTCTCCGTATCCGATACTTCACGTACGGACTCGATGACCCCGTTCAAGAACCAATCAACTGCGTCAAGTAGATCCGATTCGACCGTATGGACGGCATAATTGCGCCCTATTCGGTCATTGCGGGCGGTGGCGATAACGATCTCGGACCCCTTGAACAGAGAATCGACACGCTCACGCAGCGCGGAGATCGATTCAAAGCGAGGCTTGGCGAGTTCCTTGGCTTCTTGCGAGGTCAAGACCTTGTACGCCCAGACGGAAAGACCACGCTCGCTCTCCAGCACCATGGAGAAGAGGACCATGTGCCCCTCATCCATGAAGGTGCCCACTAGCGGTGCCTCATACTCATGCCAAACATGGAGGTCGCATGCCCGATCGTTTGGACGCCAGGGCAGACGGCCTCGCTTCACCAACGAATCTAGGTTCATGTGGTCCACCTCACGAGTCAGCATCCCCATCAAAGCATCGGGTGAAACGGTCCGCCACCTCTTTGGACCAGGGGATCTCTTGTCTCTCCATAGGGTCATCAGCAGGCCAAACCACCGAAACGTGAGGACCATCCTCAATCGCGCCAGGGGTATGAAGTACCGCAAACCCGGCACTTCGAAGTTTTCCGGCAGTCGTAAAGCGCACAACAGCTCGAGCTAGCTGGCGGGCAGTGGGATGAGGGTATCGATAGCAAGTGGCATCCTCAGCCGTCCATTTGCCTCGCAGGAGCGACACATCACGCTCCGGCTTGCGACCCTGCCCTTGGTCGATGCGAGGCGCATCAATGAAGGCATCAGCCGACTTGCCATGATGCGTCAAAACCTCATCGTCAGGTAGACAAAGTTCCGGAGACGACCCACAGTCGCACGCAGAGCGACTGAAATAGCCATCTTTCGGCGCACGACCACCCATGGCACTCAACTTAGCGCCAGCAAAGCGCACTATGTGGCACTTCTATGTCAACATGTGGCCAATCATCACAACACCTCCAATATTGGGTCACATCAGCCCACTTCATGCATGCTATGCGACACATGTAACGGTTTGGTAAAGTTGATCTCACGGAGGCGCCTCCACCGGCTACGCTACGCAACTGCTTGCGGTTAGTTTACGGCGTAGCGTAGCCGGTGGACTAGTTTGCGGTTCGTGAGGCCACTACACAGCGTGACGCCACTGCTGATACAAATGCTCGGCCGACTTCGGCAGATGCTCACAGGACCATCGAAGGACGTGTGAAGCGGGGGCCTCGCGGCCCCCAGCCCCCCGCGGGCCGGAGGGCACGCCCGCGCGAAGCTGTCTGTCACACCGTCTCGCCGTTCGCGCGGGCGCACCCTCCGGGACGGGTGCGGGTGCTAACGCTCTTGCTAACAACGGGGTCGGATGACCTTGGACGGGTGTGGACGGGCGAGAGGTTGTCGCGCTGGTCAGGAGACACCCGGGGACATGCCTGAACGGTTCTGATCTTGCTACGGATCAGAAGGCGGACGCCGACAAGCTGACAGCCGAGACCTGCTCACCGATGATGGGAGCGTGGTCCAGCGAGAGCAGTACGAGCGGCTGGAGCGTCATCTTCGGTCAGACGGTCGCGAGCGTATCGACATGACGTTCTCTGAGGTGTCGGTAGTGATCGGTGCGGCATTGCCCCGGAGCGCCCGCAACCACCTGGCTTGGTGGGGTACAGACCCGAAGCACACTCAAGCGGTCTGGCTGGGCGCCGGCTACCAGGCCCGCGCGAACCTGACCGCGCAGCGCGTGACCTTCATCAGGACCGCCCGAGGCTGACAGCAACGGTGACAGCAACAGCAGCAACCAGCCCCAACTTTGAGCGCACGCCGACAGCCGTCCAACCTCGGCCGACTCCCATCCGGCAGGGGTGTTGTTATAGCTGAAAAGCGGAAGGTCGGCGGTTCGACCCCGCCCCTGCCCACTTCTACACCTCTGACCAGCAGAAACACGGTCAGAGGTGCTCTCATTTCCGCCCCCGAAGCGCCCTCAAGCGGATGTACACCGCTCGAACACCTTCCGCCTATCGCATGACGAAGGCCGCACTGCCGCTCGATGGACCGAACTCCACGCCCCGACACTCACACCTGTAACCGGCAACGACTCGATAAGACCGCCCAGCGGCGTGTGAGTGAACTGATCCGGGCCGTGCTGTCATTCAGCGAGCCACTGGCGGATCAGTGAGAAGTCCAACTCAGCGAGACCGACACGCGGGTCAATTCGGTGCAGTAAAGCTCTCCCCGCATGGTGTACCACCACCCATCGCCGATCGGCGTCCGTCATCTCATCGTCGAGCCGGAGGAACGGGCGTCCGGCCGCCCACCGCGTGACGAACATCGTCTTCCAGTGCAGGCCATGAGGCGGCTCGTCGTCCGAGGCGGGCCAGTCCACGACGGGTAGTTCTGGTGCGTCATCCGGATCGAGTCGGCCCAGCAGCGGATTGCCGCCCCCATCAGGCCTCATCAGTCCTGGCGCCGCCCGAGAGGAACGGCCGCTCGGCCGGTCATGGGGCGCCGGAAGGGATGAGCGGTCCGTCCATATCGGGAAGATCAGTGACCGACCGGCGGCGCCGGAGATCACCGGGCGAAGCTGTCATCCGTCTCGCCCTCTGGATGCCGGCTCGCCCATGGGCGAGGTCATGGCGCTGTCGGCGGCAGAAGCCGATGAGCGGATCCGTCTCCGTCATCTGATCGCGATGACCGACACCGATCGCCGTACACTACGCGACCATGGCAGAGCGTGCTGCTCGGCGAGGTGACCTGTCCGTCGGGCGAGTTGGTGCTGATGGATGGCGGCTACCTCGGGCTGTGGTTCGGCGACCGCGTACCGGACGACGTGCGGCCGCCCGACGTCCCGCCGGCCGTCGACTTCGAGGTGGTCGGGCGTGATGCGGACACCGCGGCGCGGTCGTTCGACCGGCAGTCCGGCCGCACCGTCTACGACATCCCACAGCATGCCGTCACGGACTTCACCTCGCTCTTCGGTGATCACTGCCGTGAGCGCGGACACCAGGCGTCGCTGCGCCGCTTTCCGCAGCAGATCCCGCATCGTGACCGCGTCCGGCGGGCGATCGCCGGGAACGACCCGGACTTTTTGATCAGCGGTGTGCCGGTCATCACCATCGGTGGGCTGCCAACCGACCGTCCGCTGCCGGTCACCGCGACACCGCACAGCGACTGGGGCTGGACGCACATCCACATCGTGGTCAGTGACGAACCAGTCGTCAGTACCTGCTCGCTGGGCAAGATCGGCGTCGACTACGCCCGCTTTGTGTTCGCGGACGCGTTGAACGCATGGATACACGACGAGCCGATCGACGGCCTCGCGGACGTCGTGTTCTGGGGCAGGCACGAGACCGAGATCGCGGCCGAGTTCGGTGCCACTCGTACCGGCACACCCGGCGAGGATCACTACGGCTGGCTCGACCTGCCGGTCCGCGACGCGTACGCGAAGGCGATCGCGTTGCACGATCGCCTGAAGACAGCATCGGACCGTAAGTTCGCCTTCGACTTCCGTCCACACTCACACCACTGGCGGGTGATGGCCGATGTTCGCGCGTCCGAGAACGAGGCCGCCTCGATAGACGTCGGTGGTACCCGCATCATGTTCGCGATGACATCCATAGGCGACGGGTTCTTCCCCGTCCATGTCGAATTTGATGCGGCGGGCGCCCCGGCTGCCATCGAGGTGACGATCCGAGACGCCCAAGATTGACCGTGGTCTGATCAACTCACATCCCGGTTGAAGGCGAGCCGTCCGGCGACTACACCCGGAGACTCATTGCCAGTTCGCGGGTTCGGGCGGCTCGACACGCGACCAGCGGCAGAAGAGTACGCCTGGGACGTTGACGAAATATCCGGTGGCCCGTGAACGCCTCGATCGGCCCCAACGGCGAGGTCATAGCACTGTGGTCGACCGCCGCCGACGTGCAGGCCGTGACGTCGACGACGACGCAACCGGGCTGGGCGATCTTCCCGGACCCTCGGGCTCCTCGCCCGGTGACCATTCGCGTGACGCTGCACTCGCCGACACTGACCAACGTGATCACGATCCACGACTTCTCGCTCGCGCACCCGACCCTCCAACCGCTACCCGACGGCCGAGTTCTGGCCGTGGGCACTAGGGCTCGATGGCGCCAGGACGGTCCGGACCGCAACACGATCATCTACTCCGCCGACGGACCGGCTCTGGCCGCTGAGACGCTCGGGGACGGCACCGAGCACGTCTTCACCACCAAAACCGGTCACGTCTGGGTGGGATACTCCGACGAAGGCGTCTACGGCAACTATGGCTGGGGCGAGGCCGACAGCCCGCAACCGATCGGCTCCTGCGGGCTCGCACGGTTCTCCCCGGATCTGAAGGCCGACTGGCGGTTCCCCTCCCACGCGAACAACCCGTGGGGCGCGATCAGCGACTGCTATGCGCTCAACGTCGACGCGGACACCGCCTGGACGTGCTACTACACCGACTTCCCCATCGTCCGCGTCCACGATGGGACTCTCACCGGCTGGCACGGCGCCGGCGCCGCAGCAAAGGCACTCATCACCGACGGCTCACGCGTCGCTCTGTATGGCGGATACGGCGCCGACCGCGACCGCCTGGTCGACGGACTGGCCGACGGC
This sequence comes from Actinomadura sp. BRA 177, assembly GCF_013372625.1. Lineage (GTDB taxonomy): Bacteria > Actinomycetota > Actinomycetes > Streptosporangiales > Streptosporangiaceae > Spirillospora. Next base: position 39,027 of record NZ_JABXFD010000326.1, read on the forward strand.
CGAATGCGGAGCACCCGAAACTACCGGGTCGTACTCCCGGATGGGCAGGAACTCCCCAGCGACGCGCTGGTCATTGGACGCGGCCCCGACCTGCACATCCTCACACACGCGGACTGGTACCGGCTCGACCTCAGCGACGTCCCAGCCGAGCCATGACGCCGCCCGCCGGAGCGGATGCCGCGACCAGCAGCGCACCACCAGCGGCATGAGCGGACATCCGGTTCGGTCGGGCGTCAGGTTTCTTGAATTGCGGCTTGGCACCCAGACCGCCGTCGGGCGCTACTGGGCCAGGCTGTCGTAGGCGGTGAGCAGGTCCTCTGTGAGGGCGATGAGTGAACCGGTGACCGTAGAGGGATCTTCCAGAACTCCGACGGCCTGGGCGGCCAGGGTGGCGAGGGGGCCGTCCGGGTCGGTTCCGTGGTCGCGGAGCGCGTGGACGGTCTGGTGTGTGGTCTCCTCGGAGAGCGGGTGGGCAGTCAGGTCTGCGAGGCGCCGGGCGAGGGGGTCGGTGTCTGTTGTCTGGAGCAGGCGCAGGATGTCGAGGCCGTCCTTGGGCCGGAGGCGAGCTTGGCCACGCCGTTCCTCGATTTTGATCACCTTGGCGACCAGAAGCGCCGCCGGGCCGGCGACTCCTACCGTGAAGGTGCGCTTGTCCGTATCGTCGAGTGCGGACAGTTCGTGTCCCTCGAAGTCCACCAGGGCTGCTTCGAGTCCCGCCGTTCGGCGGGCGACCCGGTTTCCGTGGACCGGGAGGCGGGCGCCGCGACGGCCGCCGGAGCCGCTGAGCGCTTCGGGCACCATCAGGTCGACGGCGACTCCGTGCGCGCCGACCCATGATCCGGGGTTGGGGCCCTTGAGGAAGCCGGCCATACGCAAGGCGTCCTCAAGGAGGGGCTGGTCTCGGAGTCGGTTCGGGGCCAGGGCGATGTCGGCGTCCGTGGTGGTGGGGGCGACCGCCAGGTCGGCGTCTCCGGTGTGCAGGTACACCGCTTGAGCGCCCACTAGGACGATGGCTTCACGGTGCGCGCCCAACGCGTCGAGCGCGTCGAGCAGGACGCTGCGGGCGAGGACGTACTCCTTCGGAGGGCGGTCTTGGTTCACTGAGCCCATTCCTTGTCCTTGGTCGCGAGAACGTCCATGAGCTGCCTGCCCTCTTCCGGGGAGCGTCCGGGGCCCGTGAGCAGATCGGCGGCCCCCTGGCCGGGGCTGACGTGACGGAGTCGGTCGCGCACGATGGATTCGCGGTAGACGACCTGGTCGAACGGTTCGATGAGCAGCACGTTGGAGCCGCGGTCCGTCGGCCGCAACTTCAGCTCCTGCTGGGCGGTCACGGCATCGTCGACGAACACCGCGAGCAGCGCAAGAGGCGCCACGGCGGCGGCGTCCGGAGGCAGGTGCGCACGTAGTGCCGCCGCTCCGGTCAGCGCGTACAGCCGTCGGTAGTCCGCAAGGTCCCGGAGTACCCGGTCGATGCCTCTGGGCGCAAGTACCGGAACGGCGTTATTGGTGGTCGTCAGCCCGTAGTCCTGTGCCCACCGGTGCACGAGCGACCGCTTGCTCACCGCAACCACCGCGCCTTCTCTGCTCCGCTCGATCAGGTCCTCGCGGACGAGGAGTTCAAGCACCCGCGAGCCGGTCGCCGCGCTGACCTCCGCTCGTGCGGCCAGCTCCCGCACTCCGATGGGAACGCGGTCATCAAGCAGCGAGCGAACGATACGTGCCGCTCCTCGACCTCGCAGGGATCGCAGCCGCCGGTCCTTTGTGTCGCTGTACGGATCGCGGTCGGCTCCCCGGCGTTCCACGAACAGGCCTGGCCGGTCCAGCCGAACCCGCATGTTGCCGGTGGAGTCATACCACCCCGCTCCGGCATCGGCGAGCAGCTCGCGAGCGCGCGGGGACAGGTACGGGGCCGCCACCAGACGTCCTTGGCCACCTGCTCCCGGGGCGTCGATCTGCACGTGTCGGTCGAGTTGACGGAGAACCGCAGGAACGTCCCGAGGCTCCACGTTCAGCTTGGTCTCTACGAGGATCTGACCACCTGCCCGGTCCGGGGCTCGGACCTCAAGTAGCAGGTCCACACGCACAGGCCCCCTTCCCTTCGGCTCACGCACCACCCCCAAGTCCCACCCCGGCGGCAACACGGAACGAAGCTCCCGCTCAAGGGCGTGCAGAAGCGCCGTTCCGCTAAGTGGCCTGTTCCGCCTCATGCGGAACAGCCTACAATGCGGAACATCTCAGGTCCGAGAGTTAACAGGAAGGCCCGCCGACGAGGGCACTTCCTCGACGCTAACCGTCCCGTGCCTGCCGGAACACATCGGCGATCTCGGAGGGCATCCAATACACCGTCGTTTCGCCCTCCGCTCCCCGCCATCTCCAGCAGGCTTCGCGTGCAGCCTCCCTACAGTGCCGGCCCGGCCACGTCAGCAGGGCGGCGATGCCGCTCCGCCCACCCTGAAAAGCTATCTTTTGAGCTAGCTCATCCCACGGGAACTCCCGATCCGGCTCGTCGATCATGACGGAAAAGAGAGCCATGGCGGGTTCACTGAACCTGCCCCAGACGGCTCTGGCGAGGTTCACATCCGCACCAGCCCACTTGCCTACCTCCCCAGGCATACCGTCCGCATCGGTGTCCGCATCCCCGCCCCCTTCCAACCAGCGCCCGTACATGGAATAGAAGTCGGCCAGCCGCCCCTCGGGCACCTTCACAGTGACATCGATCAACTACGCCTCCCAGCGGCCGCTCGTTTGACAGCAGTGAAACCATAAGCTAGCTCTGGCTAGCTTACAAGGGATCTTAGCCATGTGGAGTGCCGTTAGAAGAACTGACCCGAACCATCGAGATCATGGACGGCCGCACCGTCTACCGCCTGGTCGTGTCCATTCACGGGTGTTGCTGAGCTGCGGTGATGGGTGTCGGGTTTTGCCCGCGGCGTCCGAGTTGATCTTGGTGGGTTGATCGTCGATCATCGTCGGGTGTCCCCTGCCGATCAGCCGTCGACCTCGTATGAGGAACTGGCCGGACTGGTGGCCTCGCTGGTGGCCCGGGTGGATGCGCTGGAGGCCGAGAACTCC
>NZ_JABXFD010000667.1 GCF_013372625.1 Actinomadura sp. BRA 177
CAACCCGCACCGCCCCGACAAGCCGCGCCCGATCCTGGAGGCGCCCGAATACCGAACGTCCCGCCTCAGGCGCCACACGACCCTGATGGCCACCGTGCCCTCTGCCGGTCGTGAGGGTGACGGTTATGGCGGTTATGGCGGTGATGGTCAGGGCGGCGAAGCCGCCGATGGCGGCGGGGAGGAGGGTGCGGACCAGGCGGCGGGTGCCGCCGGGCTCGTGGGCGCGGGCGGCGGCCGCGACCACCCAGGGCAGGGCCGCGTAGCCGAGGAGGAGCGCCCACTGGCCGAGCAGGAGCCGCTCGGCGACGAACGGGTTCCAGGCGTAGCAGACCCCGGCGGCGAGGCGCGGCAGCATGCGGCGGGACGGCACCAGCGACGCCGCCGACGTGCACGCCATGACGAAGATCGCCAGCAGGACGAGCTTCTGCACGACGTCCGCCGGGATTATGTGCGCGAGCGCTGTGACGAACGCGTCGCTCGGGACGTGCCGGGGCACGATCCCGGTCAGCCCGAACGTCAGGTCCGTGAACGACGGGCCGGGCACGAACACCATGTCGTACGACAGCACGAAGCCGGGCGCGAGCCCCGGCCCGAGTGCCGCAAGCCCGAGCCCCAGCCCGGTCAGTGCGGCCACCAGGTGCCGCGTCCGCTCCCCCATCGAGCCTGGACGCTACCCGACCGGCTCGGGGTCTCGGGGCAGCCCGAGGATGCGCTCGCCGATCACGTTCAGGTTGACCTCGGTGGTGCCGCCGCCGATGCTCATGGCGCGGGACGCGAGGAGGTACCGGGTCCAGCGGGCGCGCAGGTCGTCCTTCCAGCCGCCGGTCAGCGCGCCCTCCTCACCGAGCAGCGTGAACCCGAACTCGGTGACCTGCTGGCCGTGCTCCATCGCCACCAGTTTCCGGACGTTCGCCGTCGCGCCCGGGTCGGTGCCCGAGAGCTGCTTCAGCGTGGCGCGGAGGCCGAGCAGGTTGAACGAGTGCTCGTCGCAGGCGAGGCGGCCGAGGCCGTCCCGGACGACGGGGTCCGCGTCCAAGCCGAGGTCGGCGGCGAGGTCGAGCAGCTTGGGCAGGTCGCCGCCGAGCTGGAAGCTGCTGGTCAGGCCGACGCGCTCGTTGGCGAGGGTGGTGCGGGCGACGCGCCAGCCCGAGTTGACGGGGCCGACGACGAGGTCGTCCGGGACGAACACGCCGTCCAGGAACACCTCATTGAACACGGCGTCGCCGGTGCATTCGCGCAGCGGCCGGATCTCGACGCCGGGCGATTTCATGTCGACGAGGAAGTAGGTGATGCCGTCGTGTTTGGGCCGGTCCGGGTCGGTGCGGGCGATGCAGATGCCCCACTGGGAGTCGCGGGCGAGGGACGTCCAGATCTTCTGCCCGGTGATCGTCCAGCCGCCCTCGGTGCGCTCGGCGCGGGTGCGCAGCCCGGCGAGGTCGGAGCCGGCGCCCGGCTCGGAGAACAGCTGGCACCAGATGATCTCGCCGCGCAGCGTCGGCGGCAGGAACCGCTCCTGCTGCTCCGCCGTCCCGTACTGCACCAGCGACGGGACGACCCACGCCGCGATCATCAGCGGCACCGGGCGCACCTGCGCCGCCTTCAGCTCCTGCTGGATGACGATCTGCTCCAGCGGCCCGGCGCCCCGCCCCCACGGCTTCGGCAAGTGCGGCGTCACCCAGCCGCCGTCCGCCATCGCCGCCCGCTGATCGAGCGGCTCCATCGCGGCCAGCTCGGCGACGCGGGCGCGGATCTCCTCGCGGACCGGTTCGGCGTCCTCGTCCAGCTCGACGCTCATCGGCCGCCGGACGCCCCGCACCGCGAGCGCGGCGACGTCTGCCCGGTGCGTACTGGCCCGTCCCAGGAGCGCGCGGAGCGTCAGGGCTCGCCGGTAGATGAGGTGGGCATCGTGCTCGTAGGTGTAGCCGATGCCTCCATGGATCTGGATGTTGCCCTCAGCGCAGGTAACCGCAGCGTCCGCTGCGAGCGCGGCGGCGACTCCGACCGCGTAGGCACGCTGCTCCTCAGGTTCGGTCAGCGCGCGCGCCGCGTCCCATACGGCGGCCCTGGCGCGCTCGACGGCGATGAGCATCCGGGAGCATTTGTGCTTGATGCCTTGGAACTGGCCGATCGGACGTCCGAACTGCTCACGGAGCTTGGCGTAGGCCACGCCGTCGTCCAAGGCTCGTCCCGCCACGCCGCATGCCTCGGCCCCCAGCAGGACGACGGCGAGGGCTTGCGCGTCCACCCCGTCCAGGAAGCGTTCGACGGTCACGCCGTCGACGGTTACCGACCCCACAGGACGCGTGACGTCGAGCGACTCCAGTGCCCCTACGGTGACGTCCTCCTTGTTGAGGACGACCCAGCGGTCACCGGCCGGAAGCACGAACACGTCCGCGAGCGGAGCACCCAACACAGGCTGGACCGTGCCCGAGACCGTTGAGCCGTCGACGTCAAGACTGCCTGACAGCGCCACCGCCGCGGTTCGTGAACCGTCCGCCAAGCCGGAAACATCGGCCCCGCACGCGTGCAGGACCGCGGACGCCAGGACGGTCGGCGTGTACGGGCCCGGAGCGAGCACGCGGCCGAGTTCCTCCAGCGCGACGGCCTGCTCCAGGATCCCGAAGCCCTGCCCGCCGGCGTCCTCGGGCAGGTGCAGGCCGGGGAGGCCCTGGGCGGCGAGCGCGGGCCAGAACCCGGCGTCCGCCTCCCGCGCCGCTCGCGCCGGGATGTTCCGCTCCGCGAACCCGCGCACCGACGCCGCCAGCGCCTCGTGCTCCTCGGTCAACCCGATCGCCATGGCCACACCTTTCCTCGGACGTGGCCACAGCCTATTAGAACGTCATTCGGTCTGTCAGGACGCGATCTTCAGGTGGGTGAAGAACTCGTTGACGTCCGGCCAGTGCTTCTTGTGCGTGTTCGGCATCGACGCGAACACCACCGCCGGGGTCTTCCGGCCGGTGTCGATCACCGCGGTGGCGACGATCTCGCCGGTCGCCTTCACCCCGGACCGCTGGTAGGTCAGGTAGGACGCGATCAGCCAGCCCTTGTGCCCGTCCACGGTCAGCGCCTGCGACGCCAGCGGCGCCGTCTTGTGCGGGAACGCGTAGTACTGCGCCTCCTGCCCCTGCGCGACCAGGGCGGCGACGTTCTTCACGCTGCCCGGCCCCGCGTAGGCGCCCTGCATGCCCGGGTGCAGCGTGCCGGTGAGCAGCTGGCCGTACCAGAGCTGCTGCGCGTGCCGCTCCGTCACCAGGATCTGCTGCCCGGACCATCCCGACGTGCCCAGCTTGTTCTGCTTCGTCGGCACCTGCCAGGGCGCCGCGAGCCGCGGATACGCCAGCCCGGAGTAGGTGTCCTTCACCATGCCGAGCATCCGGCTCGGCGTCCCGGCGAACCTCGCGAGCGGCTTGTCCGGCGGCAGCCGCACCTTCGCCGCCGCCTCGGACTGCTCCGCCGCGGCCCGCTTGTCGGCGTTGCCGGCGGGCTCCGCGGGCTCGTCGCCGCCGCCCCTGGTGAGGTAGACGGCACCGGCCGCGATCAGCGCGACCACCAGCAGCCCGACACCGCCGACCAGCACCAGCCGGGACCGGCCGCCCGTGTCGTCCAGGACGTCCCGGGACGGCTTCGGCGACCCGCCGAGCTTGGCGTCGGCGGACTCCTCGTCCGCCATCCAGTCCGGCATCTGCCAGTTGCCGCTGCTCGGCTTGCCCGGCTTCGCCGGCTGCCCCGACCCGGTCGGGACGGCCGGAACGTAGTTGGAGTCGCCCGGGCCGTCGTCGAAGAGCGACCCCTCCCACTGGGGCTGCTCGTCCTCCGAGACGGGCGCCTCCTCGGCGGACGCCTCGTCGCGGACGGGCGCGACCCTGACGTCGTCGGCGTCGCGGTCGTCGGACTCCTGGGCCGGGGCCTGCTCGACCCGGCCCCACACGTCGTGCGACCCTGCGTCCTCGCCGGGGTCGGCGGGATCGGTCGGCGCGGACATGAACACCTCGGGAAGCTCGGACTCGGGGGACACCGCCTGCGGACCGGCCGGGCCGCCGGCGCCGGGCCCCTCCCGGAACCCGTCCCGCGGCTCGCTCTCGCTCATATCGGTCCAGCGCACACCGCGCTCCCCCTGATCGGACATGCGGCACACGTTACGCGAAGATCAGGACTGGACATCCCGCGCGTAATCACGCTCAGGACACATCTTCTTATCGCCTCAGTGATGCCTTGCCATACCGCCGTCACCCGTTGTGACCAGCGGGTCGTCTGCCAGGCGCTCCCTGGCCATCAGCGTGGCCCCGGCCACCGCACCCGGCATGGCGAGCACCGCGCCCAGCGGAATGAGGAACACCACAAAAGTCGTCGCGCCGAACCCGACCACCAGCGGCCGGTCGCCCCGCATCCGCGCGAACCGCTCCTTGCGCAGGATGCCGCGCCGCTCCAGCGCGACCGAGGTCAGCTCACCGGCCAGGAAGTAGCCCGACACCAGCGCCGCCACCACCGGGACGACCGTCTGCCCCACCACCGGCAGGAACCCGCACGCGAAGAACACGACCGCGAACCCCAATGCGATGACCCCGATGATCACCGTGTCCTTGATCGCCCGCCCGATCTGGACGAGCAGCGGGACGTCCGGCTCCGGCGGCGCGCCGCCCTGCGACTCCTCCACCCGGACCGCGATGGCCTCGTAGAAGGGATCCCCGACCAGCAGCGTCACCGCAGTAAAGGTGATCACCGCCACGAACAGGGCGGACCCGTAGATCGCGATGCCGGCGACGACCCGCGCGGACGTCCGGGCCGCGTCCGACCAGCCGTCGGCGAACCCCGTCACCCACCCGGCCAGACCGTCGATCTCGAACGCCAGGAAGATGAGCGCCGCCGCGTACACGGTCAGCACGATCAGCGCCGGGATCAGCCCGAACAGCCACTGCACCGGATGCCGCGCCATCCACCCGATGCCGCGCACCAGATAGCCGGCGCCGCTGAACAGATCCTTGAACCCGGACGGCTTCGGGGCCTTCGCGGGCACCTGCGGGACATGCGGTTGGCTCACGCACCCAGACCCTATACGCGCAATCCGCTATCAGCAGGAGCACATGCGTCGGCGGGGCGCCCTGGCGGAACAGGACGTCGCCCGCACGGAGCCGCCGCCGCGTGCCCGCCGCAGGCGAGCGACTCCGGCTTCCCTGGCCCCTGGCACCGGACTAGAACGGGTTCTAGTATCTGGGCATGAGGTTCACCTACGCCGAGGCCATGACCGACCCGTCGTACTACGTGCCGCTGGCCAAGGCGGCCGAGGACGCGGGCTACACGAGCATGTCGATCGCCGACTCGCTGGTCTATCCGAAGGAGTCCGACTCGACCTACCCCTACACCGCGGACGGCAACCGGGAGTTCCTGGAGGACAAGCCGTTCATCGAGACGTTCACCCTCATCGCGGCCCTCGGCGCGGTGACCACGAAACTTCGCTTCACGCCGTTCGTCCTCAAGCTCCCGATCCGGCCGCCCGTGCTGGTCGCGAAGCAGGCGACGTCCATCGCGTGCATGACCGGCGGGCGGCTCGGCCTGGGCGTGGGCCTCAGCCCGTGGCCGGACGACTTCCAGGTCATGGGCGTCCCGTGGGAGCGGCGCGGAAAGCGGATGGACGAGGCGATCGACATCCTGCGCGGGCTCAGTACCGGGGAGTACTTCGAGTTCCACGGGGAGCACTTCGACATCCCGGCGATCAAGATGACGCCCGCGGGCCGCTTCCCGATCCTCGTCGGCGGGCACAGCGAGCCGGCGCTGCGCCGGGCCGTCGTGCGCGGGGACGGCTGGATGCACGCGGGCGGCGACGACCTGGACGCGCTCCTGGCCAGGCTGAACGAGATCCGGAAGGAGGAGGGCAAGGCCGATGATCCATTCGAGGTCCACGTGATCTCGATGGACGCCTACACGCCCGACGGGGTCAAGCGGCTGGCGGACAAGGGCGTCACCGACGTGATCGTCGGCTTCCGGATGCCCTACGCCGAGGGCCCCGACACCCAGCCCCTGGCCAAGAAGATCGAGCACCTCGAACGCTTCGCCGAGACGGTCATCGGGAAGGTGAACCCGTGAAACAAGAACACGTTACAGACGCGATCGCCTGGCACGCCTCCGAGGCCGACCACCCGGCCCGCCGCGCCGGCCGCGCCTCCATGGCGGCCGTCATCGAGGGTCGCAAGGACGACTGGCTGGCCCTCTTCGCCCCCGACGCCCTGATCGAAGACCCCGTGGGACCGTCCTTCCTCGACCCCTCGGGCAACGGCCACCGGGGCCGCGACGGCATCACCGCCTTCTGGGACAACTTCATCTCCACGATCGCCGGCTTCCGCTTCGCCGTCGCCGACTCCTTCGCCAACGGCGACTGCTGCGCCAACGTCGCCACGATCACCACCACGATGGGCGACGGCTCGACCATGACGATCGACTGCGTCCTCATCTACCGGGTGGACGAGAACGGCAAGATCACGTCCCTGCGGGCCCACTGGGAACCCGACCGGGCCATGGCGACCGTCACCAAGCCCTGATCACGGACGGGCGTCATCCGGCGGCGCCAGGAGCGACTGGGCGATCGTTTGCTTCAGCCGGAGCATCGCCATCGACTCGCCCACGAACCCTTGGACGGCCTGCAGGAACTGCTGCAAACCGCCCGAATAGTCGAGGCATGTCCGGACGATCGCGAACAGGTCGGCGCGCGCCTCCGGCGACCGCGGGACGGCCCCGGCGATCTCCATCGACAGCGCCGCGACCACCTGGTCACGGCCGCGCTCGGCGCGCAGGCGGGGGATCTCCAGCAGGCCGTCCACGACGCGGAACAGGTCGGCCACCGGCACGTCCGCGGGGTACGCCTCGAACCCGGCGGCCTCGGGCACCTGCTCCGTGGGCACCGCGGGCACCCTGCCCGCCGGACGGACGGGCCGCCCCCCGGGCACCATGACCCACGCGTCGTCGGAGGTCTCCTTCACCTTCACCTTGACCTGGTAATAGTCGCCCGGATCGACCAGGCCCCGGCCCTGGCTCACCACGTCGTCGTACACCCGCCGCGACACGATCAGCGCGATCCCGGTCTCGGCCGCGGCCACCGCCTCCTTCAGCGGCGCCGCGTCCAGCAGCCGGAACGCGTGCGTCAGCGCCGTGCTGACGATGCCGCGCCCGTCCGACTCGGCTTCACCTGTGTTGACCGCCACCCGCAGGCGCATCCGCGTGGCCTCGTTCGCCGCCGCATTGTGATGCCGCACTTCCGCGCGCAGCCGGTCGAGCACCGCCGTCAGCAGCAGCTCCGTCCGCACGTCCGGCGGCAGGACGACCATGACCCCGTCCCCGCGATCCTCGTGGTAGCACTCGTCCAGCCGCAGCCCGGCCCCCGCCAGACTCCGGTCGAGCCCGTCGTACATCGCCTTCCGCACCCGCACACGCACCGGATCGACACGCGACGCGTCATTGAAGCTCGCGATGTCGCACACAAGGAACGAACACATTCCCCCAGGCCGCCATCCTCCCGGCGCCGGGCGCACGGTCTCCGTCACAGGCACCTCACCGCTGGTCGCCACCGATCCCACTCTGCAACCCTCAACCGCCCCCGACAAGAAAAATGCGTCAACCATCACACTCCGCCCATGCCACCGCACAACCCTGGCGCCGCGGCTCCCTCGCCATGGCCCCCTCCGCACCCCTCGCGAGCTGGACTTCTCGGTCTCTCGGAGGGAGCGGCGTTGAGCTCCCACCTGCGGCTCGTCCTCGAAGAACAGCGTGGTCCTCGCCATGCCCTGGCCGGATTCGACAACAACGTGCAGCTTCGGCCGCCCAAGGGCAACGACCGGGTGGGGCGTCGCAAAAAATTCGGCGGCGCGTCTTTCGCGGTTCGACGTGCATGCGGACGTCCGATCCGTATGATCGTCGCGTCGCGACTAGGCGTACGCCCCTGAGCCCGCAGAGGGAGCGCGACGCATTTCCGATCAATGGGACAAGAGGGGGAGACGGCCGTGCCGGACACTCATGGCAGCACATCAGAGTCGAGCGACCCCAGGGATTCCTTCCCCCTCCCTCTTCTCACCCGCCACGAACTGGACGCCTCGGAACTGCGCGGGGGAACGGTTCTGAGCTCGGCCATGCACCGTGTCCGCGAAGAACTCCGCAGCCCACAGCCTGTCGGGGCGGGATTCGACAACAAGATGTAGCTTCAGCCGCCAAAGAACAATGGCCCGGCGGAGCGACACGAAAGAACACCGCGCGTCTATTGTGGGTCAGGACGCGTGCGGGCGTCGGGTTCATACGATCGCCGCGTCGCGGCTAGGCTGCCGCCCCTGAGGCCACAGAGGAAGCAGCGACGCGATTCACTGTACGAGACAGGGAGACGGCCATGCCCGACACTCATGGCTGCGCATCAGAATCCAACAACCGTGCCGCCTCCTGCCAGCCCCTTCTCACCCCCCGCGAGCTGCACGTCTCCGAACCGTCCGAGGGGACGGTCCTGAGCTCCGCCCTCCGGCGCGCCCGTGCAGAACTGCTCCACCCGCATGCCGTCCGGGCCAGATTCACCAACCACGTCTGATGTCCGTCGAATGGCCGTTTCACGGGCTCAACATTCCTGCGCTGACGGCCGGCGGATGGCGCCCCATGCCGTTCTCGGAGTTCGTCCTCAAGATTCACGGCCGCTGCAACCTGGCCTGCGACTACTGCTACGTCTATGAAAGCGCGGACCAGTCGTGGCGGACGCGGCCGGGTGCGATGCCGACCAGGGTACTCACCGCCACGGCCGAGAGAATTGCCGAGCATGCCCGGGAACACGCGCTCGCCAACGTGGCGATCGTCCTCCATGGGGGCGAGCCGCTGCTGGCGGGAAAGACGGCCATCTCCGAAGCCGTCGGCCGCTTCCGTGCGGCCATGCCGCCCTCCTGTGACGTCGAGCTGAGCACCCAGACGAACGGCGTGCTCCTCACCGACGTGATGCTGGCGATGCTGGACGAGCACGATGTGGGCGTATCGGTCAGCCTCGACGGCGACCGCGACGGGCACGACCGGCACCGGCTCCGCGCCAACGGGCGCGGTAGTCACGCCGACGTCATGCGCGGGCTGAACCGGCTCGCGGGCTCACATCGGCGGCTCTACCGGGGTCTCCTCTGCACCGTGGACCTCGACAACGATCCGATCCGGACGTACGAGGCCCTCCTGGAGACGGGTCCACCGCGCATCGACTTCCTGCTTCCGCACGGAACCTGGTCGGCCCCACCCCCACGCCGCCCCGTGGACGGCGGCGGCACTCCGTATGCCGACTGGCTCATCGCGGTGTTCGACCGCTGGTACCACGCACCGCGCAAGGAAACCGGTGTCCGGATGTTCGAAGAGATCATCAATGTGCTGCTCGGCGGGCAGAGCCAGAGCGAGAACGTCGGGCTGTCACCGGTCGCCATGCTCGTCGTCGACACCGATGGGACGCTCCAGCAGGTCGACTCGCTGAAGACCTCGTACGCCGGTGCGCCCGAGACGGGCCTCACCGTCTTCGATCACCGCTTCGACGACGCGCTGCTGCATCCGGGCGTGGTCGCGCGGCAGATCGGTCTCGCGGCGTTGTCGGCCACATGCACGACATGCGGGATCCGTGACGTCTGCGGCGGCGGCGCCTATGCGCACCGCTACCGGGAGGGCCACGGCTATCTCAACCCGTCGGTGTACTGCCCGGACCTGATGAAACTGATCGGCCACATCGAACGCACTGTCCAGCGCGATCTCGCACGCGCTCAGCCCGCGCAGAGCAACTGACCCGGCCGGCAGGCCTGCTTACAGAGCAGTGGGCTCGATGTCGCATTCGAGCATTTCGCCGCGTTCGGCGGCGCGTACCTCCGGGTGATCACGGCCGAGCGTTCGCGCCAGCGAGGCCAGGGCCGGGGCTGTGTCCCGTGCGTCACCGCCCATGGCGACGCGAGCCCGCCCCAGATTCAATGCGACGGCGAGGGAGTACGGATGCCGCTCGCCGAGCGCGCCGATCATCTTGCCCCGCACGTCGGACAGCAGCCGGACGGCGGCCTCCAACTCACCGAGCAGGTAGTAGTCGTTGGCCAGCCCCACCGTGGCGCACAACGCGTAGTAATGGTCCGGTCCGAGAGTGCCGGCTTCCAGGCTGGACAGCGCCGCCTGGTCGGCCTCCTGCGCGGCGTACACCTCCGCCTGCCGCCGCAGCACGACCGCTCTGTCGATGGCGCAGACGTGCACGAAGGGGTGCTCCTCCCCCATCGACATGCGATACCCGTCCAGCGCCTCGTCGATGAGCGGCAGCGCCTGGTCGGGGTGCCCGAGCGCGCAGGTGGCGAGCGCCAGGCAGACCCTGCTGGCCAGCGTGTTCGGATGGTGCTCACCGAACCTGCGGACATGGGCGGCGAACGTCTCGGTGGCCAGGCGGTGCGCCTCCTGGAACCGCCCGAGCTTCCGCAGCGTGCCCGCATGGTTCATCTTGGCCTGCAGGACGAGCGAATGCCCGGGACCGAGAACCGGCCGCAGGTTGTCCAGGCTCTCCGTCTGCAGGGCGCAGGCCTGCTCGTACTGCCCGAGCTCGTGCAGGTCTCGCGCCAGGTGGTGAGTGGTGCGGAACCACTGCCGGTAGGCCTGGCCAGGCCCGTTCTGCCGGTGCCAGACCTCCTGGTCGATGTCGTAGGCCTCCTGGAATCTGCCCAGGATCCGCAGGTCGACGGCCAGATTGGTGGCGGCGAGCTGAGTGTCGGACGCACCCTCCCCGTACAGCTGGCGCATGCGGCGCGAAGCGTCGAGGTCGACCTCGTGAGCCCTGCGGAAGTCGCCGACGAAGCGCAGGTCGGCGCTGAATCCCCCGGCGGCGAAGAGCGTCTGCATGTGATCGGCGCCGAATTTCCTGCGCGTCCGCGTGAGGTTCTCCTCGCTGAGCTCGGCGGCCGCCCTGTTGTCGCCCAGCCCGCGCAGCGCGTTCGCGAGGACGCGGGAGATGTCGAGAACGTTTTCATCGTCCGAGCCGTACCGCTCCAGCCACCGGTCCAGGGCGATCTCCGCCAGCCGCCGGCTGCCTTCGAAGTCCCCCGATTTGTAGAGGTACTGCGCTTGGTCGATGCCCACGTTGCGGATGTTCGAGCTGTCCGCGTCGAAGACGCCGGACGGGACCACGTGCGGGGTGATCTCGGACCGGAGTTCCCAGGTCGACTCCACCTCCGGTTCCTCTCCCGGGGTGGCCGCGGCCAGGATCGCGTGAACATGCTCCCGGACGCGGTGCCGCCCGTCCTCGCCGAGCCGGTCGTTGAGGATGGCCCGGACGAGGCGATGGATCTGGAGTGTCGCCGACTCCTCATCGAAGCGGGCGAGGGAGAACCGGGCGATCGCTCGCATCGCGTCCCGCAGCCGCGTCTCGTCGGCCAGCAGCCCCGCCAGCCGGGCGGGCAGCGCGGCCGACGCGCCGGCGGCCAGCAGCTTGCAGGACACCGGCTCGGGGCCGAAGACGGCCCACAGTTCCAGCAGCGGCCAGGCGACGGGGTCCTCCTCCTGGAGGAGATCGACGTTCAGGCTCACACCGGCCGCCAGCGACTCCGGGAAATCGTCGCCGGACGAGGCCGCCGAGGCGATATCGGTCAGGCGCCTATCGAACAACCGCAGGTAGTCCTCTACCGTGCCGTCGGTGACGGCCTGCCATGCCGCGGCCTGGAGGACCGCCAGGGGAAGGTCGCCCACGCGTTCGGAGAGCATGTCGGCCTCGTCCTCGGACAGGCGCGGCACCAGGCGCCGGAGCAGGGCGATGCTCTCCGTCCGTTCGAAGACGCCGACGTCCACCACGGAAGTGTGCCACTCCCAGCTGCGGTCGCGTGAGGTCACCAGAACGTGGCGGCCCGGCCCGAGACCCTGCCCGGAGACGTCGAGTGCCGACGGGGTCAGCGGGACGACCTGGTCCGGGTCCTGCGCGTTGTCGTAGATCAGCAGCCAGCGGTCGTAGGGCCGGCCGGCCCGCAGCGCACGCAGGACGCCGTCAACGGTCTCCTTGATGTCGTCGCTCATCGGCATGCCGAGCTGCCGTGCCAGCAGGGCGAGCGCTGCGCGGACCGACGTCGTCTGCTCGGCCGGAATCCACCACACCAGGTCGTAATCGTCGGCGTGGCGATAGGCGTACTCGACCGCGAGATTGGACTTGCCCTCTCCTCCCAGACCGAACTCCGAGTGCGGCAGGAGTGCCGCCGCGCCTTCGCGCAACGCCGCCCGGACCTCGGTGAGAAGCCGGTCACGTCCGACGAAATCCGGATTGCGGCCCGGCAGCCATCGGCGTGGCAACGGTGCGGGCTCGTCGCTCGCGGTCGCCTCCCGCATCGTGGCGCGGCCGGCGTCCCCGTCCGCGATGTCCGCGTCCGGGACCGCCTCGAGCACGGGCTCGCCGCTGGTCAGCTGTTTCGCCATCTGGCGGTAAGGCCCGCCGAGGCCGACCAGCGCCTGCGCCGCGACCTGCGCGAAAGGCAGGTCGGGCGGCAGTGGCGTCTCCCCGCGGCTCACCGCCGCGAGCAGTGCCGGAAAGTCCAGTGACGAGCCGATGCGCTCGCGGACGACGCCCCACACCGCGCGCAGCACCTGGTGCACCTCGCGTCTGCGCAGCCCCTGCAGCAGGATCTCCCGGACCCCGTCGTGGAACTCGTAGGCGATCTCCTCCTCGCCGCCGCCGGACGGACGGACGGCCATCCGCAGCAGGCCGCTGAGAAAGACCTCGGCCAGATCGGCCGACGTGGAGGTCGGCAGCATGGCCTGCTGGACCAGGCGCATGACCGGCAGCCGCAACGGGGCCGCCGCGAGGAACGTGGCGAGCTTGAACGCCGCCGGCGATGACGCGGCCCTGAACTGCTTCACCCGCATTTCCGCCGAAACGGCGTCCGGCTCGGCGGGCGGCGGGTGCGCCATCGGCCGGCCGGTGAACAGAGCGGCCCCCATCACGTTCCGGCCGCCGCGCGCCACCAGGCCCGCCCACGACCGCAGCCAGCGCTCGCTCAGCTCGACCACCGGGATCGCGATGCCCTGCGGCCGGGAGCCGGGCAGTTGCAGCGCCGCCCGCGTGACGGTGAGCCGTTCGTTGGCCACCGCTGGAGCCGACGCGCCGAACCGGACCGGCTCGATCGCCGCCGCGGTCCGCCACCACAGCCGCTGCGGCAGGGGCTGGACGATCGCGACGGTGCCGGCGCGGCCCCACCGGTCGAGCAGCGCGGCGGACCGGCCGTCCTGCCAGGCCGCGCCGATGCAGTCGCTGACGACCAGGATGAGGCGCCGGCGCGTCGGATCGACCAGCTCGTCGGGATCGCGCTCGGCGCCGACCCCGAAGGCCGAACCGGTGCGCAGCGACAGCCGGTGCGCACCGGTGTCCAGGTACCAGGTCCGCATGTCGCGGAACGCGCCGAGTTGCTGCAGCAGCAGCCTCAGCTCGTCGACCGTCTGCCGCCACACGACCATCGACGGGCCGACGTCCACGACGAGGGCCAGATCGTGCCGCCGCTCCTGCGCCGGCACCATGACGGTCTCGAAGACCCCGGTCTCGGCGATGCGCTGCGCGGTCGCGGTCTCGTCGAGCCGCTCGCGGGTCAGCGACGGCACGGTCGTGCGCAGCGGGCGCAGGGCGCGGGACAGCGGCAAGGGCTGCGAGATGGCCGGCATGGCGGGCATCCGGACGGGAAGCGCGGTCGCCGGCACGTCCTGCCCGGTCAGGTAGAGTCCCGCCTCCGCCGGGCGCGGCGGCGGAGGCTCGCGCTCGGAGACCTCGGGAGGCTCTGGCGGAGGGGTCGGCGGAAGTACCGGGCCAGGAGACCCGCCCTCGCCCGGTTCTCCGGAACCGTCCGTCGCCAGATGCGTGGGGCCCTCATTCGTCCGGAACCAGTCGGCGAGCCACAGCGCGTCAGCGACCTCCTCCGCCGTGGGCTGTGGGTCGAGCGCCTGCAGGGCCTCGACGAGCTGCCGGATCATCCCGCGCCGGGCCGCTCGATGGGACGGAGCACGGCGTCGAGAATCTCCTGCAGCTTGGCCTCGGGCGGCCTGCTTCCGGACGTCGCGAGGTAGACGGCGTTGAGGAGCTGGTCTGTGGCCAGCGCCCCGTCCGATCGGCGCGCGAGGAACTCTTCGATGAGCCCGTCGCTCACGGAACGGGCGTCCGCGCCGAGATGCGCCTCGATGATCTCCGCGAGCCGGTCCCGGTCCGGCGGCTCGATCACCAGCCGGACGCACCGGCGCAGGAACGCGGGCGGGAACTCGCGCTCACCGTTGCTGGTGATGATGACGATGGGGAAGTTTCCGCAGCGCACCTCGCCGCGGTCGATCGGGACCCGCGCGCCGCCGTCGGCGGTCATCACGTGGATGCGCGACTGCTCCTCCGGCAGCCGCTGCAGCTCCAGGATGTTGAATCGGCCCTCCTCGAAGACGTTGAGCAGGTCGTTCGGCAGGTCGATGTTGCTCTTGTCCAGCTCGTCGATGAGCAGGACGCGGGGCTGGTCGCCGGGCAGGAGCGCCGTACCGAGCGGGCCGAGCCGGATATAGCGGCCGATGTCCGGCGGCTCGGCCGTGTCCTCCCGCCCGCCCGCGCCGCGCAGGCTGGTCTCGTGCAGCCGGCCGATCGCGTCGTAGTCGTAGAGGCCGGTCTGCAGCGTCGTGTTGCTCGTGATCGACCAGTACAGGACGGAGCCGAGCCCGAGTTCGTAGGCGACGTTGTAGGCCAGAGTGGACTTGCCCGATCCCGGCTTGCCCATCACCAGCAGCGGGCGCCGCAGCAGGACGGCCGCGTTGACCCGGTCGACCACCGATTCGTCCGGCCGGTAGGAGATCGCCTGCTGCAACTCCCGCTGCCAGCGTCCCCCGGCCGCGTCCGCCTGGCTGAACCGGCGCCATGGCGGAGGCGGCGGGAGCCTCCGCACCCGGTCGTGCGGACTGCTGTCGCCCCGGTAGATACGCCAGTCGCCGTTGAGGCCGCTGGTCTCTGGTTCTGTCATCGCGGACGCCTTCCGGGAGGGTGCTATGCGGGGGGCCGGAGCCGCACGTACGGCTCGGGAATGCGGTCGGCATCGTCGAACACGAGCGTCAGATGCAGGCCCAAATGCCCGGATCCGGCGCCCTCCGGGCCGCCGGAAAGCGCCTGCCTGCGAAGGTCCATCGTGCGGCGCGGCAGCTTCAGCACGTCCGCGGCCAGGAGGCCTTTGACCTCCCTGGCGAACTGCGCGGGGTCGCGGCCGTCCCGGCACCACGCGACGACGGGGATGCCGGCGACCAGGCCGACCCAGTGCTCGTCCGGCTCGTCGTCGTCCGCCCGGCTCCAGGGCGGGAACGCCAGCGCGAGGACGGCCGTGGACGCTCCGGCAAGCTTGGAGTAGAGCTCCTCTTTGTCGCATTCGCCGGGCCGGGCCAGCAGGCAGACCGGGGCATCGATCGAGTGCCCGGACAGCCAGTCCCACTTGCGCCGCCAGTCGTGGTGGACGGCGGCCTCGCGCATCCGGTCGAGGCTGCGCACGACCACCGGATACCGGATGCCGATGCGGTGCTCGACCCTGGCAATGTTGATCTTGAACTGCTCGACCGGCTGGTCCAGCAGGGCGCGCGGCAGGATGAACTCGATCGTGAGATCGGGACTGGGCCGTCCGATCACGGAGCTCTCCGAGGTCAGCAGCCGTTCGAGGAGTTCGGGGATCCGGCTCAGCGGTAACGCCTCGTCGCTGCACTGCAGCGTGCTGCCGGGTTCGCGGCCCACCTGGAGCCACGCGGTGACCAGATAGCGGTCCGCCTCCAGCGCGTCCGGCGCGCACTCGATGACCAGGTAGTTCTCGGACGGCTCCGGCTCGCCCCGCGTCACCTCCGGGGACCGGTCTCCAAGGAAGACGGCGCCGTTCAGCCCCTGCGCCTCCACCTGGCGGCGCACCCAGTCACGGAAGGGCGCCGCGGTCGGATAACCGGCGTACTCAGCCAAATCGCTCACGAACAGCAGCAGCGGCGGCGTGGCGTCCCGTCCCGCGGGCATCTCCTCCAAGAGGGCGACGACGTCATGCAGACTGCGGACCTCCCGGTCGAGCTGCGGCCAGGCCGGTCCGACCGCCCGCCGGTAGAGCATCGGGAACCTGCCGAGATGCGACAGGCCGGGGTCCGTCCGCTCCAGCGAAGTGATCAGCTCATGGAGTTCGCGCCGCTCGGTCTGATCGAGCCACGGCTCGGGAAGCAGCTCTGCGACGACCTCGCCAAGCGCCCGCACCGGCAGGCTGGTCGGATAGAACGTCTGCAGAATCCGCACGAGGGCATGCGCCGCGCCCGGATAGTTGAGCAGGGCGTCGACGAGCGCCCACACGTCGAGCATTTCCTTGTCGTGGTGCACGTAGTCCAGCCGGTGCCCGAGATCCCGCTCCAACGCCTGCACATGGACGGAACGCTCCCGCTGGACGCTCATCGCGTCGATACGACGGATCGCCTCGACGAGCCGATGCTGATCATCGACATTCAGCGACGTGATCAAACGTTCCGCCTCCGCCCCGCCCGCGTGTGCGACGGATGGTCGCCTACCGACCGCTCGGTGGACGCCCGAAAACCGAGCGACACACTATGACGCACGAGCCGTCGATTACTGCGTCCTAGGACACACTTCGCACAGGATCTCGCGGCCGGCCCTGCGCGGCCACCCCACAGCCGAAGCCGGTCAACGGCGCCCGGCGGGCGCCGAACAGCTCACCGGAGCTTTTCTCGGGGTCTCCGCTTCCCCGAGCAGCGCGGGATCCGTGTCCTTCGAAGGCCCGGCCATCACTCGCCGTGCGGCCCCTGCCATCCTCTGGCACTCCGCCTCGGTCACTTTCCGCATCCGCCCGGAGACATCGACGAGAAAGCCGCGGAGGTCGCTGAAATAGAAAACCATGAGCATCATCGGAATCGCGGCGAACATGACTCCAACGAGAAGACCGGTCCCATGAATGCCGAGCAACCGGATGATCCAGCCGCCGCTGAACGCGCCCAGCGCCACCGCCCCGACACTCAAGAAGCGAGTGATACCGATTATCCTGCCGAACTGCCCGTTAGGAAAGGTCTCGGCCTGGTGTGCCCTGAGCGCGACGTTGATATACACGCCGACAACGCTGCACAATCCCCACATGGCCAGTCCGACCACCGGATTCTGCTGGAGAGTTGCCACGAAGACCAAGGGTATCCAGACCACTACGCAGAGGAACACCGACACGACGGAAGGCGCTCTCCGGCGAATGAGCCAGGGCGACACCACCGCGCCCGCAACCCCTCCGATGCCAGAACAAGAGAGCATCAGGCCGACCAGGTAACTAGGAATTCCCTGCCGCTCGGCCAGATAGATCTGCAGCAGCACGATGACCTGGAAAAGAAAGTTCGTCAGTACGCAGACTGCGAGCACCGCGCGCGAGAAGGAATCCTGAGCGAGCTTCTTCAGCACGTCCCTGAGCGTCGGGACGGGGATCTGCGTACCGCCGTCTCCAGCGGCCGACGGCGCCTCTCCCGCACCGGCGACCGGTCGGTCGGACCGCTGGTCACGGAACATCGTCCGGCGTCCGGATAGGCGGCACAACGCAACTTTCAGGCGCTGCCAAAATCCGCGGCGCCCCGGCAGTCCGATGATGAGCAAGCCGAGCAGCGGGAACAGCGAGGTGCACGCTGCCACGATCCAGGGTGCCAACGCGTTGACCGTGAGCAATGCTCCGCCAAGTGGGCGGCCAAGGACCATCGACGCATTGAGTTTGGCCTCATTGCTTCCGATCGCCGCTTTCAAGGACCTCGTCGGAACAAGGTTCGGAACCGTGGCGATCTCCGCCACCTCATAGAAGACCGTACAAGAAGCATCGACCAGCGCCATGACGATCAGGATGGCGGCCGAGTCGCACCACGCCAGGGATAAACAGGTGATCACTGCGAAGACCACCCGCACCGTCTGGCTCCACCACATCACCCGGCGGCGATCGAATCGATCGACCAGCAGTCCCGCCGGCACATGGAGCAGGAGTTCGGGCAGCGCACTTGCGGCGGTGACGCAGCCCGCCAGCACCGGAGATCCAGTGAGGGACAGGGCCAGCAGCGGGCCGGCGGCCGCCACGCTCATCGAGCCGAGCTGCGAGACCGCCGAGGCGCCGGAGATGATGGCGAAATTCCGACGTCGGACCGACACTTTCCCCAACGACCGGCTCAGCAAGCCGCCGGGGCGGGTGCCGGGGATCGATGGAGCAGCGGGCACGGATTGCACTTCCTAACATATGCGTAAATCTGTGCCCATTTAGCCGTCAAACAGACATCGGGCCCCATCCGGTCAAAAGATGGATAAACCAGACAAACGTGCGCCTTGATATCAGCATAGGCAGCGGCCTTCAAGAGAGATTTATAGCACCTTCACCGCATGCCCAGAATTGATTCAAAAATTCAGACCGCGAAGTCCTTAGTGGACCTGGCGGCTCTAGTAAGATCCGGTGGCTTACGACTGTTCTGAGCTCACTCCGATACGTGATCGTCGGGTAGCCGGAAGCGATCACCGACGGTCGGCGGCGTGTCCGCTCATCCAGCAGAGAACCTTACGAAACCCACCGATAGGTGGTTCATCACAACTGATCAACCGATCCCGGTCATGGCACGCCGTGCGCTGAGCGCTTCGCGGTTGCTGCTGTCACGGCCAAGGACGTCTTCGAACACCGCGCGGGCGGCACGCGTCCGCCCGGCCCGCAAGAGCGCCTGGCCGAGGGCGGTCTGGATCGACAGCTCGTGCGGCAGCCGGCTCGCGGCTGCCCGAAGGTGGCGCACCGCAGCGCCAGGTTCGCTCGGCAGCAGCACGCGGCCGATTCCGGTCAGCAGCCAGCCGACCGCCGCGTTGTCCGGAACAGCCTCAAAGGTCGCTGCGGCCTCCAGATAGTGGCGGACCGCCGTCTCGGCGTCCCTCCGCTCGTACGCGATATCGCCGAGGAAGGCCTTCGTGTCGGCGAGCACCCTGAGATCTCCCGCTCCGCATGTTCTGGCGGCCGCCTCCGCATGGCGGCGCGCAAGTTCCAGATCGCCGTCCGCCAGCGCCCGCCGTGCCTGGTAAAGCCGCGCCACTGGTCCCGGCCGGCGGACGGGGACCGCGCTTTCACCAAGTTGCCGCACGGGTTCGATGAGTCTGGGGTGCTGCAACTCGTAGTACCGGTCTCCCCCTCGGACGCGGGCCCGGATGAGATGGGCGTCCTGCGCGGCCTCGACAACGGCTTCGGACACGTCCTCGCATGAACGGGCGGCGAGGACGCCGGCGCGTCCCTGCGGCCCGCCGAACACGGTACGGAACCAAGCGAAGACGGTCGCCACCGGAAGGCTCTGGTCAGCGGCGATCGTGGCGAGGCTGCGCGCGCAGTAATCCTTCAGCACACGGTTCGCCTCGGTGCGCAGACGTTCCTCGGCGATCTCGGTGTCGCCGGACAGGTCCTCCCACAGGCGTGCGCAAACCAGTTGCAGCAGTGCGGGCTCCACCCGCGCCGTTCGCTGGACGCGACCCGCCGTCCGTACGGTCCGAATCTCCCGTACCAGCGCGTTGGCGATGGCCCCGGCAGAAACTCCGGCGTGCTCCAGTGGCTCTTCAACGGCCGCCCGGGCCGTTTCCGGTGTCATTGGCCCGAGCGAATAGGCGGCGGGCCGCGCCTGGCCGAGCCGGGCCGCGAGATCCACCGCCCGGTCAACCTCGTCCTCACGCACGACGAGCAGCAGATGCAGGTCAGAGATCTCCTCCATGGCCACCGCCAGCTCGTCCAGAAAGTCCCGGCGGTGCTGTTCGTGCCGACCGGACGTGCGCAGCAGCGCTTCCGCCCCATCGATGGCCCCGAGCATCGGAAGACAGCGGCCGAACCGGTCGCTCTGGCGGTGCTTCCGCAAGAAGACACCGACCGGCACCTCGGTCACGAGAAACATGCAGCCGTGTACCCGCTGCCCCCTCGTAGGCGGACTTCAGCGAGTCGACCTGCTCGATCTCACCGTTCGTCTCCACCACGGCCACGGCCACCGGGGACAGCCCGACGGCCTCGCTGGCCGACATCCGCCCGAACAGCAGCCGGATGATCTCGCTGAACAACCGGATGCGCACGTCCGCGGCCTCCACGGCGTACCAGCGGTCGAAAATCTCGATGAGCCAGTCCCCGTAGGGCGTCGACTCGTCCGGTGGACGTCCCGGAGGAGGCGCGTCCCAGTTCCCGTGCGGCAGCAGGAAGTCCACCTCGGGCGGCCCAAAGGCCAGCAGCGACTCATAGGTGACGATCGGGTCGTTGCGCAGCTCGACCGTACTCAGCAGACCACCGAACAGATGCCGGTACCGCAGATCGGTGAGCCGCTCGATCCCGTCCCGCACCGCACGGTAACTACCGCGCCCATCGGCACGCCGCCGGTGCCGGTCATGCCCCTCCTCGTCGCCGTCCACGCTCACGCCCACCGTGACGTCGTACTCGGCGAACAGGTCCAGGAACAACTCGTCGAGTAGGACGCCGTTGGTCTGCACACTGAAACCGACACGCACATCCGGCCCGCAATCGGCCAAGATGACCTCGATCGCATGCCGCAAGTGCTCGGCACCCGCCAGCAGCGGCTCCCCGCCATGCAGGACGACCTCGACCTCGGATAACAGGTTCATCCGGGCATGCTCGGCGATGCGCTGCGCCGTCCACTCGATGACCTGCCGTGACATGCGCCGCGGCTGCTTCCGCCAGCCCTGGTCGGCCATCTCGTACATGTAGCAGTAGTCGCACGCGAGGTTGCACCGGCTGTGCACCTTGAGGATGAAGTCGCGGATCGGCGTAGGCCGCCACCCGCCCTCCAGAAGACCGCGTACGTCCAAGGCGTCCGGCCACTCCGCGCTGCGGACGCCCACCAGCCGACCTCCCACCGAGATCAACGACACGGAGATACTTTGCAGTGATATGTCTGTTTTGCAAGATCAATAAACATGGTCAGCCGTGCGGGCCCACCGCTCATGGTCCCGCCACACCCCGTCGATCTTGATGAACCCCGGCGAGATCCCCTCCTTGCGGAACCCGAGCCGCCGAACCAGCCGCAGGGACGCCGAATTCCCCGGCTGAATGTCCGCCTCGACCCGATGCAACCCCAACTCCCCGAAGGCATACGCGACCGCGAGCCCGACCCCTTCGCCCACGTATCCCCGTCCCGCGTAAGGCAGAAAGGCCGCATACCCGAGCATGCCGCGCTGATAGCACCCGCGGACGATCCCGTTGACATTGACGGTCCCGACGAGATCCCCGCCCTCCCGCAGGCAGATCACCATCCCCACCGCCGCAACCTGGTCAAACCGCCCAAGATACGCCGCGAACTCCCCCGCCGACCTTGGCAACCCAACCCAGGGCCGATGAAACGCGACACTCTCCCTGGCCAGCTCAACGAACCGCGCCTCATCCTCCGCCCGCACCCGCCGCACCGAGACCCGCTCTCCCACCCCCAAAGCCAACCTCACCCACCAAAATCTACGCCAACCCACCCCACGCACACCCATCAGAAGCCAAGCAGCACAGACGACACGACAAGCAAAGCCCGCGCAAAACCCAAACCATCACCCCAGATGCGCGAACCTCGACTCCCCACATCCAGACCACCGCTCTAACACAACTGATTCAACGACCCTCGTCGCGAGCCAAGGGCATGATGCTCGCGGCAGACGTGGGAACGGAGCCTCCACACCGCCGGCAAACACGACAAAGCGGCGACCTGCACGAGATGCAGACCGCCGCTGTAGGCAAAGGTGCCCTAACCACGCGCCCCGGGCAAGGTGAGCAACAAGCTCAGCCAGCAGAGGTGTGGGGGCGGAGCTCCCACACCCGGGGGTCTGGGGGGCGCCCCCAGAAAACAGGACGGAACGACACGGCGAAGGCGGCCGCGCAGCGGGCGCCGAGCACACGTCGTTCAGAGTGGAGGTGGCGGGAATCGAACCCGCGTCGTCATATACGGCCTAGTTGACCACCGTCGACATTCGTTGGGCGTACCCCTCTGACCAGCATTTGATGGCCGCTGCATGGTTGGCCGTCGTTGATCGTCGTGGGCTGTTTTCGCGAATAAAGTGGACGTGCGACCTGGGGCAGCATCGCCGCCCTGCCCTGCCTCCACGGTCGGCAGGGCGCCCTGGAATGGCGTGTCCCAGCCGCGGAAGCATCCTGGGTGCGCGGGATCGAGCAGTCCTCGCAGTTCAGCAGCTTGATCACACCAGAACCGTCCCCGGCGTGAGGATAGTTCCGCGGTCGGGGTCGCAGGTCGAACGTGCTCCGGTCGGCCCCGCGCACGCAGACGTGGTTCGGCGACCGGTGGACGCCACCGGACGGTCCCCTGAAGGCCTGCACATGATCGTCGGCAGACCCTGTTGGCTCGTTGTCTGTTCGGCGGTTCCGGAGCACGGCGGCGCCTACACGACAGCGGACGACACGGAGACGGCCCCCGAATGTGGACGGAGCGGTGCGGAACTGTCCTGGTACCAGAGTTCCGGACTTTCAATCCGTTGGTTCTGGCTTTGAGTTTCACGCGGCCCACTTGCGGAAGGCCGGGGCTTCCTTGGCACCAGTGCTGCAGCGGCTTCGCGCGACCTCTGGGAGGACGCTGGTGTGGGTGTCGGCGGTGATGGTGAGCGAGGAGCCTGGCCTGTGCCCGCGTCGGGTCGCAGTCCTCGACCTTCCGGTAGGTGATCAGGAAGTGGGTCTTGCCGGTTCCGCTGGGCCGGAGATGACGCAGTTCTCGCGGCGGCCGCGGCCCACTCCAGGGACGCGGACGACTTCGACGGGGCCCAACGACGGATGCGGAGTTGAGCAGGGTGACACTGCAGGTGGTTGACGTGGGCGGCGATCCGGTGGCGGGGGCGCCGCCGCCGACGGCCTGCCCTCGACGCTCACGCCTCGGGACTCACCGGACCCCGGCTTCTTCGGGAGGGAGGCGGCTTCTCACACGATCTCGGCACGGAGGTGTGCCGTTGCTCCGCCTCTCCCGGTTACGATGGCCAATGTGTAACGCTGTTTCAAACATCGGAACGCTTGGAGGCGTCGGGTGATCTACCTCGTCTACCGCATGAAGCTGAGCGAGCGGTCCCGCCGGAACCAGAAGGAGTTCTGGGCGTGGCTGGAGGACCGCGAGCGCTGGTTCTACCGTGATCTGCCCACGGTCAAGGAGGTGCGCTGGTTCTACAGCGTGATCGGCGACGTCTACACCATCGAGAACTGGGCGGCCTTCGAGGACGAGGCCGCGTGGGGCGCCTACCGCGCCGCGCTCGGCGGTCTGAAGGCCGACGCCGAGTGGGAGGGCGAGCGGGTCAGCCAGGACGACTGGTGGGAGTTCCTGGACACCAGGATCGTCACCGACCCGCCCGTGCCCGTCGGGCTGCGCCGGGACTGAGCCGGAGATCCCCGCCATGCCGCAGCAGGCCCGCGCCGCCGGGCGACCCCGCCAGTCGACCACGACGGTGGAGCGGGCGGCGGATGTACTGGTGCTGTTCACCGAGACGGAGACCCGGACGCTGGGCGTCACCGAGATCGCCGACGCGCTCGGGCTCTCCAAGCCCGCCGTCCACCGGATCCTCACCTCGCTGCGCAGCCGCCGGCTGGTCCAGGTCGAGGAGGAGACGCGCCGGTACGCGCTCGGGCTCAACGCGATGCGGCTCGGCCTGGCCTACCTGGGCCACATCGACGTCCGCCGGATGTCCGCGCCGCACCTGGTCCAGTTGTCGCGCGCCACGCGGGAGACCGCAACGCTGTCGTCCCGGGTCGGCGCGCAGCGGGTCTACGTCGACCAGGTGACACCGGACCGGGAGGTGATCATGTCGGTGTCGCTGGGCGTCCCGTTCCCGCTGCACGCCGGGGCGTCGTCGAAGGCGTTCCTGGCCTTCCTGCCGCAGCCGGACATCGAGACGTACCTGTCGGCCGACCATCTCAGCCGGCTCACCGACCGGACGGTCATCGACCCGGACGCCCTGCGGACGGAGCTGTCGGTCATCCGGAGCCGCGGCTACGCCCGTTCGTTCGCCGAACGCCAGTCCGGCGCGGCGTCCGTCGCCGCCCCCGTGTTCGATCACCACGGTGTTCCGGTCGCGGTGGTGAGCGTCTGCGGGCCCGTGGAGCGGTTCCGCAGCGAAGCGGACTCGTGCGCCGAGGCGCTGCTCACCGTGACGGGGCGAATCTCCGCTCTCATGGGCTACGCCGCCGAACCGGCCTGACGCCCCAGGGTCGCGCCCGCCCTCCGGCGGGCGCGCCTTCCATGTTCTCGCTGTTCATACCCCTCGTGCGTGTTCGCTGCCGAAAAGTCAGACCTATTGACACCGGGTGGGACGATCTATAGCGTCCCGGGCATAGTGAAACTGCATTCCATTAATAGGAACAACATGGTGGGGGTGGAGATGCGCGGACCAGTCGGCACGCTGACCGCGGGACTCGCGGTGCTGGCGCTCACCGCGGCCGGATGCTCGGGCAAGGCGGCGGGCGACAAGCCAGAGATCCAGATCGGGCTGATCTCCCCGATGAGCGGCCCTTTCGCGGTGCTGGGCATCTCGCAGCAGAACTCCCTGAAGGTGGAGATCGACCGGATCAACGCCGCCGGCGGCCTGGACGGCGCCAGGCTGAAGCTCGTCGTCCGCGACTCCGGCCTCGACCCGGGCAAGGCCGTGCAGGCGGCCAACGAGATGGCCGGCAACGGCGCGGTAAAGCTCGTCGTGGGGCCCGCGCTGACCGCGTTCTACGACGCGGCGAAGGGCTCCTTCGAGAAGAGCAGGAAGCCCAACTGCCAGCCCGCCGTCGCCACGGGCGACTTCTCCGGCCTCAAGTACGGGTTCCGGTCGCAGGACCCGTTCAAGCTGGACGCCGCGCTGGTCGTGGACTGGCTCAAGAAGGAGGGCGTCACGTCGCTCGGCCTCGTCTACGAGGGCGACGACACCGGCAAGAACACCGACGCGCTGATGAAGGAGCTGCTCCCCGAGGCCGGCATCGAGTACCTCGGCTGGGAGACGAGCAGGCCCGACGACCAGAGCCACCGCGCCTACGTCGAGAAGCTCAAGGACGCCGGCGCGATCATGGTGTCCAGCAGTTCCAGCGGCGCCAAGACGATGGCGGCCGCGGCGCAGGCCGGCTACCGGGGCAAGATCGTCGGCGCCGGATCCGGTATGCAGAACATCGCCTTCATCGAGGCCGCGGGAGACGCGGCCGACGGCGCCGTCTTCCCCGCTCCGCGCTACCAGTTCCCGACGCGCGAGCCGCGCGCGGAGTGGATGCCCGGATACCGCCGGCACATCGAGGCGATCGAGTCCGCGTACGGCAAGAACGTCGGCCCGAAGACCGGAGCGACCTCGCCGAAGGGCGCCGCGATCGCCGCCGACTGCGTCTTCGCCTTCGAGCAGGCCGTGAAGTCCACCAAGAGCACCGATCCGAACAAGCTCGCGGCCGCGTTCGAGGCGCTCGACGTCCCGGCGGAGCGAACCCCGTCCGGCAACGCCATCAAGCCCGGCGCGTCGCACGAGTTCTACCACCGGGTGCACCTCTACCAGTGGAGCAAGGACGGCAAGGGCTGGTACACCACGGAGATCACGCCGTCGTGAGCGCACAGGTCTGGCTGGACGGGCTGTTCGCGGGGTCGGTGTACGCGCTGGTCGCGCTGGCGCTGGCGATCGTCTTCCAGCCGACCCGGGTGATGAACTTCGCCCAGGGGGAGCCCATCGTGCTCGGCGCGGCCATCAGCTACCAGGTGGTCGCGCTGTGGCAGTGGGGCTGGGCCGCGGCGCTGCCGGCCACGCTCGTCCTCGGCGCGGGAATGGGCCTGCTCAGTGAGCGAATGATCATGCTGCCGGTACGGCTGTCCGGCTCCCGGTACGCCTGGATCATCGCCACGCTCGCGACGGCGATGGTCTTCCAGGCGCTCTTCACCCTCCGCTACTTCGACGTGGACGCGCTGCGCCCGGCGGCGCTGCTCCCCGGCCACCTGGAGCTCTTCGGGCTGCGGCTCTCCGGGCAGCAACTGCTCACCATCGGCTTCGCGCTCGGTGTCATGGCCGGATACGACGCGTTCCTGCGGCGCACCGCGTACGGCAGCGCCATCCGGGCCGCCTCGCACGACGCCGACGCGGCCGTGCTCATGGGGATCCCGGTCCGCCGGGTCGTCCTGCTCAGCTTCGTGATCGCCGCGGTGATCTGCACCCTCGCGGGCGTGCTTGCCGCGCCCGTCCTGTTCATCGGACCGGCCTCCGGGCTGATCTTCACCATCAAGGGCTTCACCGCCGCGGTGATCGGCGGGGTCGGGTCGCCGCGCGGCGCGCTCGCCGGCGGCCTGATCGTCGGGCTGCTGGACGCGGTCGTGCGCAACCTGGCCGGCGCGACGGCCGGGGACTTCGTCGCGTTCGGGCTGCTGGCGCTGATCCTCGTGGCGTTCCCCGCCGGTCTGTTCGGCAAGCCGATGGAGGCGCACTGATGACGATGGACGCCCTCGTGCGCCGGCTCCCGGCGGCGCTGACCGCCGCGGCGGCGGTGGTGCTGCTCGCCTGGCCGGCGATCACCGACTTCTACAGCTACAACGCGGCCTACTACAACGGGCTCGTGGCGTCCGCCGCGATCAGCGCGATCCTGACGATCTCGCTGAACCTGTCGATGGGGTACGGCGGGCTGCTGTCGATGATGCACACCGGCATGCAGCTGCTCGGCGGGTACGCCGTCGCCTACACGACCGTCAAGGCCGGCCTGCCGTGGTTCGCCGGGGTGGTGGCGGCGATGCTGCTCGGCGCGGTCTTCTCCGGTCTGGTGCTGGTCATCAGCCTGCGCGCCACGTACCTGTACTTCGGCATGATCACGCTCGCCGCCGACCTGATCGTGGTCGAGGGCGGCAACGCCTGGGACGCGGTCACCGGCGGAATCAACGGCATCGTCGGGGTGACCCCCGGCGGGCTCAGCAAGAACCAGTTCTACTACGTCGTCCTCGCCGCGCTGGCGCTGGTGTACGCGGCCCAGCGCAACCTGGTCCGCAGCGGCGTCGGACGCGCGGTGATGGCGGTCCGGGAGAGCCCGGACACCGCCGCCGCGCTGGGCATCCGGCCCACCCGCACCAAGGCGGTCGCGTTCACCTTCTCCGGCGCGATCGCCGGGCTGTCCGGCGGCCTGTACGCGCTCCAGCTCGGCTTCATCAACCCCGAGGTCGGGATCCTGGACAACGGGCTGGTCTTCTTCGTCGGCCTGTTCCTCGGCGGCATCGGCACCCTCGCCGGCCCGGTGATCGGTGTCGCGGCCATCGCCGCCGTCGTCGAGCTGATCAAGGACTACGCCCGGTACACCACGCTCCTGCTGGGCTGCACGCTGCTGCTCGCGATGATGCTGGTCCCGAAGGGCATCGTCGGGACGTGGCGGGCCGCCCGGTTCGGCCGTCCCCCCGAAGGCGTGGACCACGAGCCGTCCGGCGACCTCCCGGAATCGGTGCTGCCGGGCGCCGCCGCCCCGGACGTCCCGGCGCTGGAGGGGCGCGGGCTGGTCAAGCACTTCGGCGGGGTCAAGGCCGTCGACGGCGTCGACATCCGCGTCGACGCCGGCAGCGTGTACGGCATCATCGGGCCGAACGGCTCGGGCAAGTCCACCACCGTCGCCTGCCTCACCCGCTTCCATCCGGTGGACGCGGGCGAGGTGCTGGTCTGCGGCGAACCGGCCGCCGCCAGGCCGCACGCGGTCGCCGGGCAGGGCGTCACCCGCGTCTTCCAGACCCCGCACCTGTTCGAGCGGCAGAGCGTGCTCGACAACGTGCTCGCCGGGATGCGCGGGCGGGAGGACTACGGGCTGGTGTCGGCGGTCCTGCGGTCGCCCGGCTACCGGCGCCGGGAGGCCGCGTCCCGCGCGGAGGCCGCCGCACTGCTCGCGTTCGCCGGGCTGTCGGGACGCTCCGAGCAGCAGGCGGGGACGCTGTCGCACGGCCAGAAGCGCCTCCTGGAGGTGGTCCGGGCGGTCGCGTCGGGGCCGCGCGTACTGGTCCTGGACGAGCCGGCCACCGGTCTGGTCCCGGCGGAGATCGACGCGCTCGCCCGGCTGTGCCGCGCGTTCCGCGCACACGGCCTCGCGGTCGTGCTGATCGAGCACAACATGAACTTCGTGATGGACGTCTGCGACCGCATCACCGTCATCGACAGCGGCAAGGTGATCGCCTGCGGCGCACCCGCGGAGGTCCGTGCCGAGCCGGCGGTGCTCGACGCCTACCTGGGCCGTCCCGACCTGGTTGAGGAGATCACGTGACCGCACTGCTGGAGATGGCCGGAATCAGCGCGGGCTACGGCGGCGTCAGGGTGCTCGACGAGGTCGGGGTGACGGTCGGGCAGGGCGAGTTCGTCGTCCTGCTCGGCCCGAACGGCGCCGGCAAGAGCACGACCCTGAAGGTGCTGTCGGGCCTGCTGAAGCCGTCCGCCGGCACGGTGTCGTTCGCCGGGGCGGACATCACCGGGGTTCCCGGCTGGCGCCGCAGCGGCCTCGGCATCGGCCACGTCCCGGAAGGCCGCCGGATCTTCCCCGACCACACGGTCCTGGAGAACCTCCGGCTCGGCGGGTTCCCGCTGCGCCGCAGCCGCGCGCGCACCCAGAGGCTGATGGACGAGGTGCTGGACCTGTTCCCGCGCCTGGCCGAACGCCGTGACCAGGCCGGCGGCACCCTGTCCGGTGGTGAGGCGCAGATGCTCGCCGTGGCCCGGGCGCTGATGAGCGAGCCGAGACTTCTGGTCCTGGACGAGCCGTCCCTGGGTCTGGCCCCGCTGAAGGCGGCCGAACTGTTCTCCTATATCAAGCGGCTGCACACCGAGCGCGGTATCTCGGTGCTCCTGGTGGAACAGCTGGCCCTCATCGCGCTGCGCCTGGCCGATCGCGCCTACGTCCTGGAAAGAGGACGCGTCGGCCTTTCGGGGACGGCCGCGGACGTGCAGGCCGACCCCATGGTCAAGGCCCTCTACCTGGGAGACGAGTCCACCTAGTGCCACCAGGGGTCGGGGGTCGTCGAGTCGTTGATGAGGTGCGCCTGGCTGCGCAGGAAGCGGCGCAGGGAGGCCGGGCCCATGCGGGACGGTCCGAGGCCGGAGTTCTTGAAGGAGTTCTTCTCCCCCTCGTGGACGAAGGCGGTGAGTGAGGCGTCGTTGATGCTGATCGCGCCGGCTTCGAGGCGGGCGGCGACGGCCAGGGCGTCCTCCGCCGTCGGCCCGAACACCGCGGCGGACAGGCCGTAGGCCGAGTCGTTGGCGAGCTCGATCGCGTGCTCGGCGTCCCGGGCCGCCATCACGGGCAGGACGGGCCCGAAGGTCTCCTCCGTCATGATCAGCATGTCGTGGGTCACGCCGGTCAGCACCGTGGGCCGGCACCACCGGCCGCCGTCGATCCGCTCAACCGTCCCGCCGCAGTGGACGGCGGCGCCGCGGGCCAGCGCGTCGGCGAGATGCCGCTCGATGACCTGCGCCTGATCGGCGTCGATGAGTGGCCCGATCTGGCCGTCGGTGACCTGCGGGTGGGCCAGCCGGACGCGCCGCGCCTTGGCCGTCAGCAGCCTGACGAACTCGTCATGGACGGGCTCTTCCACGTAGACACGCTCGATGGACAGGCAGGACTGGCCGGCGTTGGCGGTGCCGCCCCACAGGATCGCGGAGGCGGCCCGGTCGAGGTCCGCGACGTCGAGCACGATCGCGGCGTCCTTGCCGCCGAGTTCGAGGAAGGCGGGGATGAACGCGGCGGCGGCCGCGGCGGCGACGGCCATGCCGGTCGGCACGCTGCCGGTGAACACCACGGCGTCCACCATGCCGATCATCTCGGCGCCGATGTCACCGGCCCCCTCGATGACGGTGAGCACGGCGTCGAGTTCCGGTACCGCTCGCAGGGTCCTGGTGAGCGGGGCGATGAAGCGGGGGGTGACCTCGCTGGGTTTGACGAGCACCGCGCAGCCGGCGGCGAGCGCGGGGATCGCGTCGATGAGCCCGAGCAGCAGCGGGAAGTTCCACGGGCTGATCACGCCGACGAGGGGGTACGGGGTCGCCGCACCGGCGATGCGCACGCCGGGGACGGACGTGGCGCGGGGCTCGGGCGGCCTGAGCAGGCCGGGTGCCTGCGCGGCCCAGCGGTCCAGCATGCCGACGACGCTGCGGACCTCCATCTCCGACTCGATCAGGCGTCCGGTGTCGGCCAGCAGCGCGGCGACCATTTCCTCATGGGCCTCTTCGATGGCGTCGCGCCAGCGCAGCAGCGTGCGCGAGCGCTCGTCCGGGGAGAGTCCCCGCCAGTGCCCCTGCCCGGCGCGGAGTGCGTTCGCGTGTCCGCGGAGATCCGCGGGAGGGGCCAAGGGCCGGACCACCGCCCCGGTGCGGGGGTCGCGAACCTGGTACGGGGTGCCGGTCATGAGACCACTCCGGCGTCCCGCAGGCGCTCGATGGTGTCGCGCTGCCGTGCGGCGAACCAGCCGCGGTCCGGGACCGCGGCGGTCTCCCCCAGTTCGTTGGGCCGGTCGCCGCAGAGCTTGGCGTACTCGGCCGCCCACAGCGCGGGCTTCGCCCGGGCGAGCAGGTTGGCCATGCCCGGGCGGGCGCGGTTGCGGCGCAGTGCGCCGAGGTCGAGTTCGGCGGCGGCGACGAGGCTCTCCCCCGGTCCCGCCTGGGCGAGCGCGCGCCCCTCGAAGTCGATGATCTCCGACCCGCCCGAGGTGGAGTCGGCCGGGATGGGGATGCCGGTCAGCCCGCCGCTGTTGGCGGACACGACGTAGGCGAGGTTCTCGATCGCGCGGGCCCGCCGGGCGACGGCCTTCGGCGGCAGGACGGGGCTGGACGCCTCGGAGGTCGGATGGCACAGGACCTCGGCGCCGCGCAGCGCGAGCGCGCGGGCCAGTTCGGGATACAGGATCTCCTCGGAGGAGATCGCCGCGAGGTTGCCGATCTCGGTGCGGGCGACGGGGAGGACCGAATCCGGCCCGTACGCGTCGAGGTAGCGGTCCCACACGTCGTAGGGGGTCGGCGAGTACATCGAGTAGAGCCGCCGGCCCCGCAGCACGACCTCGCCGGCGGGGTCGATGACGAAGGACGCCTGGAAGTACAGGTCCGGGAAGTGCGGGTCGCTCTCGTAGGCGTTGCCGGCGAGGTGGACGTCCTGGTCGCGGGCGATCTCGCCGAGCGCCTCGTACTCGGCGCCGCCGGGGGCGAGGGCGGCCCGTTCCAGCCAGGCCGGGACGGGGTCGCCGAGCGGGAAGCCGGTGAGGACGTACTCGGGGAGCACGACCAGGCGCAGGTCGGTGCCGATCCAGGCGCGGGACGCCCGGACCTGCGCGCCGACCCGCGCGATGGCGGCGGTGATGGCGGCGCGCGCGTCGGCGACGGGAAGCCCGCTCACACAGCGCGTCGAGGTCTGCAGGGCGAGTGCCCGATACGCGGGATTTTCCACGAAGGCCTTCCCAAGTTGAAACGTTGTTCCTCATTATGGAACATAACAGTCCCGCCGCCGAGGCGGGAAGACCCTGCACCCGCGGCGAAGGAAACGACGTGACGCTGCACGAGGCGAGGCCCGGCCGCTACGGCCAGGCCGCGATCATGAACCTGGGCCGGGAATCCTGATGCGCATCACCTACGGCCCGTGGGGCGAGACGCTGGACGAGCTCGCCGCCGCGGCCCGCGCCGCCGAGGACGCCGGCGCCGAGGTGCTCTGGGTCCCCGAACTGCACCGCAGCGCGACGGTGAGCGCCGCCGTGCTCGCGCAGGCGACGAGCCGGGCGCGTATCGGCACCTCCATCGCGCCGGCGTTCACCCGCAGCCCGATGACGACGGCGCTGGAGGCCCTCGACCTGGACGAGCTCTCGGGCGGCCGGTTCATCCTCGGGCTCGGCTCGGGGGTGCGGCGGCTGAACGAGGACTGGCACGGCGTCGCCTGGGACAAGCCGGTCGCGCGGCTCCGCGAGACGGTCGAGTGCATCCGGTACTTCGTCGCCAACTGCCGGGACGACGCCCCCATGGTGGTGGACGGCGAGTACGCGAGCCTGCGCGTGCGGGGCTACCAGCGGCCGTTCCCGATCGTCCGGGAGGAGATCCCGGTCTACCTGGCGGCGGTCGGGCCCGCGATGACGCGGATGGCCGGCCGGGTCGCCGACGGCTGGATCTCGCACGAGCTGTGCAGTCCGGCCTACCTGCGCGAACGGCTGCTGCCCGGCCTCGAAGAGGGGCTGGCGGGCGCGGGCCGCGACCGCAAGGACCTGGACGTGGTGGTCTCCGCCTGCTGCTCGATCGACGAACGGCCGGAGCGCGCCTACCGGCGCGCGGCCGGGCTGGTCGGCTTCTACGCCTCGGTGCGCACCTACGCGGACTTCTTCGACTACCACGGTCTCGCCGCCGAGCAGGCGCGGATCGTCGAGGTCTTCCGTGCCGGGACGAGCGCCGACGCGCTGGCCGAGGCCGTCCCGGACCCGATGGTGGACGCGCTGACGCTGTCCGGGACGCCCGACCAGGTCCGGGAGCGGCTGGCCGGCTACGCGGGGCTCGCCGACACCGTCAAGCTGACCCCGCCCACGCACGGGCTGCCGGCCGAGGAGACGCGCCGGGCGCAGGAGCACATCATCGAACTCATCGGAGCGCTGGCATGAGGCCGCTGCGGGACGTCCGGATCATCAGCCTGGAGCAGTACGGCGCGGGCCCGTTCGGCTCGCTGCACCTGGCCGACCTCGGCGCCGAGGTCATCAAGATCGAAGAGCCCCGGTCGGGCGGCGATGTCGGCCGGTACGTCCCGCCGTACGCGCAGGACGAGGACTCGCTGTTCTTCGAGGCGTTCAACCGGAACAAGCGCTCGCTGTCGCTCGACATCTCCGTCCCGGAGGGCCGGGCGGTGTTCGAGGACCTGGTGCGCGGCGCCGACGCCGTCTACTCCAACCTGCGCGGCGACGTGCCGGAGCGCATCGGGATCACCTACGACCGGCTCAAGCACCTGAACCCGGCCATCGTGTGCTGCTCGCTGACCGGCTTCGGCATGACGGGTCCGCGTTCCACCGAGCCCGGCTACGACTACATCCTGCAGGGCCTCGCCGGGTGGATGGACGTGACCGGCGAGCCGAGCGGCCCGCCGACCAAGTCGGGCCTGTCGATGGTCGACTACTCGGGCGGGTTCGTCGCCGCGCTCGCGCTGCTGGCCGGCCTGCACGCCGCCCGCCACGACGGGGTCGGCATGGACTGCGACGTGTCGCTGTACGACACGGCGATCTCGCTGCTCACCTATCCGGGCGTGTGGCACCTCAACGAGGGCTACACGCCGGCGCGGACGCGGCATTCCGCCCATCCGTCGCTGGTGCCGTTCCAGGTGTTCGAGGCGGCGGACGACTGGATCGTCGTCGGCTGCGCCAAGGAGAAGTTCTGGCAGCGGCTCGCCCCGATCGTCGGGCACCCCGAGTGGGCCGAACCGGACTCCCCGTACGCGACGTTCGCCGGGCGCGGCCGGCTGGCCGGTGAGCTCCTGCCCGAACTGGAGCGGATCTTCAGGACGCGGACGGCGGCGGAATGGCTCGGCGCGCTCACTCCCGCCGGTGTCCCGTGCGGGCCGGTCAACACCGTCCCCGAGGCACTGGTCGAACCGCACACGGAGGCCCGCGGCCTGATCGTGGAGACCGAGCACCCGCGGTACGGGACCGTGCAGAACCTGGCCTCACCGGTGCGGGTCGGCGCGGAACGTCCGGCCTACCGCAGGGCGCCCCGCCGCGACGAGGACTCCGCCTACGTCCTGGGCGAGCTGCTCGGCTACGGCGACGACCGCGTCGAGGCGCTCCGCAAGGCCAGGGCGTTCGGGGAGCCGGCGTGACCGTCGCGGCCGATCTGGCGGGCTGGGCGCTCGGCCTGCGGTTCGAGGACCTGCCGGAGCGGGTCGCGGCGGCCGCGTCCCGGCACACCCTGGACGCGCTCGGAACGGCAGTCGCCGCCGCGCTGGCGAACGGCGTCCTCGTCCACGCGCTGGACTTCGACGACACCCACGCCAGCGGTCTCGTGCACGCGATCGGCATAGCGGGCAGCCAGGCGGGCGGGCTGCTGGAGTTCCTGAACTCCGGAGCGTCGACGAAGCAGCTGCGGCGGCGGCCCGGCCGCAAAATCACTGGCCGACCTGATCGGCGAGCTGGCCGGGCTCCCGACGGCGGGCCCGCTCCTCAGCGCTCTGGAGAAGATCGTATGACCGTCCATCTGCCCACCGCCGCCGTTCGGCCGTCCCATGCAGGACTTCAAGGCCGTCCAGCTGAAGCTCGCGGAGATGGCGCTCAAGGTCCAGCCGTCCCGGCTGATGGTGTACTGGGCGGACGCGGACGGCGGGTCGTCCTGGAGTCGGGGCTGGCCAAGGTCATCGCGTCCGAGGCGGCCCAGGAATGGCCATGCAGCTGCACGGCGGCTGCGGGTACTCCAAGGAGTTCGTCGTCGAGCGCCTTTACCGGGACGCGCCGCTGATGATGATCGGCGAGGGGACCAACGACATCCTGCGCACCTTGAGCGCCACATCGCTGACCCAGGGAAAGGGAACCATCGGATGATCGCCCGTACCTACATGTACGTGCCGGGGAACGCGCCGGACAAGCTGGCCAAGGCGCCCGCACGCGGCGCCGACGCCCTGATCGTGGACCTGGAGGACGCCGTCCCGCAGGCCGCCAAGGAGGCCGCCCGCGCGGACGTCGCCGACTGGCTGGCGGGGATGGGCGCATCCGGCGCCGGCCCGGACATCTGGGTGCGGGTCAATCCGGGCGAGGCCGGCCTCATCGACGCGCGGGTCGTCACCGGCCCGGCCGTCACCGGCCTGTGCCTGGCCAAGGCGGAGAGCGCGGCCGGACTGGCGGCGCTCGACCGGGTCGTCACCGAGGCCGAGACCGCCGCCGGGCTCGCACCGCGGACCCTGCGGGTCATGCCGCTGCTGGAGTCGGCCGCCGCGCTGCTGGCCGCCCCCGAGATCGCGCGGGCGCCCAGGGTCGCCCGGCTCCAGCTCGGCGAGGCCGATCTGGCCGCCGATCTCGGCGTCGTCCCGGGACCGGACGGACGCGAGCTGCTGTGGGCGCGTTCGACGGTGGTGGCGGCGAGCGCGGCGGCCCGGATCTCCCCGCCGATCGCGCCGGTCAGCGTGGACGTCCGGGACCTGGACCTGCTCCGGGAGACGACCCGCGCGCTGTCGCGGATGGGCTTCCTCGGCCGGGCCTGCGTGCACCCGGCGCAGATCCCGGTCATCAACGAGGTGTTCACCCCGACGCCCGAAACGGTCGCCGAGGCGCGCGGCGTCCTGGAGCGGTACGACCGGTCGCTCGCCGAGGGCAGCGCGGTGTGCCTGGACGATCAGGGCCGGCTGGTGGACGAGGCCGTGGTCCGCTCGGCCCGCCGCGTCGTGGAGCTCGCCCGATGATCACGCACATGCCGCGGGATCTGGAGTGGCACCCGTACACGATCCCCGGGTCGGCCCCCCAGGTGGAGCTGGCCCGGCTGCGCGCGAACCGGGAGACGGGATCCTTCCTGGCCCTGGTGCGCTTCCCGGCGGGCTGGGCGCGGCCGGGCTCGGGGCACTACCGGTGCGGGGAGGAGTTCACCGTCCTGGAGGGCGAACTCCAGGTCTCCGGGGTGACCTACCGGGCGGGCGACGCGGCGTGGATCCCCGCGGGACGGGAGCGCCATGACTCCCGCAGCGACGCGGGAGCCATGGCGCTCGCCTGGTTCTCCGGCCCGGCCGAGTGGGTGCCCGCCCCCGGGTGACACGCGCCCGGCCGGGGGTCCTACGCGGCGACCCGGCCGGCCTCCTCCAGCGCGCCATCGATCATGGAGTACACGCGATCGGCGGCGGTGAGCTGGGCCAGGTCGTGGGTGACCATCACCGTGGCGAGCCGCTGCTCGCGGGTCAGGCTCTCCAGCAGCTTCACGATCTGCTCGCCGCGGTGGTGGTCGAGGGCGCTGGTGGGCTCGTCCACGAGGAGGACCTCGGGACCGTTCATCAGCGCCCGTGCGATGTTGACGCGCTGGCGTTCGCCGCCCGACAGCTGGTGCGGCCGCTTGTGCAGCTGCCCCGCGAGGCCCACGACGGCCAGCAGTTCCCGGGCCCGGGCGGTGGCGTGCCGCGTGGACTGCCCGGCCATGTGCGCCATCACCGTCAGCTGGTCGATGGCGGTGAGCGACGCCAGCAGGTTCGGCTGCTGGAAGACGATGCCCACATGGTCGCGGCGCAGCCGGGTCCGTTCGGCGGGACGCAGCCGGGTGACCTCGCGGCCCGCGACCGACACCGTCCCCGACGCCGGCTGGATGAGCGTCGCGGCCACGGCCAGCAGGCTCGACTTGCCGGACCCGGACGGGCCGACCACCGCGGTGAACTCGCCGGGCCCCACGGTCATGCTCACCTGGTCGAGCGCGGTCAGCGTGCGGTCCCCGTCGGGGTAGGTCAGGACGACGTCTTCGAGAACGAGGTTCATCGTGCGGCTCCAAGCGCGGTCAGCGGATCGACGGATGTGATCTTGCGGATGGCCAGCGCGGCGCCCACCGCGCCGAGCGCGATCATCACCACCACGGGCAGCACCGTCGTGGCGGCCGAGACGACGAACGGGATGCCGTCCCCGATCGCGAGCCCGGCCAGCGCGCCGATGGCGCCGCCGAGGCCGGCTCCGGCCAGCAGCACGAGGACGGCCTGGGCCAGCGCGTCGCGCAGCAGGTAGCCGGTGCTCGCGCCGAGCGCCTTCAGCACCGCCACATCACCGCGGCGCTGGATCGTCCAGACGGTGAAGAACGCGCCGATGACCAGTGCCGAGATCGCGAACAGGAACCCGCGCATGAGCTGCAGCGACCCGTTCTCAGCGGAGAACGACGGGATCGCCGACTTCGCGTCCCCCTGGGCGATCGTGGTGGTGCCGAGCCGCTGGTCGGCCGCGTCCAGATCCGGCTTCCCGGTGACGTCCAGCAGCAGGACGGTGGCGGCCTGGTCGCCGCTCTCCGGGCTGAGGCCGCGCCAGTCGTCCACCGTGATCCAGGCGACCGGCGTGTGGCTGTAGGACGACTCGCCGCCCGTACCCGCCACTGTGAACCCGTGCCCGGCGATCTGGACGCGGTCGCCGGCCTTCAGCCCGGTGCTCTCGGACAGTTCGGCCGACAGCACGATCTGCCCGGACGACAGGGAGTGGTGGGCGTTCCCGGTGGCCTCCGCACCGCCCGGGGCGGCCCCGAAGAGCGCGACGGGCGCGCCCCGCTCCCCGCCCGCGCCGAAGGCGATCCGGTTCATCGAGATGCCGAGCGGCTCGGCCGTCGCCCCCGCGACGTCCTGCCAGCCCTTCATCGTCGCCTGGTCGATCCGGCTTTCCGAGAAGGAGGTCTCTCCGCCGCCCGTGCTGAACACGATGCGGTCGGCGGGCAGGTTCTCGACGGCCGAGGCGCTGTCGCGCGCCAGCCCCGCCGTCAGCCCCGACAGCATCGTCACCAGCAGCGTGATGAGCAGCACGACCGATCCCATGAGCGCGAACCGCCCCTTGGCGAAGCGCAGGTCTCGTAGTGCTACGAACACGTGGTCCCCCGTTTCGTGTACATCTGAAGTGGACGCTTCCAGCCTGCGCGGCGGGGCCGTCCCGGCACATCGTGCGCCCGGACCGGGGGATCGCCTTCTTCCGGACGGCCGGATATCAACCATTCGATGGATGCGGTTCGCACATGGCCGTCGCCTACCGTGAGTCAGGACATGCGTACCGATCTGTTCTCTCCGACGATGCGGCTGCTCGGCTGGGCCGTGCACGGCACCTTCCTGGTGCTGCTCGCGATCGCCCTGGCGCGCGTCCTGCACGACGAGCAGCCGTGGGTCGCCGCCGGCGGCCTGGCCCTCGGCGCCGGCTACGTCGGCGGGGTGCTGTGGGCCGGGCGCGATCGGCGTCCCCGCCCGAGCCTCGCCCGGCCGTGGCTGGCGCTGCTCACCGCCGGGTGGGCGGCGCTGGCCCTGTCCTCTCCCGAGTTCGTCTGGCTGGCCTTCCCGCTGTTCTTCCTGTACCTGCATCTGCTGCCGCTGCCCGCGGCACTGCCCGGCGTGGTCCTGCTGACGGCCGCGGCGGTCGGGGCCGTGGCCTGGCACGGCGGCGGGGTCACGCTGGCGGAGGTGCTCGGCCCGACCATCGGCGCGTCGGTCGCCACCCTGATGGCCCTCGCCTACCAGGCGCTCTACCGGGAGAGCGAGGAGCGCCGCCTGCTCATCGAGGACCTGGTCCGCACCCGCGAGAAACTGGTCGAGGTCGAATCCGAGGCGGCCCGGCTCACCGAGCGCGAGCGCCTGGCCCGCGAGATCCACGACACCCTCGCCCAGGGGATGTCCA
The DNA here is from genome assembly GCF_013372625.1 of Actinomadura sp. BRA 177. Lineage (GTDB taxonomy): Bacteria > Actinomycetota > Actinomycetes > Streptosporangiales > Streptosporangiaceae > Spirillospora. The sequence continues at coordinate 38,242 of NZ_JABXFD010000667.1, forward strand.
GCATCATCCTGCTCCTGCGGGCCGCGCGCCGCGATCTCGGCGGCGACCCCGGCGCCGCGCTGGCCCGGGTGGCCGAGGCCGAGCAGGCCGCCGCGGAGAACCTGGAGGAGGCCCGCCACTTCGTGCGGGCGCTGGCTCCGCCCGCGCTGCAGCAGTCCTCCCTCACCGACGCGCTGCGCCGGATCACCGAGTCGGCGGCCGCGCGTTCCCAGGCCCGGATGCGTTTCGAGGTGTCGGGGGCTCCCGCCGAGCTGCCGGTCGCCTACGAGGTGGCGCTCCTGCGCATCGCCCAGGGGGCGCTCGGAAACGCCGCCGGCCACTCCGGGGCCGAGAACGTCCGGGTGACGCTGACCTATCTTGACGACATGGTGATGCTGGACGTCTTCGACGACGGGCGCGGCTTCGATCCCGCGGCGGTCGGCCGTCCACCGGCCGGGCCGGGGAAGGAGCCGCACGGCGGCGGCACCGGCTACGGGCTTCGGGCGATGCGCGACCGGGCCGCCGCACTGGGCGGGACGCTGACGGTCGAGTCCGCACCGCAGGAGGGGACGGCCGTGGCGGCGACCCTGCCGATGCCCGGCGACGGGGAGCGGGGATGAGCGAGCCGATCAGGATCCTGCTGGTGGACGACCACCCGGTCGTGCGCTCCGGCATCCGCGCCATGCTGCTCGACCAGCCCGGCTTCGAGCTGGTGGGCGAGGTCGCGACCGGTGCGGAGGGGGTGGCGGAGGCACGGCGGCTGCGGCCCGACGTCGTGCTGATGGACCTGCAGCTCGGCGCGGGGATCCACGGGAGTGAGGCGACCCGGCAGATCACCGCGGCGGGTGCCAGCGCGCCCCGGGTCCTGGTGCTCACGACGTTCGACACCGATGCCGACATCCTCGCCGTCGTCGAGGCCGGCGCCACCGGCTACCTGCTCAAGGACGCGCCTCCGGAGAAGCTCTTCGCCGCGATCCGGTCGGCCGCCGCCGGGGACAGCACGCTCGCGCCCAGCGTCGCCTCCCGCCTCCTCGGCCAGATGCGGTCCCCCGCCGCGACGCTGACCGCACGGGAACTGCAGGTGCTGGAGCTGGTCGCCGAGGGACTGTCGAACCGGCAGATCGGCAAGCGGCTGTTCCTCAGCGAGACCACGATCAAGACGCACCTGGTGCACATCTACGCCAAACTCGACGTCGACTCGCGGACCGCGGCGGTCGCCGCCGCCACCCGCCGCGGCCTCATCCGGTCGTCCTGCTCCACGCCGTCCCGCCCGGGGAGTGACCGGGTCAGCGGTGCGCCGCCCAGCTCCGCGTGATCTCCTCGGCGGCGTCGCGGACGAGGGTCCGGTAGCGGTCGACGGCCTCGGGGGTGAAGCGGTGCCGGGGCCCGCAGATGCTGATCGACCCGGCGACCGCGCCGTCGGGGCCGAAGAGCGGCGCGGCGACCGAGCCCGCGTCGGCCTGCCGTTCGCCGCGGGAGACCGCGACGCCGTCGCGGGCCGTTTCGGCGAGCCGGTCGCGGAGGGCCGCCTCGTCGGTGACGGTCCGGTCGGTGAGGGCGGCGAGCGGCCGGGCGAGCAGGGCTTCGCGTCGGGTCTCGGGCAGGACGGCCAGGATGACGCGGCCGGAGGAGCCGGCGTGCAGCGGGAACCGTCGTCCGACCTCGACCGTCATTTTGACCTCGTGGGGGCTTTCGAACTGGTCGAGGTAGACCCGCTCGTCTCCGGCGAGTCCGGACAGGGTGGTGGTCTCGCCGGTTTGGTCCCGCAGCCGGCGCAGGACGGGTGCGGCGGCGTTGCGGATGTTGAAGCGGCGCAGCGCGCTGACGCCGAGCGCGACGGCGGCGGGCCCGAGCCGGTACCCGGACGTGCCCGCCTCCAGCATCTCCCGTGACACCAGCGACTGCAGGATGCGGTACACCACGGCTTTGGAGATGCCCAGTTCGCGGCTGATGGCGGTGACGCCGAGGTGCTCGGGCCCGCCGGCGAACAGCAGCAGCACGTCGGCGACGCGCCCGGCGACCTCGGTTCCCCCAGGGGGCGGGGCGGTGGCGGTCTGGTCGGTCACGCCTCGATCCTAGGATTCACCGGCCGCGGTGCAGGTAGCGGCCGACCGGTTCGCCGCGGATCTCGCCGTCGGCGTAGACGTGGTGGCCGCGCACGAAGGTGTCGGTGACCCGCGCGGTCATGGCGAACCCTTCGAACGGGGTGTACTCCTGCGCCGATTCGGAATCGGCGGCGCGGACCGTCCACGACACGTCGGGGTCGACCAGGGCGATGTCGGCGTCGTAGCCCTCGGCGAGGGCGCCCTTGTTGAGCAGCCCGTAGCGGCGGGCCGGATTCCACGACGTCAGTTGCGCGATGCGCTGCAACGGCAGGCCGCGTTTGACGCCTTCGCCGATCAGGCCGGGCAGCAGGTATTCGGCGCCGCCGAACCCGGACTTGGCCAGGAAGATGTCGTCGCGGTCGGCGCCGAACTTCATCTCGTCCCGGCAGCAGGCGTGGTCGCTGACGACCCAGTCGACCTCGCCGGCCAGGACGTGCCGCCACAGCGCCTCGACGTCGGCGCGGTCGCGCAGCGGCGGGTTGACCTTGCCGCCCAGGCCGTGCGCGGTGTCGACGTCGGCGAGCAGGTGCCCGATGGTGACCTCGCGGCGGAAATCGATGTGCGGGAACGCGCCCGCCATCGTCAACGCCGCAGACAGCGCCTTCTGCGACGACAGGTGCAGCAGGTTGATGTTCGGCAGGCCCGTCTCGTGCGCCAGGTAGGACGCGATCGTGACGGCCAGGCCTTCTGAGTGCGGCGGGCGGGACGCGCTGTAGGCGCGCAGGCCCGACAGCGACCTGTCCTGCTCGACGATCCGGGTGTAGGCGGTCATGATCTCGGCGGTCTCGCAGTGCAGCGACAGCGAGATGTGCGGCGCGTACTCGGCGAGCTGCTCGCGGGCCGCCTGCACGCCGCGCATGACGAACTCGAAATGCGCCACGTCGTAGCGCTCGTCCGACGGCGTCATCAGAAAATCGCTCTGGCTGGACGAGCGGCCGTGCAGCCCGTGACTGCCGTAGAACATGAAGATCTTGAAGGACGTGACGCCGTGCTCCTCAACGAGGTAGGGGATCTCGTTGATGTGCTCGGCCATCATCGGCGCCAGGTGAAAGCCGTAGTCGACGTAGGCGTTGCCCTGCGCGGCGCCCAGCACCTCGGGGAAGAACTCCCGGTACGGCCCGCCCTTGTTCAGGTAGTACTGGCCGGTCCGCATGTAGGTCAACGAGGTGGTGACGCCGCCCTGCGCGCTGGCGCGGCTCTCGGTGCGGGCATCGGCCGCCAGCTCGTTGTAGATCCCCCAATGCTGATGGGCGTCCACCACACCCGGGAACGCGAGCCGCCCGCGCCCATCGACCACGGTGGCCGCGTCGTCGTCCGGCAGATCGGGGGCGACCCGGACGATGGTGCCGTCGTTGACGGCGATGTCCCCAAGTTCGGGCGCGGGGACATCGGGACGGACCACCCGCACGTTCTTCAGCAGCAGCTCGGTCGTCGCCATGCATGTCTCCTTACCGCCCCGCCACGGTTGTTCCGCTAAGGGGAACATTCGATCGATCTGACATCATGGTGGCAGCCGTCACGTTAGGGGTCAATGTCTTGAGGGAACTTGACGTAACTCCATGATCGGTGCCAACTTGAGGAGTCCGGCGCGCTGCCGCGATTCGGATCATTGCATTCTTGTGTTTCTCCTGACGGAACAACTGAGCGAAGGTGGTGCCGGTCATGACCGACGCGCTGTCCGGGGTCCGGGTCCTCGACGCGGCCACGCTGTTCGCCGGCCCGCTCGCCGCGACGCTGCTCGGCGACTTCGGCGCCGACGTCATCAAGATCGAGCACCCCAAGGGCGACCCGGTGCGCAGCCACGGCGCGCAGCGCGACGGCGTCGGGCTCTGGTGGAAGATGCTCGGCCGCAACAAGAAGGCCATCACCCTCTACCTCGGCTCCCCCGAAGGACAAGACCTGTTCCGCCGCCTGGCCGCCGACGCCGACGTGGTGATCGAGAACTTCCGGCCCGGGACGCTGGAACGCTGGGGCCTGGGCTACGACACGCTGGCCGAGCTCAACCCGCGGCTCGTCCTCGCGCGGGTCACCGGGTTCGGGCAGACCGGCCCCTACGCCAAACGGCCCGGGTTCGGGACGCTCGCCGAGGCGATGAGCGGATTCGCCGCGATCACCGGGGAACCGGACGGCCCGCCCACCCTGCCGCCGTTCGGCCTCGCCGACGGCATCGCCGCCCTGACCACCGCATTCGCAATCATGACCGCGCTGCGCGCACGGGAGGAGACCGGCACCGGGCAGGTGATCGACCTGGCCATCATCGAACCGATCCTGACCCTGCTCGGCCCGCAGATCATCACCTACGACCAGCTCGGCGAGCTGCAGGCCCGCACCGGGAACCGGTCGCACAACAACGCGCCCCGCAATACCTACCGCACCCGCGACGGCGGCTGGGTCGCCGTCTCCACCAGCGCCCAGTCCATCGCCGAACGGGTGATGCGCCTGGTCGGCCGCCCCGAGCTCATCGACGAACCCTGGTTCGCCACCGGCACGGAACGCGCCAAACACGCCGACGTGCTGGACGAGGCCGTCGGGTCCTGGATCGCCGGACGCGACCGCGACGAGGTCGTCACGGCGTTCGAGGACGCGCAGGCCGCCATCGCGCCCATCTACACCGCCGCCGACGTCATGACCGACCCACAGTTCGCGGCGCTCGGCACCATCGCGACCGTCCCCGACGACGAACTCGGCCCGGTGAAGATGCAGAACATCCTGTTCCGGCTCTCACAGACCCCGGGAAGGATCGAGTCGGCCGGGCCACCGCTCGGCGCGCACACCGCCGAGATCCTCGCCCGCTACGGGGTGGACGAGGCCGCGCTGGACGACCTGCGCGCCAAGGGCGTGATCAAGTGACGACCCCGGTCAAGGAAGGCCAGAAATGACTACGCAGGATCCGCTGCTCGCGGCCGTCGCCGGCGGGGTCCGGCTGATCGAGCTGGGCCAGCCGTTCTTCACCGGCATGCCCTGCTCCCCCAACCACCCCGGATTCCGGATGACCCTGATCCGGCGGCACGGCGACATGGAGCGGCCCGACGGCGGGTCCGCCGCCAACGAGATCATCGTGACCGGCGGCCACGTCGGCACCCACATCGACGCACTCTCCCACGTCAGCCACAACGGAGAACTGCACGGCGGAATCTCCGCCGTCGACGCCCAGCGCGGCGGCGCCTTCAGCCATCACGGCGCCGAGAACCTGCCCGGCCTGCTGCGCCGGGGCGTGCTGCTGGACGTGGCCGCCGTCCACCAGGTGGCGACCCTGCCGCCCGGCTACGGCATCACCGCCGAGGACCTCGACCTCGCCGCCGAACGCGCCGACGCCGAACCCGGCGAGGGCGACGTGGCGCTGATCCGCACCGGCTGGTCCCGCAACTTCGACGACACCACCACCTACCTGGGCAAACAGACCGGTGTCCCCGGCGCGACACCAGCCGCCGCACGCTGGCTCGCCGACCGGGGCGTCGTCGCGACCGGCGCCGACACCACCGCCTACGAGCAGATCCCGGCGGGCGCCGGGCACGCCGTCCTGCCCGTCCACCGGATCCTGCTGGTCGAATCGGGCATCTTCATCCTGGAGCACCTGAACCTGGAAGCCCTCGCCCAGGCCGGGCTGCACGAGTTCGTGTTCGTGCTGGCCCCGCTGCGGATCAAGGGCGGCACCGGCTCCCCCGTCCGCCCCCTCGCGGCGGTAACGGCATGACCCCCGTCCAACGCCTCGCCGCCCTCGCTGCCTCGGCCGCCGCCGACGGGCTACCGGACGAGTTGCGCGCCGACGCCGCCCGCCGCGTCCTAGACGTCCTGGGCAACAGCCTGGCCGCCACGGCGGAACCCCCGGCCCGCGCCGTCGGGGCGCTCGTCGCCGAATGGGGCGGCGAGGGCCGCGCCACCGCGATCGGCACCGGTACCCGCCTGCCCGAACCCAGCGCCGCCCTGCTCAACGGAACACTCGCCCACTCGCTCGACTTCGACGACACCCATCTGCCGTCCGTCCTGCACCCGTCGGCGTCGGTGGTGCCGGCCGCACTCGCCGTCGCCGAAGCCCGCGGCGCCACCGGAGCCCAACTCCTGGACGCCGTCGGCGTCGGGATCGAGATCACCGTCCGGCTCGGCATGGCCGGATACGACCGCACCCTCGGCAACTCGGTGTTCTTCGAACGCGGCCAGCACGCCACCGCCATCTGCGGCACCGTCGGCGCCGCCGCATCCGCCGCCATGCTCTCCGGCCTGGACGCCACCGGCATCGCCAACGCCATGGGCATCGCCGCCAGCATGGGCGCAGGCATCCTGGAAGCCAACCGCACCGGCGGCACCGTCAAACGCATCCACTGCGGCTGGGCCGCACACGCCGCCGTCACCGCCGCCGGCCTCGCCCGCACCGGCATCACCGGCCCTCCGACCGTCCTGGAAGGCCGCTTCGGATTCCTCCAGGCATTCTGCGGCGACCAGATCGACCTGGACGCCCTCACCACCGGCCTCGGCGAGCACTGGGAACTGCCCGGCATCTTCTTCAAGCCCTACCCCTGCAACCACTTCACCCATGCCGGGATCGACGCCGCCCTCCGCCTGCGCGCCGCCGGCCTGGACCCCGCCGACATCGAGTCGATCGAACTGGGCGCGCCGACACCCGTCCTGCGCACCATCGGCGAACCCCACCAGGACAAGACCCACCCCAAATCCGGGTACCACGCCGCCTTCTCCGGCCCCTACACCGTCGCGGCGGCCCTGCTCGGCGGCGGCGGCCTCGGCGTCTTCCACGAGGACTTCACCGACGAGGCCGCCGCCGACCCCGACCGGCTCGCGCTCGCCGCGAAAGTGCGCTGCGTGCCCGACGCCCACTGCGACGAGATCTTCCCGCACCAGTTCCCCGCCGTCCTGCGCATCCGCACCCACACCGGCGCCGAACTGGAAGAACGCGTAGACGCCAACCGCGGCGGCCCCGACAAACCCCTTTCCGCCGACGAACTCGCGACCAAGTTCCGCCTCAACGCGACCCGCCACGTCCCCGAATCGCGCGCCGAGCAGATCACCGACCTCGCCTACGGCCTCGGGGACGTCGACGATCTCACCATGTTCACGGCACTTCTGCGCTGACCGGCCACCGAGTGCTCCATGGGGCGTGATGGAATCTCCTCAGCGCCAGAACGTCGCCTATACCCGCCCCGACACGGGCGCCCAGCAAGTAGGGACTCCCATACCCATGGACACATCGAAGCCGATCCGCCGCCGCGACGGAGATTCGTCGAGTAAGACGGTCGCCACCGTGGAACGCGCCGCGGACGTGCTCGTCCTGTTCGCCGAGCCCGGTTCGGTCACCCTCGGAGTGACCGAGATCGCCGAGCGGCTCAGCCTTTCCAAGGCCGCGGTGCACCGCATCCTCGCGTCCCTGCGGCTGCGCGGCCTGATCGAACTGGACCAGGACACCCGCCGCTACTCGCTGGGCCTCACCGTGATGCGGCTCGGACTGGCCTACCTCGACCGCATCAACATCCGCCGGATCGCCGCACCCGAACTCGCGGGCCTGTCCCGCTCCCTGTCGGAGACCGCGACCCTGTCGATCCGCACCGGCAACACGCGCGTGTACGTGGACCAGGTGACGCCCAGCCGCGAAGTCATCATGTCGGTCAGCCTCGGGATCCCGTATCCGCTGCACGCCGGGGGCTCGTCCAAGGCCTTCCTGGCGTTCCTGGACGACGAGGAGATCGACGCCTACTTCGCGGACACGCCGCTCGTCCGCCTGACGGAGCGCACCGTCGTCGCCGAGGACGTCCTCCGGAAGGAACTGAAGGCGATCCGCAGGCGCGGCTACGCCCAGTCGGTCTCCGAGCGGCAGCCCGGGTCGGCGTCGGTCGCCGCCCCCGTCCTGGACCACCACGGCAGGCCGGCGGGGGTGATCAGCGTCTGCGGCCCGGCCGAGCGCTTCCGCGGCGAGGCCAGGAGGTGCGCCGAAGCCCTGCTGGAGGTGACCGGCAAGCTGTCGGCCGAGATGGGATACAACGGCTGACGGGAGGGCCCCGGGGAGGTTCGGGGCCCTCCCGGGCCGTCACATGCCGTCGCCCGCCCAGCGGCCGGTCGACCGGCTGCGCACCGGCAGGGTGGACACGATGGGAGCCGGAATCGGGTCTCCCTCCTTCCACGCGCGGCCGGCACCCCAGTTGTGCCGCTGCTCGTCGGTCCGCTCGTCGGGGTGCTCGAGGTCGCCCAGCTCCGCGCCCCAGTCCGCCGACACCGGCCCGTGCTCGTGGTCGTGCCCGTGCTCGTGGCCGTCACCGGAGCCGTGCCCGGCCTGCATGCCGGCACTGTCGAGAGCCTTGGCGATGGCGATCAGGCTCTTGTCGGCACCCGTCCCGTTCGGCACGTAGTCGACGTCGTCCTTGCCCTGCTCACGCTGGAACTGCACGGAAGCCCGCAGGTCCCGCAGGTCCCGGTCGCTGCGCGGCGGGACGCCGCGGCCGATGTCGTGGCTGGACATCGACCAGCGCATGCGGCCGCCGCCGGGACCGTAGTTGACCGCCTCGCCGCCCCAGCGCAGCCACTCGTTCTGCGTGTACCAGTTGACCAGTTCGCCGTCGGAGCGCATCAGCCAGGTCACCCCGCCCTCCGGGGTGGTGAAGTGCCCGTGCTTGACCCGCGCGGGACGGAAGAAGTACGTGCCGGGGTCGAGCGTGCCGAAGTTGTACTCCATGCTGCCCTGCAGCGTGTACGCCTCCTCGTAGCACGGGTGGTGGGCGAGGCGGTGGTCGGTCCAGCCCTCCTGCGAGTGGACGAGGCGGGTGTAGAAACCGGTGACCGGGTCCACGTGCAGGTACTTGATGAACAGGCCCGGCATGGGACCGGCGTTGGGCACGGCGTCCCACTTCATCGCCTCGGTGTCCAGCACCGTCACCTCGCCGCGCGCGTCCGCCCAGCCCGGCGCGCCCACACCGTCCACCGCGTCGAAACCGGCATCGCCGTACTCGCGGTAATGCAGGATCCGCGTGCCCTCGCTGAAGGTCATCACGTCGGTCGGCACCCCCTTCGGCGCGTGCACGTAGCCGCCCTTGCCGATCGTCCGCCCGCCGTAGGTCATGGACCCTTCGAGGACGTGGTACTCGGTGTCGGCGTGGTGGATGCCCGGCCCGCGTCCCCAGTCGGTGTGGAAGTCGATGCGCAGCGAGGAGGAACCGTCCTCCTCGTCCACCGACAGGCGCCGCTCACTCGCCCGCCCTTCACCACCGATCAGTTCCGCGCCGTGCCAGACGTAGTCGTCCTGCTGGACCAGTTCAACGTGGGGTCGCATTTCATCACTCCTCTACGAGTACGGTGCGCAGTTCGCGCTTGAGCACCTTTCCGGCCGCGTTGCGCGGCAGTGAAGGAAGAAGACGGACGTCCTTGGGGACCTTGTGCCGGGCCAGCCGGCCGCCGAGGAACTCGGTGATCGCCTCGGGTCCGAGATCATGGCCCGGAGCCGCGACGGCATAGGCGACGATGCGCTCGCCCCACATCTCGTCGGGTTCGCCGACCACCGCGCACTCGGCCACGCCCGGGCAGCCCTCCAGGACCGTCTCGACATCGCGGGGATAGACGTTCACCCCGCCCGTGATGATCAGGTCCTTCTTCCGGTCGACGATCGTGATGTAGCCCTCCTCGTCCCGGACGGCGACGTCGCCGCTGGTGAGGAAGCCGTCCGGGGACAGGCACGCCTCGGTGGCCGCCGGGTCGCGCAGGTAGCCGTTCATCAGGAACGGGGAGCGGGAGAACAGCTCGCCGGGTGTTCCCGGCGGCACCTCCGCGCCGTCGTCGTCCAGCAGCCGCACCTCGGTCATGAACCACGGGTGGCCGACCGAGCCGGCCTTGCGGCGCGCGTCCGGCGGACGCAGGTCCGTGATCACGCCGGCCTCGGTGGAGCCGTAGACCTCGTGCACGTCCACGCCGGGGAAGCTCTCGATCACCCAATCCTTGAGCGGGACCGGAAGCGCGGCCGCGTTGAAGAAGAGGGTGTCGAGGCTCGACAGGTCGTGGGACCGCAGTGCCTCGTCGCCGAGCGCGCGGACGGCCTGCGCGTGCGTCGGTACGAGGAAGACCGACTGCGCACGGTGCCGCTCGATCAGCGCGAGCAGTCCTTCGGGGGCCCAGCGGGGCAGCATCACCACGGTGCCGCCGGTGAACACGGGCGCGTAGCCGAACGCGAACCCCGCGCCGTGGTACATCGGGGCCACCGCGATGGAGGTGCGTCCCGGCCCGAGCCTCCAGTCCAGCGCGGACATGTAGAAGGTCAGGACGCGGGACCGGTGGCTGATCAGGACGCCCTTCGGCTCGCCCGTCGTCCCGGACGTGTAGGCGATGCAGAACGGATCGCGCTCGTCGGCGGGCACCTGCGGATCCTCGGTGTCCGCCTCCGCGAGGGCCTGCTCGTACGATCCGCCGGCACCGATCGTCAGGTGGGTCCTGAGCCCCCCGGGCAGCGGTTCGACCCGGTCGGCCAGCGACTCGTCGTAGATGATGGCGCGCGCCCGGGAGTGCCCCATGATGAACGCGCTGTCGGCGGGCAGCAGCCTGGGGTTGAGCGGGACCATGACCAGCCCGGCCTTGGCGATGCCGGCCGCGATCTCGTGGTACTCCAGCCGGTTGCCGAGCAGCACGGCGACCGGGTCGCCCGGCGCCAGGCCCGCGGCGGCCAGCGCGTTGGCCAGCCTGCTGGACCGCTCGTGCAGTTCGCCGTAGGTCAGCCGCCGGTCACCGTCGATCACCGCGACCGTCTCCGGCACCGCGGAGCCGAACTCGCGGACTCCGCCGGCGATCGAGAGCGATACGCCGGGAACGCTCATGACACCCGGGTCTCGTTGATCAGCGTGCGCTGGACGCACCGGCCGCCGCTGACCCACTGCCACGTCCGGCTGCGGTTCTCGCCGTCCTCGCTGAGCACGATCAGCTCGAACAGCCGCATGTCGGCATCGCGCTTCTTGTAGACCCACGACAGGTAGATCGTGCTGTCGTCGACCGCCCAGAACTCGCCCTTGATGCGCTCGGTGTCGAACTCGCAGCGCCCGTCGCCCAGGTAGGTGCCCGGGAAACGGTGCTCCTCGGTCCGCCCGTCCGCCCAGGTGTACTTGTTGACCTGGTAGTAGTCCCAGGTGCCGTCGTCGGGGAGGCGGCAGGACAGCAGGGACCGGTGCTCGTCGGTGACCTTCCCGGACCGGTCCACGTAGGTGTAGGTGCCCTCCCACTCGCCTTCGTGGCGGGCCAGCAGCGGCATGTCCTCGCGGATGCCCATGGGTTCTCCTCGCTTGGTTCGGATCAGGACAGACCGGCGCCGACGAGACCGCCGATGCCGAAGGTCGCGGCGGCGGCCACGCCGCCGAGGGTCAGCTGCCGCAGCGCACCGCGCCACCAGGGCCGGGCGGTCAGCTTCGCCACGGCGGCGCCGGCGCCGAGCAGCCCGAGCACGCTCACGATCGCGGCGATGAGCAGGCCGTCGGCGCCGAGCATGAACGGCAGCACCGGGATGATCGCGCCGAGCGCGAAGGCGGTGAAGGACGAGCCGGCGGCCACGAAGGGGGACGGCAGGTCGTCGGGGTCCACGCCGAGCTCCTCGCGGACGTGGACGCGCCAGGCCAGTTCGGGCTGCGCGGACAGCTGGCGGGCCACCGCGTCCGCGGTCTTCTCGTCGAGCCCGCGGGTGCGGTAGAGGGCGGTCAGCTCCGCGAGCTCGCCCTCGGGGTTGCGGGCGAGTTCGGAGCGCTCCACATCGATCTCGGCCCGCATCAGCTCCGTCTGCGAGGCCACGGAGGTGTACTCGCCGGCCGCCATGGAGAACGCCCCGGCGGCAAGCCCGGCGAGCCCGGTGACGACCACGATGGAGGACGACGCTCCGCCGCCCACGACGCCGCTGATCAGGGCGAAGTTGGACACCAGCCCGTCCATCGCGCCGAACACCGCGGGGCGGAGCCAGCCGCCGGTCACATCGCGGTGCCCGCGATGGTGCTCCACGGGCGGGATCAGGGTCGCGGCCTCGGCGCTCATAGGGGGTCCCTCTCGACTCTTCAACACTCTTGTTTTACGACAGTATGTCGTGAAACAGTGTTTCGCAAGTCACTGCCGGGGCTTCTTCGGAAGCTTGCGGGCACGTCTCAAGGGAGGCCGCGAATGCCCTCGTCCCGTCCCCGTCCCACCTGGGCCCGGCCGCTGTCGGCCGTGCCCCTGCTGGCCGCCGCCGTGCTGGCCGCGAGCTCGCCGGCGGCGGCCGCCGCCGACGCCAAGCCGGAGATCACCGTCACCCCGTCCGAGAACCTCGCCGCCGGGACCGAGATCTCGGTGCAGGGCACGGGCTTCGAGCCGGAGACACTGCTGTTCGTCGCCGTCTGCGACAGCGCGAAGCCGCTCGGCAGCGCGTGCGACACCGGCAACTACGCCAAGGCGACCACCGGTGCCGACGGAACGCTGTCCACCAAGCTCAAGGTGGTCCCGACCTTCGGTGACACCGACTGCGCCAAGACGTCGTGCGCCCTGATGACGAACGATCCGGCCGATCCGAAGTCGACCCGCAACTACGTCACCGCGTCGCTCACCTTCACCGGCGGCGGGGGCGCGGCGGCCCCGGCCGCGGAGCCCGCCGCGGCGAAGGAGGACGAGGGCGGCTCCGGCGGCATCCTGCCGGCCGGCGGCGCCGTCGCGGTCGTGGTCGTCGCGGGCGTCGTGTTCTACCTGGTCAGGCGCGCCCGGTCCGCCCCCGCCGACCGCTAGCCCGCAGTGCGGCCGGGGGCGGGACGGGAACACCGTCCCGCCCCCGGCCGTCATCGTCGTCACCCGTCCTCGGCGGCCGCGATGTCCAGCAGTTCGGCATCGCGCAGGCACGCGCTGCGCCGTTCCCCGATGCTGACGAGTTCCGGCATCTCGTGCGCACAGCGGTCGACCGCGTACGGGCAGCGCGGATGGAACGCGCACCCCGGCGGCGGATTCACCGCCGAGGGCACCTCCCCGGTCAGCACCGGCAGCTCGCGCCGGGCCGGATCGGGCTCGGGGATCGCGGCCAGCAGCGTTCGCGTGTAGGGGTGCCGGGGCGCGGCGAAGATCTCCTCGGCCGGACCCCACTCCACCACGCGCCCCAGGTACATGACGGCGACGTGGGTCGCCAGATGCCGGGCGATGTCCAGCTCATGGGTGATCAGCACGTAACCGAGCCCGAGCGACTCGCGCAGATCCAGCAGCAGGTTGACCAGCGTCGCCTTCACCCCGACGTCGAGGCTGGCGGTCGGCCCGTCCAGCACGATCGCCCGCGGGGAGGCGGCCAGCGCCCGCGCGACGGTGGCGCGCTGCAGCTCGCCGCCGCTCACGCCGCCCGGCCTGCGCTCGGCGTACTCGGGCGGCAGCCCCACCTGCTCCAGCAGCTCGTGGACCCGCGCGGCGCGTTCGGCGTCCGAGGCGCCCAGCCCGTGCACGGCGAGCGGCTGCCCGATCGCGTGACCGATGCTCTTGCGCCGGTTCAGCGCCGACCACGGGTTCTGCGAGACGAACTGCACGGTGCGGCGCACCCCGCGCGGCAACCGCGAGCCGGCCGGAACGCCGCCGATGCGCACCTCCCCCATGGTCGGTCGCAGCAGCCCCACCGCCAGCCGGGCGAGGGTCGACTTGCCGCAGCCGGACTCGCCGACGATCGCGAGGGTCTCCCCGGGGCCCAGCGACAGCGACACGTCCTCAACGGCGTGGACGATCCGGCGTTTGCGCGGGTCGAGGACCTTTCCAAGGGCGAACCTGCGCGTGACGCGGTCGAGGTCGATCAGTGGCGCCTCGCTCGGGGGCGATGCGCTCGTGGACGTGGTCATGCGGGCTCCTCGGCGCGATGGCAGCTGACGGTGGCCTCGGACGTGACGATCGGATGCGGAGCCTCCTCCCGGCAGTGCTCCAGCACCACGGGGCAGCGCGGCGCGAACGGGCAGCCGGGACGGTGTGCGGCGCCGACGGCGCTGCCCGGGATGGCCCCGAGCCGCTCGCCCGGCCGGGTCCGGCCGGGCAGCGCGGCCAGCAGGGCCTTGGTGTAGGGATGCCGGGGCTCGCCGAAGATCTGCTGGATCGTTCCGGTCTCGACGAGCCGCCCCCCGTACATCACTGCGACCCGGTCGCAGACCTGCGCGACCACCGCGAGGTCGTGCGTGACGTAGAGGATGCCCAGGTCGAGCCGGTCCCGCAGGTCCAGCAGCAGCCGCAGCACCTGGGCCTGGACGGTGGCGTCCAGCGTCGTGGTGGGCTCGTCGGCGATCAGCAGGTCGGGGCGGCGCGCCAGCGCCGCCAGCACGATCAGCAGGCGCTGCAGCTGGCCGCCGGAGAAGCGGTGCGGGTAGTCGCGGGGCCGGTCCAGGACGGTGCGCAGCCCGACCTGCTTCAGCAGCGGGGTGAGGTCCTCCCCGCCGCCGTACCAGCGCAGTTGCCGCAGCACCGGGGTCGCCGGGCTGAGGGACGTCATCGGCCGCTGCGGGACGAGCCCGATACGGGTCGCCCGCAACCGGCGCATGCCCTCCTCCGGCAGGTCGACGAGCCCGGTGCCGCCGAAGTCCAGGCGGGCGGCCTTCAGGTGCGCGCCCTCGGGCAGGGTCCGGGTCAGCGCCGCGCACACGCTGCTCTTGCCGCTGCCGGACTCGCCGACCAGGCCGAGGACCTCGCCGCGGCGCAGCTGGAAGGTGACCCCGCGGACCGCGGGGACGGTCCGGCCGCGGTGACCGCGGTAGCCGACATGCAGGTCGTCGACGTCCAGGAGGATCCGCTCAGGCACCGGAGCCTCCGGCGGGACGCAGGTGGGCTACGCCGAGGCGGCTGATCCGCATCCGCGCCGGGTACATCGGTGCCACGGTGTCGCGCTGGCCGATGACCATCTTCGGGTAGGCGGGCGGGAACATCACCGCGTCCTCGGCCAGCGTGCGGTTGACCCCCTTCAGCAGCCGCGCGCGCTCGTCGTGGTCGGAGGTCTCCCACACCCGGTCCAGGGCCTTGTCCACGGCGGTGTCGCGGTACCCGCAGGCGAGGACGCTGCCGGACTGCGCGGGAGAGAGCGTGAGGTAGTTCGCGGCGCCGCTGGTGAAGCCGCTGGCGAACTTGTTCATGATCATCTGGTAGTCGCCGGAGATCCACCGCTGCGCCCACGGGCCGCTCTGCAGCACGTCCAGCTTCACCGTCACGCCGATCTTCTTCCAGTTCTCCACGAGGATCTGGGCGATGCCCTCGATGGTCTGGCCCGCCGCGATGGTGAGGGTGAACTCCCGGCTCCCGCCGGCGGCCGCGAGGAAGTGCTCGGCCTTCCCCGGGTCGGGGCGGGCGGGGAACGCCTTCAGCGCGGGGTCGTAGCCCAGTTCCGCGGGCCCGACCGGCCCCTGGCCGATGGTCGCGGCGCCGCCGAAGACCTTGTCGACCACGGCCTGCCGGTCCATCGAGCACGCGATGGCCTTGCGGAAGTTCCCGTCGGAGAACGGCCGGTCGCCGGCCTTGACGTAGGTCAGGATGTCGATGGGGGCGTCCACCTTGTGGACGGTCGTCCGCTGGTCTCCGCGCAGCAGCGGCAGGGCGGCGACGGGCAGGTTCGTGGCGATGTCGACCTTGCCGGCGCGCAGGTTCACCGCGCGCGTGGAGCCGTCCGGGATGATCTGGTATTCCATCCGCTGGAAGGGGGCCTTGGTCCCGTGGTAGTCCGGATACGCGCTCAGTGCGTAGCTCAGCCCGGCGGAGACCCGGTCCAGCCGGTACGGTCCGGTGCCCATCATCGTGTCCTTGCGCCCCACGAACGACCGGTGCGTGATCGGCAGGTTGGTCAGGTGCGACCGCATCAGCCCGTACCGGCGGTTGAGCTTGATCTCCACCGTGTGCCGGTCGACGGCGCG
Source organism: Actinomadura sp. BRA 177 (assembly GCF_013372625.1). Lineage (GTDB taxonomy): Bacteria > Actinomycetota > Actinomycetes > Streptosporangiales > Streptosporangiaceae > Spirillospora. Next base: position 54,161 of record NZ_JABXFD010000667.1, read on the forward strand.
GGCGCCGGAGTAGTAGTGCAGGAAGTAGACGATCCACTCGCTGCCGCTGGCGAGGGCGGTGACGTGCTTGAGCGAGGCGACGACGTCCTCGGCCGTGAACTCGTCCCCGTTGTGGAAGGTGATCCCCTTCTTGAGCGGGATCGTCATGGTGAGGCCGTCGTCCGAGATCTTCGGTTCGGCGCTCGCCAGCAGCGGGACCGACCGCAGCTCGTCGTCGTAGTCGTACAGCGACTCCATGATCGGCTCGGCGATCCAGCGGGTCACCTCGCTGCCGGAGTCGAGCGGGTTCATGTTGCTCGGACCGGCCTCGACGCCGATCCGCAGGGTGCTGCCCGCCGCGGACCCGCCCCCCGCGCAGCCGGCGACGCCGGCCAGCGGGAGCGCCGCCGCGCTCGACGCGAGCGTGGTGAGGACGCGCCGCCGGGACCAGCCCGGTCCAGGTGTGTTGGCCATCATCGAAACCTTCCGGTAGGTCATCGCGCGGTGCCCCGCTCGCCGAGGCGGTCGGCCAGCGCGTCGCCGATCAGGTTGAAGCCGAGGATTCCGGCGAGCATCACCGCGCCGGGCAGCACGGAGTACCACCACACGCCGCCCGGCAGGTAGCCGGTGCCGCCGCCGGTCAGGTTGCCGAGCGTCGCCTGCGGGAGCTGGACGCCGAGGCCGAGGAACCCGAGGCCGCCCTCGGCGAAGATGGCCAGGGCCATGGCGAGGAACGCCTGCACGACCATGCCCGGCATCACGTTGGGCAGCAGTTCGCCGAGCACGATCCTGGACCGCGAGACCCCGACGACCCGCAGCGCGGGCACGTAGTCCTGCCCGGCCTCCGCCATCGCGGCCGAGCGGGCGACCCGTGCGAAGTAGGGGATGAACGCGAACCCGAGCAGCAGCACCACCTTGGCGGTGATGGTGACCGGGACGGGCCCCACGTGCCCGGTTCCGGTTCCGGTGAGGCCGATCACGAACATGGCGAGGACGAACATCGGCAGCGCCTGGACGGTCTCCAGCACGCGCATGATGAGGTCGTCCAGCAGGCTGCCGCCGAGGTAGCCGGCCAGTATCCCGAGCGGCAGGGCGATGAGCAGGCCCAGCACGACCGCGGACAGGCTGACCAGCAGCGACACCCGCGTTCCGGCCGCCGTGCGGGCCAGCAGGTCGCGTCCGAGCTGGTCGGTGCCGAACAGGTGGTCGAGGCTCGGGCCCGCCAGCACGGTGGGGCTGCCGGCGTTGGGATCGGGCGTCACCAGCGGCCCGACGACGGCCAGCAGGCAGAAGAGCCCGGCGCAGCCGACCCCGAACCAGGTCAGGGCGTCCTTCGGACCGTCCCACGTCCGGCGGCGGCGCCCGGCGGGGGCGGCGCCGTCCCGCTCGGCGAGCTTCTCGGCCGGGCCCGTGGCCGCCTGCGGATGTACTACGTCCCGTACCTCCTGGTTCACGTCGCTCATGAGGTTTCCGTCCCGGAGAGGACGCTCTCCTTGATGTGGGGGTCGATGACCATCTGGGCGATGTCCACCAGCAGGTTGGTGAACAGGTAGAGGACCGCCACGGCCAGGCAGCATCCGGCCGCGACCGGATAGTCCTGGCGGCGGAAGGAGTCGACCATCAGCTGGCCGAGCCCGGGGATGCCGAACACGTTCTCGATGAGGATGGCGCCGCTGAGCAGCATGCCCAGCATCAGCCCCATGACCGTGACGGTCGGGATGGCCGCGTTGCGCAGCGCCACCTTCCGCACGACGCGCCGGCGGCGCATCCCCATCGAGGTCGCGAAGGACACGTAGTCGCGGTCCAGCGTCTCCAGCAGCGAGCCGCGCAGCGTCCGGGCGACCACGGCGAAGGCCGGCAGGCCGAGGACGAAGGACGGCAGCACCATGGAGGCCAGGTGCCGTCCGAGGCCCTGCTCCGGCGGCACGTAGCCGACCGGGAAGACCCCGGTGATGTACACCCCGAAGACCAGGACGCAGGCCAGGCCGAGCCAGAAGCTCGGCACCGAGAGCGCGACCACGCTGAACACGCGGACGAAGCCGTCGAAGAACGAGCCGCGGCGCAGGGCCGCCAGGCATCCGGCGACGACGCCGATGGCCATCCACACCCCGCCGGCCAGTACCGCGAGTTCCAGGGACACGGGGACGCGCTGGGCGAGGGACGTCCACACCGGCTGCCCGGAGAACACCGACTGCCCGAGGTCCCCGCTGAACATGCGGCCCAGGTAGCGGGCGTACTGCTCGGGGATCGAGGCGTTGAGGCCCAGCCGCTCGGCCACCGCCGCGCGCCCCTCCTCGCTGTAGCTGTAGCCGAGCAGCGTGTAGAGGGGACTGCCCGGTGACAGCCGCAGCAGGAAGAACACCAGCGAGACGACCGCGAACACGGTGACCAGCAAGGAGAGGATTCGCCGGATCAGGTAGAGGGCCAAGAGAGATCACCCCTTCCGGTGGTTAATCCCGGAATCAGGTTCCTGATAGAGGAATCAGGGCGCGATGGGTCCGATGGTAGGAGCCGCCGCGCCGGACCGTCGTCATCCGAACGATGGATTGCCCGGCAGGCCGTCAGCCTGCGGATTCGGCCGGATGGAGCTTCTTGAACGCGGTCCAGCTGGTCTCGCTCGGCGAGGACCACTCCGCGGGCGCGTGCTGGAACTCGGGCCTGCGCTCCTCGACGAACCGCCGGAGCCGGCCCGGCACCTCGTCCCAGCCGGCGACCTTCGCGCCGCGGCAGTGGTACACCATGGCGCCGGGCCGGTCGGCCATCCGCATCCACGGCACCCAGGGCGCGACACGGACCCACGACAGTGTGCACGGCACGCTGTCGAGCCCGGGGTCGTCCAGGTCGGCGGCGCGGGTGAAGAACTGGAACAGCTCCATCGCCCGGTAGACGTCGTCCCCGGAGTTCGCGGGGTACTCGGCGACCGGCAGTGGGGACGGGTAGGCCAGCAGCACGTCGGTGTTGAAGACCACGTCGTCGCCGATCCGCGTCCGGGGTGCACGGAACGGGCCGTACGGGCCTTCGGCGAGCCAGCGGAAGTCGACCGGGTCGTTCCAGACGTGCTCCACCGCCACGTTCTCGCCGGTGTAGCGGTTCTTCCAGTCGTCGGCGACCTCGCGGGTGACCGGGTCGAGATAGCTCGCCGCCTCCCGGCTGAGCAGTTCGACACCGCCGTCGACGGCCTTCGTCCGGGCGACGTTGACGCCCTCGAAGCCGAACAGGTGGTGCGGCCCGTCCCCGGGCAGCCAGGCGTAGACGTCTCCGGTCCACCAGACGAACGCCTCGGCTCCGCCGCGGACCGTGCGCACCCGGACCATGTCGTCCAGGTCCTGCCGGGGGTCGTGTTCGGGCGGCATGTCGGCTCCTCTCCGCGGCCGGCTCGCGAGCCGGGCGTTTTCACGACGACATGTCGTCAAAAGCTTGACGCCTGCCGCCATCTTGATGACACTCTGTCGTGAAACAACGTTTCAATGCAAGCCTTCTCAGCGCGCCGTCCCGATCGGCGGCGCGACGCGGACAAGGGAGATCCCGTTGACGAACACACAGGCCGAGGGATTCGCCGACCAGTTGCGGAAGGCGACTTGGACCGACCACGACGCGGCCGAGTACACCAACTACATGCAGGCGCTCCTCGGCGGCCAGATCTCCAAGGACGGCTACGCCGAGATGGTCGCCCAGCACTACTTCGCCTACGTCGCCATCGAGGAGGCCGGCCACGCGCTCGCCGCCGACCCGGTCGCCGGCCCGTTCGTGATCCCCGAACTGGAGCGCCTGGAGGCACTCGAGCACGACCTGAAGGTGCTCTACGGCGCCGGCTGGAAGGACGCGATCAAGCCGTCCAAGCCGACGATCACCTACGTGGCGCGGATCAACCAGATCGCGGACTGGCCGGGCGGTTTCATCGCGCACCACTACACGCGCTACATGGGCGACCTGTCCGGCGGGCAGGTGATCCGCAAGTCCGCGGAGCGCGCCTACGGGTTCAGCGGCGACGACGGCGTGGGCTTCTACAACTTCCCGAAGATCCCCGACTACAAGGCGTTCAAGTTCGAGTACCGCGACAAGCTGAACGCGCTCGGCCTGGACGAGGTGGAGAGCAAGCGGATCATCGGCGAGACGCTGCTGGCCTACCAGCTCAACACCGAGGTGCTGGCCGACCTCGGCAAGCGGATGTCCGAGTTCAAGGTCGCCTGACCGGCCACGATGGGATTTCCGCTGCACACCCGGCCGCTCGGCACCGCGCGCCTGCTGGCCGCGGCACCGGGCGGCCGCGCCGCCCGCGGCGCCGGCCCGTCCGGCACCGAGATCATCGAGACCGCCGGGGCGGCCGGGATACGCGGCCGCGGCGGGGCCGGGTTCCCGCTGGCCGTCAAGCTGCGCTCGGTCGCCGACTCCGCGGCGCCGCGCCGTTTCGCGGTCGCGAACGCCGAGGAGGGCGAGCCGGGGTCGGCGAAGGACAGGTTCCTCATCCGCGAGCGGCCCGGGCTGGTCGTCGAGGGACTCTCCCTGGCCGCCCGCGCCGCCGGCGCGGAACGGTCCTTCCTCTACGCCTCCGACCGGCTCGGGGCCGACGCGCTGGAGAAGGCGGCCGGCTCCGTTCCGGACATGGAGGTGGTCCGGGTGGAGCCCTCCTACGTCGCCGGCGAGGAGACCTCCGTGGTCCGCGCGATCAACGGCGGACCCGCGCTGCCCGCCGTCAAGCCGCCCCGTCCCTGGCAGGAGGGCGTGGACGGCGCGCCGACGCTCGTCGCCAACGCCGAGACACTCGCGCAACTGGCCCTGGCCGTGCGGCTCGGCCCGTGCGCCTACCGGTCGGCCGGAACCGGCGACTCGCCCGGCACGTTCCTCGCGACCGTGTCCGGCGGCGGCCGGGCCCCCGTCCTGTACGAGGTCCCGTACGGCGTACCCCTGCGCGAGCTGGCCCGTGCCCACCTCGGGGACGCGGCGGTGACCGGCGTTCTGGCGGGCGGCCTGGCGGGCGGGTTGCTTCCCGCCGGCCTGCTGGGCCTGTCGCTGACGCACGCGGCGTTCACCGCGGCCGGCAGCACCCTCGGGTGCGGAGCCTTCGTGCTTCTCACGCAGGAGTGCCCCGTCGAGGTCGCGGCCGGCGCGGCGGCCTTCCTCGACCAGGAGAACGCCCGCCAGTGCGGCCCGTGCATACGCGGCACGCAGGCGATCGCCGGGCTCCTCGGCGGGCTCATGTCGGGCACTGCCGGGCCCGGCGAGGTCGCCCGCCTGGAGCGGATGGCGGGCGGGCTGGCCAGGCGCGGCAACTGCGCCACCCCGGACGCGGCGGGCGTTCTGGTCGCCTCGCTGTTCCGCCATCACCGCGCCCTGGTGAACGAGCACGCCGTCCGCGAGTGCGCCCGGTGTGCCCGAGTACGGCCCTTCGACATGCGGATCCAGTTGGGAGAGTCACCATGAAGAAAGTCGTCATAGACGCCGCCGCCTGCGATGGCCAGGGGTACTGCAAGCGCTTCGCGCCCGAGGTCTTCGACCTGGACGAATGGGGCTACGGCAAGGTGATCAGGGAGGAGATCCCCGACGAGCTGGTGCCGGGCGCCGAGGCGGCGATGGAGGCGTGCCCGATGCAGGCGATCAAGCTGCTGTGACCGGGGAAGGACGAGCCGCCCCCGCCGGAGCTTGCGGCGGGGGCGGCCCGTCTTCGCGTCCCGGACCCGGATCACGGACGGGCGCCCGCTCAGGACAGTCCCGACTCCGCGCCGAGCTCGGTCGTGATCGCGGTGTTGGCCTCGAACGCGCGGGTGCCCTCGGCGACCAGCGCGTCGACGTCCTCCGCCTTGACCGGGACGGCGTTCATGCGGGTGTGGTAGTCGCCGATGAAGGCGGTCCGGTCGGGGATGCCGGCGAAGTCGTAGAACCGCATGCCCTCGCCCTCGGGCAGCCCGTAGGTCGTGGTGAGCATCTTGGCGAGCGTGGCCCCGCCGTGCAGGTAGCCCGCGTAGCGGATCCAGTGGTGCGGCACGAGCCCGAGCGGCCACTCCTCCCGGACGTGCCGCAGCCGGGCCACGTAGGCGTCGGTGCCGGGGGACGGGGTCAGCTCCGCCCGCCAGTCCGTCCCGTAGAAGTAGGCGAGGTCGCGCTCGATCGCCTCGGTGCGGTTGAGTTCGGGGAGGTACAGCCCGCCGACGGCGGGGTCGCCGCGCAGCGCCTCGGCCGTCTCCTCCAGCGCCGAGTAGACGAAGTGGAAGCGCACCAGCCAGCGACTGTAGTCCTCCTTCGGCAGCTTGCCCTGGAACATCGCGAGCATGTACGGCGTCTGCTCGGCGGCCTGGTGGGCCTCCGTCGTCCCCTGGTAGAGCAGCTTGGACAGGGGCTCGCGGTCAGCGGTGGTCTCGGCCGGCATGAGAACTCCTTTTCACGACATGGTGTCTTAAAGATAACGACATAGTGTCGTGAAAACAATGCCCTCGGCCGGCCCGCCGAGGGCGCGGCGGCCATGAGAAGATGAGGCATGCCTAAGATCTCGGCCACCACTCTGGGTGAGCACCGTGCGCAGACGGTGGACCGCGTCTTCGACGCGGTCGCCCAGCTCTCCCGTGACCGCGGCATCGACACGATCTCCATGACCCAGGTGGCGACCGCCGCCGGAGTGACCCGCACGGCGCTCTACAACTACTTCCCGGACAAGGCGGCCCTGCTGCTCGCCTTCACCGAGCGGGTCACGACGTACTTCATCGAGAGCTTCGAGCGGGGGCTGCCGAAGAACGCCGACGCCACGGCCCGGCTCCGCGCGTTCATCCGCCTCCAGCTGCGCGGACTGCTCGCGCACCCGCATCCGAGCGCGGCGGAGGTCACGGCCGCCCTCGGGCCGGACGCCTACGAATCGCTGGCCGCCCACGTCGCGCCCATGCAGCGCATCCTGACCGGGATCCTCACCGAGGGAATGGAGTCCGGCGAGTTCCGGCGGGCGGACGTCGAGGCCACCGCGCGCAGCATCCTCGCCGTCGTCGGGGCGGAACGCCTCCCGCTCATCAGCGGTGCCACCACCGTCCGCAAGTCGGAACGGAACGTCACCGCCTTCGTCCTGAGGGGCGTCACCACGGCACCCGCGAGCACGGCACCCGCCGGCGGGAAATGAGAACGGTGCGGTGCGCCGGGCGGGACATCCCGTTCCCGGCGCGCACCGCACCGTCCGTTCGTCCCTACCGGGCACTCACGATTCGCGCCTGCGGCGCGGAATGATGAACAGCGCGGCGCCCCCGGCCATCACCAGGGCCGAGGCGATGAGCGCGTACGTGGGAAGGCCGTCGGGGCTGCCGGTGTAGGGAAGCTGGCCGTCGGGCTTGCCGCCTCCGGTCTTGCCTCCACCGCCTCCGCCGTCGTTCCCGCCGCCATCGTTTCCGCCGCCCCCGCCGTCGTTTCCGCCGCCGCCCTTGCCGAAGGTCAGCGGGACCTTGGCCAGCACGTGGGTCGGGTCGAGGAGGCTGGTGGCGGCGATGACGCAGGCACCGGCCTTGGCCGTGCAGTCCACGTCGCCGACCTTCTCGACCAGGACGATCGCCTTCGGCCCTCCCTTGCCCGGCGTCCAGTTGCCCTTGGCGTCGCTCTTGCCCCCGACCAGGGCCTTGTCGTTCACGCAGGCACCCTGCGCGAGCACGGGCTTGCACTGGCCGATGACGATGGCCTGCAAGTCCGGGTCGAGGCCGGAGAACGACTCGACGGTGATCGAGTCGCCGGCCTTGACCCCGGTGGTCTTGCTCATCTTGAGCGCCGGAGCCGCGAGCGCGGTCGGCCCCAGGCCGAGCACGCCCACCGCGCCGATCGCGGACACGACGCCGAGGCGCCGGTACAACGAGCGCATGTTTCCTCCTGCTGGTTGTCGGAACGGTTCGCGGCCGGTACGCCTCACGGGCCGGCCTGGGACATCGGTGGACGGGCGGAACGGAGCGATTCGGCGATCCGCGCCGGGCGCGGAGCCGTGAACTCGGCGGTGACGCGGCCGTCCCCGAGCACGCACGCCCGGGTGCCGACCGCGACCCCCACGCTGATCACCGGTTCGGCGATGACCGCGCCGGCGCCCGCCTTGAGCAGCCGCCGCACGAGCACCGGCAGGGTCTCCAGGTGGGGTCCGGCCAGTCCCGGGGTGAGCCCGTCGATCAGCAGCAGCCGCGGCCGGGACAGCAGCGCCTCGGCCAGGCCGAGAAGCCGGTACTCCCCGTCGGTCAGCGCGCCCAGCGGCGACCGGGCGCGGGCCCGCAGCATCGGGAAGACGTCGAGGACGGACGCGCCGGGCCGCGGCTCGTCTCCCCGCAGCCGTGCCCGTGCGGCCAGGTGCTCTTCGACCGTCCGGGTTCCGGCGCCGGCGGGCGCGGGGCCGACGTAGTGCCCCACCCCGATCCCCCTCGGCTGCTCGGCGCCCTGGAGGAGGACCGCGCCGTCCGACAGCGGTACCCGGCCGGCGAGGACCGCCACGACCGTCCGTGCGCCGGGCCCGAAAAGGGCGATCGCCTCGCCCCGCCCGACCTGGAACCCGACGCCTCGCAGCCCGCCGGGCTCCGGCGCGGTCGCCAGGTCGCGCACCTCCAGCAACGGCGTGCCGGGGCCGCCCGTCCTTGTGGGACGGGGCCCGGAGCGCACGCCCATCACCGCCGTTCCCCGAGGAACCGGTCGAGCGCCTGGAGATCGACCGGAGCCTCGCCGCGGCTGCGCAGGTAGGAGATGAGCTCGGCGCGGTCGACGCGGTCGGGGTCGCCGTGGGTGAGCGCGGCCCGGTCGAGATGGGCGAGCATCTCGCCGACCTCGACGGCCTGGCGGGAGCGCGGGGCCATCCGGTGGTGCGCCGGCGCGTCGGCACCGGCGGCGGCGATGGCCCCGCGCGCTCGTGATGCGGCCTTCCGCGCCGCCCGGCGGCGGAGCGTGAGGCGGATACCGAGGAGCAGCAGCAGTGCGGCGAGGACGTTCACGCCGATGAGACCCCACGGGAAGGTGCTGAACGAGGTCTTGAACGGGACGGAGCCGGCGAAGCGGCCGCCCACGGCGAACGTCCCGAACGAGGCGGGCGGGAGCTTCACCGCGATGCGGTAGACCGCGGTCTCCCCGGGAGCGATGACACCGGTCCGCGGGGCGTCGAGCGGATTGTCGGGCTCCTTGTCCGCCCCCCAGCCGACGACCAGCGGAGCGTCCTTGATCGGGTCGGCGCCGCTGTTGCGCACCCGCAGCACCAGGACACGGCGGGGGCTCCCGCCGAAGAGTTCGCCGCGTCCGCCGCCCCCGACGAGTTCGAGCCCGACGATGTCGGCCTGGACGGGAACGATCTCCGGCAGGATCGCGCCGGTCGGGTGCCCCGGCACGGCGAAGGGGATGGCCGCCTGCCGAGGCGGCCCGCCGCCCGCGCCCGGGAGCGTCGCCGCCCGCAGCACGCACGGGCAGGCGGCGGGCGGCGCGCCGACGGTGAGGCCGGCCTCGAAGGTCCCGGTGGGCGCGATCCGCGCGGTGACCCCGCCCCGCGTGTCGCAGTCGGCGGAACCGTGCACGGCCTTCTGCCCGCAGATCTGGACCTGCACGACCGCGCCGGGCGTCCACGCACTGCCACGCACCCGCACCGTGGTGCCGACCGCGGCCTGCCCGGGTTGCGCGCTGAGGCCTGGCCGGTCGGCACCGGGCGCGCCGCTCGCCGGCGGGGACACGGCGAAGGCGGTGGCGAACACCACGGCCGCCGCGAGCGCACGGCGGCGGTACGGGCGGATCACTGCCGGGCTCCGTCATCGAAGTACGAGGTGTCCACGAGGTCCTCGGGCGGGCGGCCGAGGGTGTGGCGGCCCCCGTCCAGGCCCGCCCGCCGACGCCAGCGGCGAATCAGCCGGGGAAGCACGAACCAGCCGAACAGGACGGCCACGGCCAGCGCGGCCAGCGCGAACCAGGGCACCTCGACGTACTGGCTCTGCGCGCGGACCTTGATGCCGTCCCCGGCGGTCAGCTCGACCCGTACCGTCACCGCTTCCAGCGGCGGCGGATCGTCCCACTGAACGGCGAGTTCCGTGCTCTGGCCGGGCAGGACCTCCGGGATGCGCTGGAGCGGCCATTCCTTGATGGTGCGGCCGAAGAGCCCGGTGGCCCACACCCGGGCGGTCGGGCTCAGCCGCTGGTTCCCCGTGTTGACGACCTGGTACCGCACCGTGCCGCGGCCGTCCCCGACGTAGGGCACCAGTGGCTGGCTGCGCCGCACCGACAGCGCGTCCGGCCTCAGGCCCGGGGTCAGCGGACCGTCGACGCGCAGGTAGATCCGCGCGGCGACCGCGCGGCGCAGCCCGATGACGGCTCCACCCGACCGCTGGACGCCCTCGATCGCGGTATTGAGCGCGACGACCCCGCCGATGTGCTCGCCGGGCGTCGCGTTGGCGGGGATCGTGACGCTGAACGGGACATCGCGCGCCTTGCGCGGAGGGACCTTCAGCTTGCCCGTCCGCAGCTTGAGCCAGGCTCCGACGTCCTTCTGCTCCTCGGTGGCGGACCGCAGCGCGAAGTCGGCGTCGCGCGGGGTGTTGTAGGCGTCCGCGCCGTAGAGCCGGAACGTGAGCGGCTTGTCGGTCAGATTGGTGATGCGCACCGCGTCCTCGACCGTCTTGCCGGCGGGGGCGTCCATCGCGAAGTAGGGCCGTGGACTGAGTTCATCACCGTGGCTGACGGGGCCCACGGACCAGGAACCGTTCCCGGTCGCGGGCGCGGGTTCCCGCGCGTAGGCCGGTGGTGCGGCGGCACCGAGGGCGAGCGCGCAGGCCGCCGCCGTCGCGGCGGCACGGCGGAGTGAGGGCCATGGGCCACGGATCATGGTTACCTCGGTTCTCGCCGGAGCGGCGTGTGCTGAAGCCGGCCGGGCCACGATGCTGTGGCGGCGCCGTGGCCCGGCCGGGGACTGATCAGGACAGGACGATGGTGAGGACGGCCTGGTACCGGCCCGCCCCGGTCACCGCGGGGACGTCGAGCGTCAGCCCGGCGCCGGCGTTGTAGACGCCGCCGACGATCGCGCCGCCGTCACCGCCCGCGCCGCTGCACAGCGTCGCCGCCGTGGTGGTGCTCAGCGGCCCCGGGCTGCCGGTCGTGACGGGAGTCGCGCCGGTGCCCGCCGTGCAGGCGGGGGTCCAGGACAGGTTCCCGGCCGGGATCTTCGGGCCCCCGACGGAGGTGAAGTCCGTCATGGTGCCGGTCAGGGACCAGCCCGTGCTGCCGCCGCGGGCGTCGATGACCTCGACCTGCCTGATGTCGCCGGTCGCGGTCTTCGCCGTGCCGTCCAGCGCGACCTCGCTCAGGTCGACCGCACCGGGCTGCTGCGACATCGTCAGCTTCCCGGCGGCCACCTTGACGTTGATCTTCTGCTCGCCGCACTGCCCGGCGGGCTTGTCGGCGCACGCGCCGGTGGGCGGCGGCACCTTCTCGGTGACGGTCAGCCCGACGGTCTTCGCCACCGAGCCCTGGCTCGCCTTGATCGTGTGCGCTCCGGGAGCCGCGTCCTCGGCCACCTTCGCCGTGCCCGTCAGCGTCCCGTAGCCGTCCGCCGAGGCCGACACGTCGGTCAGCCCGGCGGCCGAGCAGCCGGCGCCGTTCTCGTCGCACAGCGCCAGGTCGACCGGACCGCTCTCCCAGCGGGCGCCGCCGACCGTGATGCCACCGCCCTGGTGGATGGTCGCCGGCTCCACGGTCAGGGACGGCCCCGCGTTGCCGACCTTGACCGTGGCGAGGGTGGGCGGGTCGGCCGGGGCCTGGCACTCGATCGTCGCCTCGACCCCGGACGCGTCCATGTCCATCTTGACCGTCTTGGGGACGATCGAGATGTCTCCGGGGGCGGAGGCGTTGAACTTACCGGTGAGCTGGTTGATCGGAATGGGGGTGTTCTTCGGAACGCTCCCCGTCTGCGTGGGGGTACTGAAGGCGAACTCGCCGGTCACGGCGCCGGACAGCGCCATCGTGCCGCTGGTCGTCCACGACACCACCGGCAGCGGCGACTTGCTCGGCATGTCGCTCAGGTCGACCTTGACCGTCACGTCGTCGCCGGTGGTCGCGGTCGCCGACGCCGTCACGGTGACGGTCGCGGGGTAGGGGAAGGCGCTGCCGAGGACCGTGCAGCTGTAGTCCACCTGCGCGGTGGCCGCGAACGCCGGCTGCGCCGCCAGCGCGGGAACCAGGGACGCGCCCGCCAGCGCGGCGGCCGCCGCGCTGGCCTTGAGCCTGGGGGGACCTGTCATCAGGAGTGCCGCTCCTTCATGTCGGGCGTCCCGTCACCCGGACGGGACACGCGGGCAGCCGGCGCCGCATCACCAGTCCGCCACACGGACCAGCACCCTGGTCGATGTTCCACATGCAGGAACGTAGTTCCGCAAGTGCACACAGCGAATCCTGTGGCGCCATGGATGTCAAGACCGTCCAGGAGAACGTTTCGATAACCGGATCGCCGTTTCAAATATGGTTAGGGTGGCGACCATGCGGACATTGGTGCGCGGCACGGCGGAGCTGGTGCTGACCGCCGGTCTGCTCCTGGCCTTCCTGGTGGCCCACCTGGTCTGGGGCACCGACGGCTACACCCACAAGGCCCAGCACGGCCTCCAGGACGACCTCGAACGCCAATGGCGCAACGCACGGCTGCAGACCAGCCCGGCAACCGTTTCCGGACATCGCCGGCGGCCGAAGGCGGTCACCGTCCCGCGCCGCCCCGGTACCGCCTTCGCCACGCTCCGCATCCCGCGTTTCGGACGGTCCTACCGGTACGCCATCGTCGAGGGCGTCAGCGAGGCCGACCTCCGCAAGGGCCCGGGCCACTACCCCGGCACGGCCGGACCGGGCCGGCTCGGAAACATGGTCATCTCAGGCCACCGCACCACCTACGGCGCACCCTTCAAGGACAACGGCGAACTCGTCCGCGGCGACGAAATCCTCATCGACACAGCCCTGACCACCTACGTGTACCACGTGACGGGCCGCGACATCGTCCGGCCCAGCACCGTCGAAGTGGCGGCACCGGTCCCCTTCCACCCCGGACGCGAGCCCCGCAAAAAACTGCTGACACTGACCACGTGCCACCCGAAGTTCTCCGCCGCCTACCGCCTGATCATCTTCGCCGAACTAACCAGCACCCGCCCGTTCCACCCAGATGACTCCTGATACTCAACTACTGGCGTAACGGAAGCCTGTGTTGCCCGAGGAACTGTCGGGAGAGTTGTTCGTGCGGGCGGCGACTCGGTAGCGGTTGCAGTAGGACGCGTGGCACAGGTAGGAGCCGCCGCGCAGGACCCTGCCGTCTCCCCAGGAGTCGGCGCACCATTCCCAGACGTTTCCGGCCATGTTGTGGAGGCCGTATCCGTTGGGCGGGAAGGCGGTGACGGGGGCCGTTCCCTTGTAGCCGTCCTCTGCGGTGTTGCGGGTGGGAAAGTGGCCTTGCCAGATGTTGCACATGTGCCGGCCGCCGGGGGTGAGTTCGTCTCCCCACGGGTAGCGTCTGCCCGCCAGGCCGCCGCGTGCGGCGTACTCCCATTCGGCTTCGGTGGGGAGGCGGACGCCGGCCCACCGGCAGAACGCGGTGGCGTCGTTCCAGGAGACGTGGACGGCGGGGTGGTCGGCGCGGTCGTCCAGTGTCGAACCCGGTCCTTCCGGGTGCCGCCAGGACGCTCCGCGGACGGCGCACCACCACGGTGCCCGCTCGGCACGCGGCGAGACGCGGCGGAGCGAGCCTGGGAGGAAGCCCGCGAAGACGTGCGTCCAGCCGAAACGTTCCGCGTCGGTGCGGTGTCCCGTCGCATCGATGAATGTGGCGAACTCCTCGTTCGTCACAGCATGGGCGGAGATGGCGAACGGCGCCACGGTGACTTCGCGGACCGGCCCTTCACCGTCGCCGGGATTCACGTCGGGGTCGTCGCTGCCCATCAGGAACGCGCCTCCGGCGAGGCGCACCAGCCCGGCCCGACGTCCGCCCGGTGGACGGGTCGCCTGCGGGACGCACCGCGGCGGGTGTGCCGGGGAGCCCGTCCGGGGAGGTGTGCAGCAGGGGCGCTCGGTGTTCATAGGTCTTTCAGGTCGTCAGCGATGGCGTGCAGGGTCTCGCGGCTGATGACGCCCACGGCCATACCCGCGATCTCCAGGAGGGAGAACGGCATCGCCTCGGGCAGCAGCGGGCTGTCCATGAGAGCGCCGAGATGCTTTCGCAGAACGGCCTCGGCGGTGGGATCGGCGACCAGCACGCGGGTCGGCGTCTCCACCGACAGGCGGGACGACGGGAATTCGGCGGCGGTGAGCGGAGCCCTTTCCGATGCCTGCACCTGGTCCCACTGCTTCTTCACGAGCAGATGCTCGGACGTCACCGGGCCCGTGGGCGGCAGGCCGAGTCGCTGGTACTGCTCGGGCGGTGCGTGTTCGGCGCGCATCAGTTCGACCAGAAGGGCGGCCATGCGCAGTTCCAGTTCGTCGTCGATCAGGGGTGAGAGTTGTTCCGGGTCGTCGTCCAGGTCGTAGAGGAGCGTGCCGAAGGAGTAGGGATCGGTGTAGGCGAAACCGGGGATCCGCATCGGCGAAATGCCCTTGGTGAAAGGGAACGGTTCGGTGACGGTGGCGTCCCGGAGGGTTTCGACCGGCATGCGGCCGCGCATGTGGGTGGGCATGAGGGTGTATTCGGCGAGCGGCCGGTTTCCCGGTTCGGCGCAGGCGCGCATGTAGACATGGCGGCCGTCGGTGACGCTGACGTGGCCGCCGAAGCAGCCGAACAGTCCCGCCTCCCGGACGGAGGAGTCACGGGCAATGGTCTCGCGCAGCGGGACGCCGTGCATGTCGGGGGTGCGCTCGACGCCGAAGAACTCCAGGAGCGTGGGCCCGAAGTCGATGGTTTGGACGAGGCTGGACCGCCGTTCGCCGGCGACCCGGCTGCGCGGGTCCCAGATGAACAGCGGGGTGTGGATCGTCTCGTCCCAGAACGGCGGTGCGTTCTTTCCCCACCAGTCGTGCTCGCCGAGCAGCAGGCCGTGGTCGGTGCAGACGATGAGGAGGGTGTCGTCCCACAGGGACAGGTCGTCCATCAGGTCGAGGACGCGTCCGAGCGACCTGTCGCACATGGACAACAGCGCCAGGTACTGGTTCCGCAGATGCTCGACCTGCTCGGGCGTCTCCGTCACCCGCCGGTAGTCGGGCCAGTCGAAATGCGGGCCGTCGTAGTCGTCCGGATAGAGCTTCTTGTAGTGGTCGTAGCTGAAGAACGGCTCGTGCGGGTCGAACGTCTCGATCTGGAGGAACCAGTTGTCCTCGGCATGGTTGGTCTTGATGAAATGCACGCCCGCGTCGAACGTGCCCGTCTGCGGGTGGTCGGCCTCGTCCTTCATATAGAGGCGGTTCACCCAGTCCTGGCGGCGCAGCGGATTCGCCGTATGCGGGACGGAGTCGGGCACGTCGGGATCGGCGACGTGTCCCTTCCACTCGTCGCCCTCCTGCCCACGGAAGAACTCGAAGGTGCTGTAGCGCGGATGGTAGGTCGCGCCGCCGTCCAGCCAGTAGTGCTGGTGGTCGGTGGCCAGGTGGGTGTAGACGCCGTTCTCCTTCAGCATCTCCGGGACGGAGTCGTCGAACGGCTCCAGCGGCCCCCAGCCCCGGTGCAGGAAGTTGTGGCGTCCGGTGTGCATTTCGCGCCGCGCCGGCATGCACGGCATGCTCCCGCCGTAGCAGTTGTCGAACGTCGCGGTGCGTTCGGCGAGCCGCTCGAAGTTGGGGGCGTGCACGTCCGAGGCCCCGTACGGCGGCAGGAAGCGCCGGTTGAGGGTGTCGAACATGACCATGATCGCTTTCAACGGACACTCCTGATCCGGTACACGGCGGCGGAACCCAGCAGCATGATCACGGCGGACGCCGCGTACAGCACCCGGTAGCCGCCCACGAAGGTGAGCACGAACCAGGCCACGCCGAAGGCGAGCGGGACGTTCTGCGCCGCGTTGATGAGGCCGAGGTCGCGGGCGCGGCTGCGCTGGTCGGGCAGCACGTCGGTGACGAGCACCTGGTCGACCGACAGGAACGCGCCGTAGCCGGCCCCGAGCAGCACCGCGCCAGCCATGGCGGACGGCCAGGCCGGCGCGATCGCGAGCAGCGCCGCCGCGCCGGCCTGGAGCGCGCCGGCGACCGCGATGAGGTCGCGGCGGCGGCCGAGCGCGTCCGACGCCTTCCCGCCGAGCCAGCCGGTCGCCGCGCAGCACACCAGGTAGATCAGGGTGAGGATCAGCAGCGACCCGTCAGGATCGCGCCGGTGCAGGACGTCGGTGAGGAAGTACAGCAGGTAGGTCGTCCCGGCCAGGTTCCCGGCGTTGATCAGCACGCGGGACAGCAGCGCCCAGTAGTAGTCGGCGTGCCGCCGCAGATGCGGGAACGGCACCCGCTCACCCGCCTGAACCGGCTCGGAGGCGTCCTGCAGGGGAGGCCGCGACCGCGTCCGGACCAGGAAGAACGGCACCGCCGACACGGCGGCCAGCACCGCGATCAGCGCCCACATCCCCGGGATGGAGGTGACCACCATCGTCACCAGCACCATGCCCACGACGAGCGCGATCACCTGCGGGACGCCCATCGCGGCGGACGCGGCGCCGCGTTGGTGGTGCGGCACGCGGTCGGCGATCACGGCGCTGAGCGAGGCCAGCACCGCCGACGCCCCGACCGAGACGACCACCATCAGGCCCGCCACCACCGGCCAGCTGGTCTGCGTCCCGATCAGCGCGTACGGGACGGCCGCGACGAGGAACCCGCCGAGCGCCCAGACGCGGCGGCGGCCGAACCGGGTCCGCGTCCGGTCGCAGGCCATCCCGGCGAGCGGTACGCACAGCACGACCACGACGGAGTTCTGGATGAGCAGGTAGGACAGCACGTCCACCTTGTTCTCCGCCGCGATGTGCCCGATGAGGTGCGGGGTCATGAACTGCGGCGGCAGCAGGATCACCAGCCAGTACCCGAACCAGGTGGCCGCGTAGCCGAGCAGCCAGGGCCGCCCGACCGCCCCGGCGTCGCGGCCGCCGGGGCGGCGGGCGGTCTTCAGTTGGTCCATGCGCCGCCCGTCCAGTTCTCGGTGCGCCGCCACATCTGCAGGTACGCCTCGGCGCCGTTGGCCATGTCGTTGATGAGTTCCGGCCCGCCGAAGTTCCGCATGTCGGCGATCCAGTCGGGGACGAGCCCGTAGTTGGCGACGCCGTCGGTGTTGAGGTCCCAGGTGCGCTGCCCGGTGCTGAGCCGGTCAAGCTTCACCGAGGGATCGACAGGGGAGGTGAACGGGTAGCGCAGGGGGTTGGTCTGCGCGTCCGCACGGGGGGCGGGCAGCGGGCCCATGCCGTTGGCGTCCAGCCCGTACCCGTAGCCGAACGTGTAACGGGAGTCGTGGACGCTCTTGTTGCGCTTCCACTCGGTGGCGAATTCGTCGGCGGAGTGTCCGTAGCCGGTGACCATGCCGCCGAGGCTGTAGATGCGGCGCATGTAGTTCTCGTCCGTCCAGCTGTGGGACGAGACGACGCCCGAGTACTGCGCATCCTCCAGCAGCGTGAGGGTCTGGCCGGCGGCCTTCACGCTCATGTGGTCGACCTCGACGAGCATGTGCCGTTTCATCAGGCCCTTCACCATGTAGGCGCCGAGGTCGGTCAGCCCCCGGACGTTGCAGTGCGGTGCGGGCGGGTACAGCGGCAGCGTGACGCCGGCCTGCCCGAGCAGCCGCAGGAGTTCCGCGACCTGGCCGCCGACGGCACCGGCCGGGGCGATCGTGTTGTCGTGGGCGGCGCCGGTGCAGGTCTCGGCCTGCCAGAACCGCCCGGTGCCGAGGAAGTTGCCCGCATTCATGACGGCGCCCGTCGCGCCGGGATCGAACCGCACCCCGCACAGCGCGTTGTCGAACTTGTGGCACAGGAACATCGAGGACACGCCGAGTTCCTTCATCTCGTCCAGGCCCTCGTCGATGTCCTGCCGCGTGCACTGCGGGACGCCGCCGATCTCACGGCAGCCGAACGGCTCGGACGTCTCGACGCCGAGGACGACGGCGAGCTTGCCCGCCTCGATGACACCGCGCGCCTCGTCCGGGCCGCGCACGATCCGGAACCAGCCCTTGCCCGGTCCTCCGCTGAGCTGGTCGATGTAGGTCTCCATCTCGCGCATGCGCTTGGCTTCGAGGCGGATGATGTCCATCTCGCCGCACTTGTTGCGCTTCAGCGGATAGATCTCGCACAGCTGCCGGTTGGCGACGAGCTGGTTGACCAGGATCCGCTGTCCGGCCCGCCAGGAGCGTTCCAGCCATGCGTAGTAGACCTGCTGGTGGGTGCGGGAGTCCCAGGCGGGCCAGTCCTTGAACGTCGGATAGCCGGTGGGGTCGTGCGTCCCGAACGGGGTCCCGTACCGGGTGAAGTTCTCGAACCAGGCGAACGCCCCGTTCAGGGCGTGGTCCGGGCAGTCGCGCAGCGCCGCCCGGACGCCGCGCTGGTCGAACGGCTTGCCGCAGAGCAGCTGCCCGCCGAACGCCTCATAGGACATCAGGTGACTGTGGGCGTCGATGTAGCCGCGTACGGCCCCGTTCTCGGCCGGGGCTGCAGGAGCCGCTGCCGCCGCTCGGTGCGGCGGGGCCACGGCGGCGGACAGGGCAACGAGCAGGGCGAGGACGAGCGGGACGCGGGCGGCGCGCCCGAGCGAGCGTCGGAGGGTCATGGGGCACCTCGATCGGGAGAGGTCCATGGATTCTGTGCTGAGTGATATCACCGATCGAAGAAAAAGTGAACAACCCTCATGTTATGGATCGATGGTGAGGTCCGCGAAGTACGCCCGGAGCATCCGGGCACCGAGCGCCACCACGGCCGGGTCGCCGTCCTCGGCCGACTGGTAGGCGAGGCGCAGCAGACCGTCCGATGCGGTGATGGCGACCAGCAGGACGCGTTCGTGGTCCGGTAGCGGCGGCAACCCGGCCTTCTGCGTGCCGAGCTCGTACATCCGCGCCGCCATCTCAGTGTCGATCCGGCGGACGAAGCCCTGGTCGAAGGCGGTGTCACGGAAGTCGGCCACGAAGAAGGCCGGCACGCTGCGCCGCAGCGCCAGGCTCTCCTGGTAGACGAGCACGGCCGCATCCCCCCAGGTCGGCACCGGCTCGGACGCGAGCCGTTCGTGGACGCGCCCGATCAGTATCGACAGGTTCCGCATGGCCAGCTCGTACAGCAGCCCCGCCTTGCCGTCGAAGAACTGATAGAGCGTGCCGATCGGGACGCCGGCCCGGCGCGCGACGTCCCGGGTGGTCAGCGCGTCGTGCCCGGCCTCGGCGAGCAGCTCGGCGCAGGCGTCCAGCAGCCGCTCGAAGCGTTCGACGCTGCGGCGCTGGGTCGGCCTGCGGCGCACCCCGTCCGACATGACCCTCCTAAACATGACGCTTGCTCATGTTTTAATGTGACTCACACTCATGTTAGGAGAGGAGACGCACGTGCTTCCCCGCTTTCCCGAGGGCTTCCTGTGGGGCACGGCCACGGCCGCGTACCAGATCGAGGGCGCCGTGAAGGAGGACGGCCGCGGCCTGAGCATCTGGGACTCCTTCTGCGCCGAGCCCGGCCGCGTCAAGAACGGCGACACCGGCGACGTCGCCTGCGACCACTACCACCGCTGGCCGGAGGACGTCGCGCTGATGGCCGGCCTCGGCGCCAACGCCTACCGGTTCTCGGGGGCCTGGCCGAGGATCCAGCCGGACGGCCGCGGCCCCGCCAACACCAAGGGCCTCGACTTCTACGACCGGCTCACCGACGCCCTCGCCGAGCGGGACATCATGCCCGCGCTCACCCTCTACCACTGGGACCTCCCGCAGGCGCTCCAAGACGCGGGCGGCTGGATGAACCGCGACACCGCGCACCGTTTCGCCGAGTACGCCGGCCTCGTCGCCGACCGGCTCGGCGACCGCGTCGGCGTCTGGATCACGCTGAACGAGCCGTTCGTCCACATGACCGAGGGCTACGGCATCGGCACCCACGCCCCCGGCGAAGCCCTCCTGCTCGACGCCCTCCCCGCCGCCCACCACCTGCTCCTCGGCCACGGCCTCGCCGTCCGGGCCCTGCGCGAACGGACCTCCGGCCACGTCGCGATCACCAACAACTACAGCCCCGTGTGGGCCGCGAGCGACTCGCAGGCCGACCGGGCCGCCGCCACCGCCTTCGACGCCCTCCAGAACCGGCTGTTCACCGACCCCCTCCTCCTCGGCCGCTACCCCGACCTGAACGCCTACGGCGTCACCGGCCTCCCCTTCGTCCGGGACGGCGACCTCGCCATCATCGCCGCGCCACTCGACCGGCTCGGCGTCAACTACTACAGCCCGACCAAGGTTGCGGCCCCGCTGGGGCAGGCCGCCGCCGCGACCGGCCCCTCCGTCCTCCGCGAGGTCGAGCGGCACCTCGACGGCGCCGGCATGCCGTTCGAGGACGTCCCGATCAACGGCTACCCGGTCACCGCGTTCGGCTGGCCGGTCGTCCCGGACGGGCTGCACGAACTGCTGACCGGCCTCCGCGACACCTACGGGGACGCCCTGCCACCGATCCTGATCACCGAGAACGGCTGCTCCGCCCCCGACGAGCCCGGCCGCCCCGACCGCGACCGGATCGACTACCTCGACGGCCACCTCCGGTCGCTGCACCGCGCCATCGAGGACGGCGTCGACGTCCGCGGCTACTTCATCTGGTCACTGCTCGACAACTTCGAATGGGCCGAGGGCTTCGACCAGCGCTTCGGCCTCGTCCACGTCGACTACACCACCCAGCGGCGCACACCCAAGGCGTCCTACCACTGGCTGCGCGACGAACTCACCCGATACCAAAGGTAGGCGAGCTCGCACGGTGAGCGAGCAGCGAGTTCGCCGCCGAATTCATTGCCCAGGCCGGGGCTCCTCGCACGACCCCTCCGATTCAGCACCCTGGAATTCTTCGTCCCCGAGGTTTCAGCAGGCAGGCGTATGAGGAGTCGCATCACTCACAACCCGTCAAGTCCTCGACGCCGTGGTGCCCGACCGGCCCGTCTACCTGCTCAACTGCGATCAGCACGGCGCCCGGGTCAACACACGCGCACTGGAGATATCCGGCGCCGACGGCTGGATGAAACGGGACGCGGCCAGCGCCCCCAGCGGGATGCCGCAGAAGGGCGCCGTCTCGCTGGTCGACCGACACGTACCCGCAACGACCACCTCGCCGGGCTGCTGCGCGCCCAGTGGCTCCTGCACAGCCTCGGGATCACCCGCTCTGGGCCGTCCGCGAACCCCAGATGGACGAGCTGACCCTCCCCTTCCTCGGACCCAAACGCGCCGCCTTGCAGCACCCGTTCGGGAACCTCCTGCGCACCGAGGCGCCCCTCGCCACCGGAAGCGACCGGCAGGCCGGTAACCCCGATCCGATCGCCGGGATCCACATCGCCGTCAACCGGGTCCTCCCCGGCGGCACGGCGAGCCGTTCCCGCCCGGACGGGCCCTGAACCGTGTCCCGAGTGCACTGACACCGACCGTGCACACAGAAATCGCGACTGATCGGCCGACTACCAAAAGTCGAAGATCATCAAGGGACGCGCGCCCGGGACGGCCGCGTCCTCCTGCTTGACGTCATTCCGGATGACCTTGCCGCCGTCCGCCCCCACCCTCACCGCGTGCCCGGTCCCGTCCGCGGTGACCGTCCGGACCTCCCAGCCGGTTCCCTCGGTATCGATGGAGATCAACGTGGAGCCCGACGCGGTCGAAGAAGTCCGCGGCGCACCGCTGGGCGGAGGGCTGCTCGATGAACCATCACCGCCACCGCAGGCACTAAGCAGCAGACCCGCCACCATCGACAACATGGCCAATCGAATGACCGCCCCTACCCGGTATTTCCGAGCGAGATACCGATACGCGCAGGAACCAGCATCCGTCGCGCGCTGGAGACAACCGGGCCACCGCCCGAGGTGGCCGCAGGCCCGGTCGTGGGTTTCGGGGCGAGCACGCGGGCAACGCTGCCGACATGGACGCCGGTCAGGGAGGAACCGCCATGCGCGTTGATGTGCACGCTCACTACTACCCGGCCGACTACCTGGACACGCTGCAACGCTATGGGGCCGAGGCGACCGGCACCGCGCGTATACGGTGCGCGGGTTCGTCCGGCGACGACATCGCTGCCCGGCTCCGCATGATGGACGATGCGGGAGTGGACATGCAGATCCTGTCCGCCACCCCGCAGATGCCCTTCTTCGACGACCGCGAGCACGCCATCGGCGCGGCCCGGATGGCCAACGACATGTACGCCGAGATCGTCCGCGCCCACCCGGACCGGTTCGCCGCCCTGGCCGCCGTGCCACTGCCGCACGGGGAGGCCGCCGCGGCCGAGGTCGCCCGGGCCATGGACGAGCTGGGCTTCCTCGGCGCCGGCATCACCACCGTGGTGCTGGACCGCACCCTCGGCGATCCCGCCTTCGACCCCTTCTGGGCCGAGTTGGACCGCCGCGCGGCAGTGGTGTTCATCCACGCGGCCGGCACGGACCTGGACTCACCACTGATCTCCGAGCACGGCCTGACCTGGATCG
>NZ_JABXFD010000302.1 GCF_013372625.1 Actinomadura sp. BRA 177
CCCGCACCCCCTCCGCAGAAGCCCCAGCCTATGGCGACCTCAACTCGATCCCAGCTCGATCCCAGCCCCGAACGGCGAAGGTAAGGCCATCGACGACGAAGGGAAGATCATGAACATCGGGGACGAGCTGCGGAACGTGGTCAGGGGCCGGGTACTCGCGGCGGGCGACGACGGTTTCGAGCGCGCGCGCAGGCCCTGGAACCTCGCGGTCGACCAGCCCGTGCGGGCCGTGGTCGAGGCCGCCGACGCCGACGACGTGGCCGCGCTGGTCCGGCACGCGCACCTCGCCGGGCTGACCGTCGCGACCCAGCCGAGCGGCCACGGCGCCACCGGCGACGTCCGCGACGTGATCCTGCTGCGCACGACCCGCCTGGACGAACTGGAGGTCCGCGACGGGATCGCCCGTGCCGACGCCGGCGTCAAGTGGGGCCGGGTCCTGGAGGCCGCGAGCCCGCACGGCC
Source organism: Actinomadura sp. BRA 177 (assembly GCF_013372625.1). Lineage (GTDB taxonomy): Bacteria > Actinomycetota > Actinomycetes > Streptosporangiales > Streptosporangiaceae > Spirillospora. The sequence continues at coordinate 462 of NZ_JABXFD010000302.1, forward strand.
TGACGGGCCTGGCCGGCAGCAGCCCGGCGGTCACCGTCACCGGCTACACGCTCGGCGGCGGGCTCAGCTGGTTCGGCCGCAAGCACGGCTTCGCTTCCGAGAGCGTCCGGGCGTTCGACGTCGTGGACGCCACGGGCCGCCGCTCCCGGGTGACGGCCGGCTCCGACCCCGACCTGTTCTGGGCGCTGCGCGGCGGGGGCGGCGACTTCGCGATCGTCACCGCGATCGAGTTCGACCTGCACCCCGCGCCGCGCCTGCACGGCGGGCGGATGCTCTGGCCCGCCGACCTGGCCCGGCCCGTCCTGGACGCCTTCCGCGAGATCACGGCGTCCGCCCCGGACGAGCTGACCGCCTGGTACGAACTCCTCCAGTTCCCCGGCGCCGACCCGCTGGTGGCGGTGGACAGCACGTTCCTCGGCGACGGCGGCGACGCGGAGGTCCTTCTCCGTCCGCTCGACAAGATCCCGGGGCGGATCTCCGACTCCCGCACCATGCTTCCGGTCGCCGACCTCGGCTCGATCACCGCAGAGCCGACCGACCCCGGGCCCGGCGTCTCGCACGCGGAACTCCTGACCGGCCTGGACGACTCTGTGGCGGCGGCGCTCTTGGAGCGTCCGATCGACCCGCTGCTCAGCGTGCAGGTCCGGCATCTCGGCGGGGCTCTCGCCCGTCCGTCCGGGACTCCTGCCGGACACCTGGACGAGCCGTTCGCCCTCTACATGTTCGGCATCCCCGGCGAGGACGGCGGCACGGCCGTGCGGACCCGCCAGCGGGAGATCGCGGACGCCCTCGTCCCACACACCACGGGCCGCAAGCCGTTCACCCTCCTGGCCCCCGGCGAGCGCGCCGCCAACGCCTTCACCCCCGAGACCCTCACCCGGCTTCGCGGCATCAAGCGCGCCCGCGACCCGCAGGGCGTCCTGCGCAGCAACTTCCCCGTTCTCGGCTAACGAACGCGAACGCCCGTCCTGCCGGGGGGTGGCAGGACGGGCGTTCAGGCGTTGCGTCAGCTGAAGTACTCGATGAACGGCGCCTTCTTGCTGGGATCGGACGCGGTACCGGTGCTCACGATCGCGGACGTGCCGGGACGGGCGTCGACGTCGGACGCCTGGACGGTGCCGGAGCGGCCGGGGCCGTTCAGCGTCGTCCAGGACGAGCCGTTGTAGTGCATGTACTGGCTCTTGGTGCCGGTCGTGATCGGGAGCATGACCACGCCGCCCTTGCCGTCCGACGACAGGCCGATGCCCGCCGCGTTCAGCGGGGTGTTGATCGTCTGCCAGGACGTGCCGTTGTAGCGCTGGATCGCGTTGGTGATCTGGGCGTTCTGCCGGACGCGCAGCACGTAGACGTTCGTCGGCGAGTCGGCGACGATGCGGTGCAGGGTGCCCTGGTAGCCGGGGACGCCCAGGGAGCCGGGGACGTCGATCTTCTTCCAGGACGTGCCGTTGAAGTGCATCACCAGCCCGGTGACGGACGTTCCGGTCGCGGACGTGGTGCCGGCGAGCCACACGTCGTTCTTGGAGCGGACGTCAACGGCGGTGATGGACGAGCCCGCCGGCAGCGGGACCTTGGGGTCGACCCAGGCGCTGCCCGTCCAGCGCAGGATGGCGGACGGTCCGCCGGCGGCGGCGTCGATCCCGGCGATGGAGTAGGCGGTGCCGTCGGGCGCGGCGGACACGGCGGTCGGGAAGCCCACCATCGGGTAGGCGACCTGGCTCCACTTGGTGCCGTTCCAGTAGAGGCCGAGGGTGCCGCTCCAGTTGTAGCCGATGACCCATGCCTTGGAGGCGCTGGAGACGGCGACGTCGGTCGGGGTGAAGCCGACCGGGCTCTTGTCGGCGGCCCAGGCGGAGCCCGTCCAGCGGACGATCTTCGCCTCCATGCCGAAGAAGGAGCCGGCGGCGCCGACGGCCCAGCCTGCGTTCTTCGCGCCGAAGTCGACCCGGTCGAGGCTGCCGTTGTAGTTCAGCGCCCCGCTGGAGATGTTCTTCCAGCCGGCGGCGTGCGCCGGAGCGGCCACCGCGACCGTCCCGGCCGCGCAGGCCAGGGCGGTGGCGGCCGCCAGCGCCGCGTTGCGTCTCATATGCTCCCACTCCCAAGATCACAGCAAGCGTGCGCAAAAGAGTACGGCATTACTTACTGCACGGTAAGGGGAACCCCCGACCCGGCCGGATCAGGACGCACCAGGCACATCAGTCACAGACGTCAAGACGCCCGGAACCGCACGGTTCCGGGCGTCTCACGCCGGACAGGCTACTCGCCCTTCCAGTTCGGCCTGCGCTTCTCGGCGAACGCCGCCGGGCCCTCCTGGGCGTCCTTGGACGTGAAGACCGGCAGCGTGATCTCCTGCTGCTTCTTCCACGCCACCTCGTCCGTCCAGTCCGCGGACTCGACGATGACCTTCTTGGTCGCCGCGAGCGCCAGCGGCGCGTTCTCGGCGACCTTGAGGGCCAGCTCCTTGGCCGCGGCGAGCGCGCCGCCCGGCTCGGCGAGCCGGTTGACGAACCCGAGCTCGGCCATCCGCTCCGCCGGGTACTTGTCGCCGGTGAGGGCGATCTCCATGGCGATGTGGAACGGGATGCGCTGCGGCAGCCGCAGCAGCCCGCCGCCGGCCGCGACCAGGCCGCGCTTCGGCTCGGGCAGCCCGAACTGGGCGTCCCGGGCCGCGACGATCATGTCGCAGGACAGCGCGACCTCGCAGCCGCCGGCGAGCGCGTAGCCCTCGACGGCGGCGATCAGCGGCTTGGCCGCCGGACGCTCCACGATGCCGGCGAACCCGCGTCCCTCGACGATCGGGTTGTCGCCGGTCAGGAAGCCCTTGAGGTCCATGCCGGAGCAGAACGTCCCGCCGGCGCCGGTGAGCACGCCGATGGACAGGTCCTTGCGGGAGTCGAGCTCCTCGATGGCCGCCGCGATGCCCCGCGCCACCTCGCCGTTGACCGCGTTGCGGGCCTCCGGGCGGTTGATGGTGATGACGAGGACGGCGCCGTCTTCCTCGGTCAGAACAGCGTCGGTCATTCAGTGCCTCACTTCGGCTGGAAGCGGATACCGCCGTCGAAGCGGATCGTCTCGCCGTTCATGTAGTCGTTCTCGATCAGGGACTTGACCAGGTGCGCGAACTCCGGCGCCTTGCCCATCCGCTTCGGGAACGGGACCGGCGCGGCGAGCTTGGCCTTGAACGCGTCCGCGCCCTCGCCCTCGCCGTAGATCGGGGTGTCGATGATGCCCGGGCAGATGGTGTTGACCCGGACGCCGATCGCGGCGAGGTCGCGCGCCGCCGGCAGCGTCATGCCGATGATGCCGCCCTTGGACGCGGAGTAGGCGATCTGCCCGGTCTGGCCTTCGAGGCCGGCGATGGACGCGGTGTTGATCACCACGCCGCGCGCGCCGTCGGCGTCGGCGGGCTCGGTCTTGGAGATCGCGGCGGCGCCGATCCGCATCAGGTTGAAGGTGCCGATGAGGTTGACCCGGATGACGGTCTCGTAGGAGGCCAGGTCGTGCGGGCTGCCGTCGCGGTTCACCGTCCGCGAGGCCCAGCCGATGCCGGCGCTGTTGACGATGACGCGCAGCGGGTCGCCGGTGTCGACGGCGGCCTGGACGGCGGCCTGCACCTGCTCCTCGTTCGACACGTCCGTCTTGACGAAGACGCCGCCGATCTCGTCGGCGAGTGCCTTGCCCTTGTCCTCGTTGAGGTCGGCGACGACCACCTTGGCGCCTTCGGCGGCCAGCGCGCGGACGGTGGCCTCACCGAGGCCGCTCGCGCCACCGGATACGACGGCGGAAACTCCGTTCAGGTCCATAAGCGACACCTTACGTGAGGGACCGAATGTGGTTCGGGGTGATGCTATCCAGACGTCCTCGCGCGCTCCGCGCACACCCCGGCGGATCACGGAGGCGCTTATTACTCACGAGTTACAATAGGGGGCGCGTTTGCTCCCCGCAGCTACGGGCACCCGCCGAACATGAGCGAGCGTCCGCCACAGAGCCAGTCCTACCCCGGCCGGACCGGGGACATGGCACCCGAACCGCGCGACGAGATGCGCGACTACACCGGCAGCGACCTGCTGCACGGGCGTCGCGCGCTGATCACCGGCGGCGACTCCGGGATCGGCCGCGCGACCGCCGTCGCGTTCGCCAAGGAGGGCGCCGACGTCGCGATCACGTACCTGGAGGAGGACGACGACGCCCGGCACACCGCGGGCCTGGTCGAGGCCGCGGGACGGCGCTGCTTCACGTTCGGCGGCGACATGGCCGAGGAGCGGCACTGCCGCGAGGTCGTCGAGCACAGCGTCCGGGAACTGGGTGCGTTGGACGTGCTCGTCCTGCACCACGGCACGCAGGCGCCGGTGAAGGACGTCCGGGAGATCGACGACGAGCAGCTCCGCCGGACGTTCGAGGTCAACGTGTTCGCGGTCTTCTGGACGATCCAGGAGGCACTCGACCATATGGGGCCGGGGTCGTCCATCATCATCACCGGGTCCATCAACGGGCTGCGCGGCAACAAGTCGCTCATCGACTACTCCGCGAGCAAGGGCGCCGTGATGTCGCTGACCGGGAGCCTCACCCAGAACCTCATGGACCGCGAGATCCGCGTCAACTGCGTCGCGCCAGGGCCGGTGTGGACGCCGCTGATTCCCGCGACGTTCGACGAGGAACGTGTCGAATCCTTTGGGAAGAACGCACCGATGGGACGTCCCGCCGATCCCGATGAGATCGCGCCGTCCTACGTGTTCTTCGCCTCCAACCGCCAGTCGTCGTACTACACCGGGCAGACGCTGGTACCCGCCGGTGGAGAGATACATCCCGGCTGATGGAGCTGCAACGTAGCGACACTGGTGAACCCGGCTACGGACGGCGGAGGGCCGGCAAGGGGTTCGTGTATCTCGGCTTAGACGGCCGTCCCTTGCAAGACCTCGCCGAGAAGGAACGCATCCGGTCGCTCGTCATACCGCCCGCATGGAAGGACGTCTGGATCTGCCCTGACGCGGACGGCCACATCCAGGCGATGGGCACCGACGCGGCCGGTCGGCGCCAGTACCTCTACCACGAGGCATGGCGGGAACAGCGCGACCAAGAGAAACATGAGCACGTCCTAGAGCTGGCCGAACGGCTGCCCAAGGTTCGCCACACGCTGACCGAATATCTGGCCGGACGAGGCTATTCGCGGGAGCGGGTCCTGGCGGCGGCTGTGCGCCTCATCGACCTCGGGTTCTTCCGCATCGGCGGGGAGGCGTACGCGGCGGAGAACGGCACGTTCGGGCTCGCGACCGTCCTGCGGGAGCACGTGACGTGCCGGCGCGACGAGGTGACGTTCGAGTACCCGGCCAAGGGCTCGAAGGACCTGTACCGGGCGGTCGCCGAGGAGAACGTGTGCAAGGTCGTCGCCGGGCTCAAACGGCGCGGGGACGACGCACCCGAACTCCTCGCCTACCGGACGCGGGACGGCTGGCACGACGTCACCACGTCCGACATCAATGACTTCGTCCGTGAAGTGACCGGCGGCGACTTCACCGCCAAGGATTTCCGCACCTGGCACGCCACCGTCCTCGCCGCCGTCGGGCTCGCGGTGTCGGTGCGCGCCGACGGCAGCGACTCCGCCCGCAAGCGCGCCATCGTCCGCGTCGTCAAGGAGGTCGCCGCCTACCTCGGGAACACCCCGGCCGTGGCGCGGGCGTCCTACATCGACCCGCGCATCATCTCGCTCTACGAGGACGGCGAGACGGTCGCGCCCGTGCTCGGGGGGCTCGGCGTGGAGACGTCCGAGGGCGAGCTGGCGACGCAGGGCCCGGTCGAGCAGGCCGTCCTGGACCTGCTGCGCTCGGCGGGCTGAGGCTGTGGGACGACCGGGAGATCACTCCCCTCCGCGCGATCTCACGATCGTCCACTCGTAGTGGCGAACGTCACCAGGCCGACACCCGTTCCCGGACGGGACCGCGATCCGCGGCCTCCGGCGCCTCCAGGCAGTACATGGCGTAGGCGTGCTGGATCACCGGGAGCGCCACGTTCCGCACCCGGATGCCGCCGGACGTGAGGCCCTTCTCCGTCCCCTTGTGCGCGTGGCCGTGGATCGCGAGATCGGCGCCCGCGGAGTCGATGGCCTCGCCCATGAGGTAGCTGCCGAGGAAGGGGTAGATCTCCAGCGGCTCGCCTTCGAGGGTGTCCGGGCACGGCGCGTAGTGGGTGAGGGCGATCGTGACGTCGGTGTCCAGATCGGTGAGGGACGCGTTGAGCCGCGCGGCGAAGTCCTTGGTGTGCCGGATGAACGCTTTCATCTCGGGCTCGCCGAAGTCGCTGGCGCAGCGGCCCTCGAAACCGCCGCCGAACCCCTTGCCGCCCGCGACGCCCAGGGTCGTCCCGCCGCAGTCCAGGACCGTGGCATCGCCTTCGAGGACGGTCACTCCGGCGTCCCGCAGCACGCCCCCGATCTCGTCCTCGGCGTCGGAGTGGTAGTCGTGGTTGCCCTGAGGGATCGGCATGGATTTGGCGGGCAACTCGATAGTGTAGGATTCTGGTGAGCAGCAGAGGGGATATGTGCCCATGTGCGAAGTGAATGGCCTGCAGGATGTAGGGAGGGATCGCTACCTGATGGTCCAGTTCTTCGGCGAGCATGATTGCAAACCAGCCTTTCCCTTCATGCTCAGCCATCAACAGTGCACGAAAACCTACCAGATGAGGCTGACCTGATCGAAGGGCCTCCACCGCTTCATTGATAGTGTGCGGCGCTTTATAGATCTTACTCACTGCTCGAACAAACGCTTCCTCGTTGCCCGCTGACACGAGGTCAACTTCAAAGGTGTGTGGTGCATAGTAGACCGAGATCCAAGGGTTTCCAGCGACAAAGGCATCGAGGCCAACCTTGCGTTCGGCGCCAGCTTTTTGGGAACCTATCGCCTTGCGCTTCTTGCTTGCCAGAAATTCAAGGTCAGTTGGCTGCGGCGTCACATCAAAGAAGGTGGTATCAAGGTCAGTGACTATCGCACAGCGCTTGCGGATTCGGAGGTCGTGAAAAAGGACCGCGACGTTTTTGAACCCCGTGCTGCGTATGTTGATGACGCTAATACCCAACTCATCAACGCTCAGCCCTAGCAGCTTCTTCACCAAGACTGGGATCAGTATCTCCTCCGCATCGCCTTCAACGAGCAGCACGCTTTTAGCGAACAGCAAATTGCTACGAACGGCATCCAGATATCTCTGGATGCTTCTCACCTCTGATGGCTCGAGCCCCGTAGCGGGTTGATAAGCCTCGCAATATGAGCCTTGCCGTCCCAGAATGTTGACGTTACTCACATTGCTCACTTCGGAGATGTGGGCCGAATGCGTCGTGTAGATGATCTGGGCATCGCTGTAGGAAATACGGTCGAACAGAGTTTTCTGGATGTGGGTGTGGATGTGCGCTTCGGGCTCCTCTATTAGCAGAAAATTGGCAATGGCAAGCTTCTCGCGCTGATACTTGAACTCAAGGAGTTTCAGCGTCAGGTAGATAAGGTTCGCTCCGCCCAAGCTCAGCTCATGGATACCACCCTCATACCCGTCATCGGTCTCGCCGACGAAGAGGCGCAGCGACTGAAATAATTTTTCTGCTTCGTCTGGTAGGTCAGATTTGATCGAAAGCGAAGCAGGCGAATAGGTTTCTCCGGCCGCATCCTTGATGGTTTCCCGAATGTGGTTACGAACCGACTGCACGTCTTCGAGGCCTTCGATAGAGGCATTCAGGTTCCTGACCATCTCGGTTATGGGAAGCATCGACACTGGATCGATCTCGCCGCTCTTGCTTTTAAGAAGCGTAAACAACGGGTTCGTTCGGTTGTTGTGAAACTCGGCCACGACATCCCGAAGGGCCTGGATGAAGGTCAGTGACACTTCTTTCGTAACCGAGAGAAATCCGGGGACTTTAGCCCCTATCTCAGGAAATTCAGTCTCGGCACTGAAAATACACGTATCGAAATCGCCCACGATCGATTGGTAGACGGAGGGGTCACTGAAATCGGCACCGCTTCTTCCTGTGAACACAGTTTCGTAGTCGTCAATCGTGATGGCATTACGTATTCTCGTAAGCTCTTCATCATCAAAAACATCGAGAGCAGCCAGCTTGAGCCGGATCTCCTTTTTCGGACGGAAGATGAGGTTATAGGTGGCCTTCGCCAGCGGTCCGCCTTCGAGCGCAGCCGTGCCATGAAGGAATAGCGCCTGCACGGCTTCGTCAGCGCTGATCTCTTCGAACTCAACACTGATGATGATCCAGTGGCCTCGCCATTCGCCGAGCGATCGGCAGAAGTCCGATTCCTCCAGTCGATAGGCGGCACGCACCATGGTGTCATCCAGTAGTAGACGGATTGCGCGTAGGATATTGGACTTACCTGCGCCATTCTCGCCGATGATGGTGTTGACGCCCCGCTGAAACTTCAGCGTTGTATTGCTGAAGTTTCGGTAGTTGACCAAAGTCATTTTGGAAATGTGCATAATTCTCCAGAGCGCCAACACTCATAAACAGCCTTGTTCGTTTGTGAGCGATGGTAGCGTGAGGGGGAATGATTTTCCCACAGAAACCGCTTGCAGGCGCCAGCAGTAGGCGCAGCGATTGCGCTGCTTCGCAATAGCTTTATCACATGATTGCAAGTGTTGGGGCGCAGGCCAAAACGTGCTCCAGCTGACGTCATCGTATTCGTCAGGGTTGACGGACATGAAGATTTCCACCGACTCGCCTAGCCCTTGCAAGTGTTTTTCTATTTCCTAAAGAAATTTGCTCGTCCCACAGGAGAAGCTTAATTAGGGCCTCCTGGATAACATTGGGCGGCCATAAAGCCAGGACGCTGACTACTGCAACTCGCATCTTTATATACGCACTGATGTCATCTGCCGAACACTCAACGCTCTGTTCAGTTCCATGGTCATTCTGGCTAGACACCATATAGGTTCTTTGATTCGGTGATGGAACTTGCGAAAAGAAAACTGATGATGCTCGAAAAGCCAGACAGGCCAGGCTAATCTTGAGTTCCTCCAGATTGCGGATCAAGAATGTCGAGTAGCATATTGTCGTGCGATGCGCGTGTTGCCCTGTAGAACATGCACCGAGCTAGAAGGATCCTTTTCATGCTTCGGGCGGAGGCAAGGTGCCTGGGCTCCACAGAGATTGTCGCGGTACTGCCACTCCTGATATCGGTCACCTTTAGGTGGTAGCGCCCAATCAAGCCGTCCTCACGCATGGTGTGGCCTAGGCATTTGAAAGTGAGAGAGGTTTCTGACAAGTTGGTCTCCGATAGCCTAGGCATGGCTAGGGTAGTAGCGGGTACACAGGGCCTTAGTTGATCGAAAAATCTTCAGGGTTACAGCTGTTGTCTACCTGACATTTATTGGCCGGTACCCAAGGACCCTTTGGCTCTACTGCGTCAAGGCGATGTATTGTCAGAACGCCGGCGTAATAACTGCCGGGTACTCCCGGGAAGCCAGCTTTCTCACCGTCTTTGAAGTGGCCTTCATAAATTGGAACGATCTGGCCGTTTTGTGGAGCAAGGCTTACCGAAACACGCCCCGAGGGACTGCAATGAATGATCATTACGGCGTTCGTGCAATGAGCGTTTCATGACTCGTCAAATACC
>NZ_JABXFD010000389.1 GCF_013372625.1 Actinomadura sp. BRA 177
GGGGATCATCAGGGTTTGGCGTTCGTCGGGGGTCAAGGGGCGGAAGACTCGGGTTCTCGCGCGTTCGACCAGGGCGGGGGCGTCGGTCACGGCGTCCCAGATGCGGACCGTGCGGTCGCCGGAGGCGGTCGCGATGCGGGTGCCGTCGGGCGACCAGGTCACGTCCCAGATCTCGTCGTCGTGGACGGCGGCGACGGACAACTCCCGGCCGGACAGCGCGTCCCACAGGCGGACGGTGCGGTCGCCGGACGCGGTCGCGAGGAAGCGGCCGTCCGGCGACCACGCCACCGACCACAGCCAGCCGTCGTGCCCGGACAGCACGGACACCTCCGTCCCCTCCGCGGCGTTCCACACCCGCACCGCGCGGTCGCCGGAGAGGGCCGCGATGTGCCCGCCGTCCGGCGACCAGGCCACGGCCCGGACGGCGCCCTGCGGCACGCTCAGCGCCGTGACCCGCAGGCCCGTCCGCGGTTCCCAGATCAGGACCGCCCCGTCCTGCGAGCCGGAGGCGATCCGCTCGCCGTCCGGCGACCAGGAGACGGCGCGGACGGTGTCCTCGTGGCCGCGCAGCACGAGCGGCGCGGAGCCGTCGCGGTCCTGGAACCGGACGGTGCGGTCGTCGGAGCCGCTGGCCAGGCGGGCGCCGTCCGGCGACCAGGCCACCGCCCGCAGCCCGTCGCCGTGCCGGCGAGGACGCTCGCCTGCGTGCCCTCCGCCGTCCACACCCGGACCGTCCGGTCGCGGGAGGCGGTCGCGAGGCGGGCGCCGTCCGGCGACCACGCCACGGCCCAGATCTCGTCGGTGTGCCCGCGCAGCACCCGCAGCCCGTCATCGGCCCGGACGCGGACGGTGCCGTCATGCGAGGCGGAGGCGATCCCGCCCGCGGACCAGTCGACCGCCGACACCGCGCGCTCGTGCCCACGCAGCACCGCGACCTCGGCGGCGCGCTCGGCGTCCCAGAACCGGACGGTGCGGTCGTTGGAGCCGCTGGCCAGGCGGGCGCCGTCCGGCGACCAGGCCACCGCGCGCAGCGCCTCGCCGTGCCCGCGGAACACCGCCAGCTCGGTGCCCTCCGCGGCCGACCACAGCCGGATCGTCCGATCGTGGGAGCCGGTGGCGAGCCGGGCGCCGTCCGGCGACCACGCGACGGCCCAGACGATGTCGCCGTGCCCCGTCAGCACCGGCCCGGACCCGCCGGTCGCGACGTCCCACACCCGCGCCGTCCGGTCGTAGGAGCCGCTGGCGATGCGGGTGCCGTCGGGCGACCACGCGGCCGTGCGGACGGTGTCGTCGTGGCCTTCCAGCCTGGCCGTCTGCTGCCCCGTCACCGCGTCCCAGACCCGGATCGTGCGGTCGTCGGACGCGCTGGCCAGGCGGGTGCCGTCGGGCGACCAGGCCACGTCGCGGACCCATCCCTCGTGGCCGCTGAGCGTGGCCGTGACCGAGCCGTCCGACGGGTCCCAGATCCTGACATCGCCGTCGCGGGACGCGGTGGCGAGGCGGGTGCCGTCCGGTGACCAGGTCACGCCCCACACCATGTCGCCGTGGCCGCGCAGGACGGAGATCCGGGCGTGGGCGGCGGCGTCCCACACACGGGCGGTCCCGTCGTTGGACGCAGATGCGAGCCGCAGCCCGTCCGGCGACCAGGCGATCGCGACGACCGGGGCCTCGTGCCCGCGCAGCACCGCGACCTCGCCGCCGTCCGCGTCCCAGATCCGGACGGTCCGGTCCGAGGACGCCGTCGCGACCAGCGAGCCGTCCGGCGACCAGGCCACCGACCAGATCCGGTCGTCGTGGCCGCGCAGGACGCCGCGCACCCGGGACACCGCGAGCGCCGCCGACAGCGCCCGGCGGGCCAGCTGCGTCGGGGCGCACTCCTCGTGCGCGGCCAAGGCGAGCAGCAGGCTGTGCTCGGGGTCGGTGCGGAAGCCGGTGAGGGCCTGCCGGGCGATGGAGTCGGCGAGCCGCCGCATCGCGACCCCGTCGGAGCGGTGGGAGATCTCGACGAAGTCGGTGACCAGCGGCTCCACGGCGGCGACCCCGTCCGCCTCGGCGAGCCATTTGCGCGCCGCGGCGGGCCGCTCGCCGCGCAGCAGGTACGCCTCCTGGCGGCCGTAGCGGTCCCATTCGGCGGCCCACTGCTCCAGGTCGGCGAGGCGGCGGAGCGTCTCGGCGTGCAGCGCGATCGTCTGCCGCAGCGGCGCCCACGCGGAGAACAGCGCCTCGTGCGGGACGTCGAACACCGCCTCCTCGCCGTCCCGGCCGCTGGTGCACAGCCGTTCCCGGACGAACGCGTCCACGACCAGGCGGCCGGCGCCGTCCAGCTCGCTCGCGGGCACTCTCCGCCGGGTCGGCCGCCCGTCGGTGAACTTGACGAACTTCAGGAGCGTCGGCAGGACGGGCGGCGCCGGGTCGAGGGCCTCCAGTTCGCGCATCACCCGGTCGGCGCGGCGGGTGAGCGCGCCGTCGACGCCGCCGGTGCGGCGGTAGTCCTCGGCGGTGATGGTGCCGTTGCGCCCGACGTGCAGATACAGCTCGTGCAGCAGGTAGGCGAGGAGCGGCAGCGCCGTCCCGTCGCCGGTGTCGTCGGCCATCTGCGCGACGAGTTCCGGCGGCTCGAACGCGATGCCGGCCTGTTCGGCGGGCTCCCGGATGACGGTGCGCAGCGCCGCCCGGTCGAGTGCGGTGACCGTGAACGGATGCCGGAACAGGCCGGCGGACCCGCCGCTCAGGAACGCGGTGAGGAACTCGGCCCGGAACACGAACACGACCCACAGCTTGGTGTCGGCGTCCAACGCGTCCCGGAGCATGCTCAGGAAGGCGTCGCGGTCATCGTCGGCCGTGAGCGTGAGCAGTTCCTCGGCCTGGTCGACGACGATCAGCACCGACCGGTTCCGACGTCCACGCCGGAGCGCGTCGATGTGCCTCCGCAGCTCTGCGGGATCGTCCCGCAAGCGCGCGGCGATCTCCTCGGCGTCCCGCTCGCCCTGGACGTCGGCGATGCGGTGGGCGAGACAGTGGAACGGGTCGTCCTCCGGGGTCAGCGACGGCAGCACGACCCAGCGCCGCTGCTGGTCGAGGCGGGGCAGCAGCCCGGCGTACAGCAGCGACGACTTCCCGACCCCGGACGGCCCGGTCACCGCGATCGACCGCGGCTCGCTGCCCGGCCGGAGCCGCTCGATCAGCTCCTGGATCTCACCGTCGCGTCCGAAGAAGACCCCGTCGTCCTCCTCCGTGAAGGCGTCCAGGCCCGGGTACGGCGACCGGTCGGCCTCCCACACCGGCCGCGCCAGGCTGCGCCGCTCCTGCCCCTTCTCCCACGCGAGGACGAGGGGAATCAGCAGCATGCACAGGATGATGACGGGAAGCGCCCATTTTTGGACGACATGAGTGGTTTGTGGCGATACCTGCAATGCCAGGCCGAGGAGCGCCACCAGCAGGATCATCAGATACCCGGGAAAAACAGGGCCCTGCCGACGACGCATGCACCATCCTCCGAACGAGACGCAAACCCGTCCCATGCTACGTGCGGGCCCCTTACCGAATGCGTGGGGACGAAATGCTCACCCCTTTCCGGACATGCGGAGTGTGTTAGGCCAGTTCACCGCGCCAATGGCGCGCGATGAGAGGAGACGGCTTGCCGTCCACTTTGGAAGGGCCGCCACCCGATGACCGGCGACATCGATTCGAGGAGGTCTACGCGGCGAACCGGGCCCGCATCCTCGGGTACGCGCTGCGCCGGACCACCGACCCGCAGGACGCGGCGGACGTCCTCGCCGAGACGTTCCTGACCGCGTGGCGGCGGCTCGACGACGTCCCACCGGGCGAGCAGGCGCGGCTGTGGCTGTACGGGGTGGCGCGCCGGGTCCTCGCCAACCACCACCGCGGCGAACGCCGCCGCTCCGCGCTGGCCGCCGACCTCGGCTCCCGGCTCCGCACCGAGGTCGCCGTCCCCGAGGCCGCCGACCTGACCGACGTGGCCGCCGCGTTCCGGAGCCTGCCGGAACCGGACCGCGAACTGCTGTCCCTGGTCGGCTGGGAAGAGCTGGACCACGGCGAGATCGCGACCGTCCTCGGCTGCTCCCGCAACGCCGTGCGGATCCGCCTGCACCGCGCCCGCCGCCGCTTCGCCCGCGCACTGCAACGAACCGAGGCGCCCGCGCTGCCCACCGCCGCACGGATCCCGAACGGAGAACACGCATGAACCGCGACATCGACACACTGATCAGCCGGCTCGCCCCCGTCACCGACGCCCAGGCCACGCACCTGCTGCCGGACGAGACCGCCGCCGACCTGGCCGACCGCATCACCGTCACGGCCCCCGCCCCCGCGGCACCCCGGAAACGGCGCACCCCACTGCTGACCATCGGCCTCCCCCTCGCCACCGCGGGCGTGGCCTGCGCCGCCGTCGCGGTGGCCGTCCTCGGCTCGGACGGCGAACCGCAGCGTCCACCGGCCGCCGTCTCCACCCAGCCGAGCCCGAAGGTCTCGCTCGTGGCGGCGCTGTCCTTCACGCGCAAGGGCGACTACATCGACGTGAAGGTCCGCGACCCCCTCGCCGACCCGCAGCGCTACCAGAAGGAGTTCGCCGAGCACGGCCTCAAGGTCAAGCTCTCCTTCGTCCCCGGGTCGCCGTCCATCGTCGGCACCGTGGTCATGATGGACACGAGCGGCGACACGAAGCCCCGCGACGTCACGACCATCACCGCCAAGGGCGAGTGCGAGACCGGCGGCGGAGGCGACATCTGCCCGGTCGGCGTCCGCATCCGCACCGACTACAAGGGCACCGCCGAGATCGTGTTCGCCCGCGCCGCCCGTCCGGGCGAGCAGTACTCCAGCACCGCCCCGGTCACCGCACCGGGCGAGGCGATGCACGGCATGTCCTTCCGCGGCCACCACGTGGGCGACGTCCTCGCCGCCCTGAAGAAGCGCCACGTGACCGTCCCCGAATACCGCTACATGGACGGAAACATCAGCAAGCCCCTGTACCCCGGCCAAGTCCCGGACAAGTGGTACGTCCACGACGCAGTCGCCTGGGCCGAGAACCAGGTAATGCTCTTCGTAGGCCCCAAGCCGGAAAACTGACGGTCGGCTACTCGGCCCTTACGGCGCTGGCGTTGGACGTCCCAACGCTGAGTACATCAAGGGCCGCGTAGGTTCCGGTGATCGTCACCAGCGCGGCCATCGGTCCGCGCGGGACGTCGCCGCGCGCCAAGTGGACGAGCCCGGCTGCCGTATCGCAGGCGTCCACCAGCCGCCGTCGACTCGCTGCACGAGTCCCGCCCAGCGCACTACGCATGAGCCGCAGGACGCCGGACACAGGCCCTGGACGGAAGACCCGACGGCTTCAGGACCGCTCTCCACGCCTTCCTCCGTTGACCCGGCACGAGTTCCTGCACCGTGGCATAGTCGCCCGGTGACCGGGACTGCACGGCATCGGACGATTGTGGACGTTCATGCGCTGCTGTTCGACGGAGTGGGGCGGGTTCTGCTGATGGAAAGGGCGAACACCGGTTACGCCGACGGGATGGCCGGTGTTCCGTCCGGCCATCTGGAGGCGGGCGAATCCGTGCTGGAGGCGGTCCGCCGGGAGACGTTCCAGGAGGTCGGCGTGCGGCTGGGCGAGGACGCCGCGCGTTTCGTCCACGTCAGCCATCGTTGCAAGCCAGGCGAGGACGACCGCGTCGGCTTCTTCTTTGCAGCGACTCGCTGGGCCGGTGAACCCGTCAACGCCGAGCCGCACAAGTGCGCGCGCATCTGGTGGCACGCCCCGGACGCACTGCCGTCCAACACGATCGACTACATCGCCGACGCGATCGGACGGATGCGCGGCGGCGGCGCATTCTCCGTGCACGGCTGGCGCTGACGGCCTAGGAGTCGGTGCGCAGGAAGAGGACGTCGAGGGTGGCGTAGGTGGCGGTGACGGTCACGAGGGCGGCCATCGACTTGCGGGGCACGTCGCCGCGGACCAAATGAGCGACGCCGGCCGCCGTGTCGCAGGCGTCCACGAGCAGGCAAAGCCTCCGCCACCGCCGCCGCGCCGCCGGGTCGCTCATCAGGTAGCCGAGGCCGAGCGCGACCGCGCGGCTTCCGAAGACGCGGATGAGGTAGCGCAGCTCGGGGGCGTCCCGGTCGCTCATGCCCGCCAGTTTCACGTTGAGGCCAGGCGCGGCCAGCGCCAGCGTCCCCCAGGCGACCCGGCCGCCCGCCAACATCTCCAGTGCGCGTTCCATACCGCCGACCATCCCACCCGCCGTCCGAGCGGGTCGATTACCTCAGAGGTAACTCCTCGACTTACGAATGCGAGCCACGGTGAACTGCTCCGGTGCCGCGGAGGTCCCGTGATCGTCACCAGCCCGGCCAACAGTCCGCAGGGGACGTCGCCGCGGGGCCAGCTGGACGAGGCCGAGCGCAACAGCCCAGCTCCCACGCCCCCGCTCCTCCCACCTGCCCGCACCGCGATTTGACCTCCGGCTCAGCCGGCACCGTCCAGATCATCGAAGATCGTGGGCCAGCCGGCATCGGAGGAGTGCCGCCGATACCGGTCCAGCACCCTGCCGATGTTCAGTTTCAGTCTCGGGCCGAGGGCGGAGGCGGAGGCCACAACGTGCAGGTGCTCCAGGACCTCAGGACGCCGGTGCGGTGACACCACCTGCACCAGGTGCCCGGCGAACGCGTCATCGAGTTCGGGGAGAGCCTGGACGATACGCGACTGGAGTCCCGTATCGCTTCCGGGGACGACAGTCCACATGGCGGCCCGCCATGCCCGCGAGACGTCCTTGCGGGCCGCACCTCCCAAACCGCTCGCCCCGATCCGGCGCCCCACCTCCAGCAGGAATTCCACAGACTGCGCGAGGGTGAGCGGTGTCCGGTGCTTGCCGGCGTAGATGTGGCTGGACGCTTTGATCAGGGCAAGGCGGTCGACCGGCTCCGTAAAGGCCAGCCGGAGGAGCTCGGATGTGTCCTGGGCTGCGCCGTACCTGGCATACCACCACACGCACCACAACCGGGCCGCCCGGCCCCGAGCGGACGAGCAGTCGGGCGGCCTGTCACCCTCAGCACCGCACAGTCCCCGCAGGGCTGCGAGAACCTCCGCGGGCGGGTACTCTTCGCGCTCCAGTCCCGACCTCGCCAGTTCGACGAGGATGCCGGTCGCCTCATCGTCCATCACGCGGACCAGCCAGTCGGCCAGCTCCGGCCATGCGATTCGCAGACCGCCGGTCAGCTCGTCCAGCCGGACGAGCAACTTACTCAGGTTCCGGAGTCGGGTGCGGAGTTGCTGCCTCATACCCGCCGGCCGCTCGGCGGGGAGGGCTGTCCGGAATTCGCTTAGTGCGGACTCGCGGAGAAGGGACAGCGTCGCGCCGTCCAGTTCCCGGCCGTGCTCGAGGACGAGCAGCGTGCGACTTGTCTCCCCGGCCCTGAGCAGCAGATCCAGCAGTAGGACCGCCTCCCGTCCGGTGCCGGCGTTGGCCAGGAACGGTTCGGTGAGCGCTGCGGCGTCCGGGGAACGCAGGGCGACACCGTCCCCGATGAGCTCGATGGCGCTGCACGCCTCGGGAATTTCCGCGGCCGCACTTCGGACGATCAGATGCAGCAGGCAACCGGGGTCGGTCCAGACGAGGAACGGTTTCCGCGGATCGACCGGCCACCGCGCGGCGGCCCTGCCGGCTAGGTCACCGGCCACGGCAAGCGGCAGATCCAGGCGCTGAAGGGCGCTGCGGATCACCTTGGCCCGGGTGTCCGACGGCCGCTCTTCGGTGGTGGTCGGCATGCCCTCGACCAGCCATTCGACCGCCAGGTCGCGGATCGCCGCACCGAGCGGAGATCCGCTGGAGAGCAGGGGGACGAGCCAGCCGCGGGACAGATCGCTGACCATTTCCCGGCGCGTCACCCGGCCGAACGCGGTCACGAACCGGACGGTTTCAGAATCGGACGGGCACAGGTCGCCGGCGACCGTCAGTACGGCCCCGAGCAGAGAGCGGTCGGCCGTGGTCGGGACGGTTCCGCCGGCCAACCGGTCGGCCAGTTCGTCGAACAACGCGACGAGATCGGGAAACCGGAGCGTGCGCAGACGGGGCACCAACAGCGCCGCGTGGTCCTTGATGAGCTGGGAAGTCTCATCGGTGGCGGAACCGAGCAGGTGATCGGCCCAGGCGGCCCAGTCCCCCGCATCCGGGTGGGCGGCGGCGAGCCTGGCCATCTCGGCGAAGGCCCGCGCGGCGTAGCCCGCCTTGCCATGCTCGATCGCCGCCTGGATCACGGGCGTGAGCAACGACAGCGCCTCTTCGGGGTCCCAGAGGAACAGGCCGACCAGAAAGTCGCGCAGTTCCCCCCGGTTCGCCAGCTCGCGGTCACGCTCGACGGCGCGTTCGGCGAACCTGACCCGCCGCACCGCCGCCACCACGAGGGCCGGGTCCCGCGGCAGCAGCCGGGCCAGCACTTCGATCACCGCGAGCCAGGCATTGTCCGCGCGCCCGGCCACCGCCTCCAGAAAGGCGATGTCATGCTCGCCGAATCGGCGTCCGGGCGCGGGCAGCAGCCGGAGGAAACCGCCGACAGTCGGCAGGTCGAGCCGGGGAGAGGCCAAGATACGCGTGAGCAGCGGCACCATCTCGCCGGTCAGCAGGGGGCTCTGCGCACAGACGGCGAGAACGACACGGCGCAGCCCGTGGTGCAGTGCCGCGGCAGCGGATTCGAGATCTTCGGCTTCGAGTTCGGCGGCGAGCAGCCCGAGCAGTTCCAGCACGGCTGCCCCCGCCGGTCCGGCCGTCTCCCGGGATCTGCCCGCGCACATCAGGGCCTGCTCCACCACCGCCAGCAGGAAATAGTCGTCGTGCTGATCCATGGCACGCGCGACAAGTACGTCGATGCCTCGTCGACCGTGATCGTGGATGAGGGCGCGGCTCACCGCATACTCGAAGAACGTCTGGTGGAAGAACTGGAACACACCGTTCTCGGCGAGTTGCCCCACACCGCGCGACACGAGCAGCCGGACGTCTTCGTCCAGCCGCCGGGAGGTCAGGGTGCCCGGTGACGACACCGACCTGACCATGACTTCAGGCAGTCCCGACCGCAGCATCTCCGTGGCCAGCAGCCCGGCCACCTCGCTCAGGTCGCGGCCGGAACCGGCGCCCGTGCCGGGTTCGTCCCAGGCACGCCGGTCCCGGACCACCCGGTTGTCCCAGTACGCCTCGTACAGGACCGTCGTGTCGACGTCGTCGCCGACCAGGCCCGGGGTGTAGATCTCGAAGAGCATGCGCAGCGTCAGCGGGCGCAGGCACAGCGGTTTGAGCGGCAGGTCCCTGGCCACGATGTCCAGCATCCGCGCCGCAAGGTCTTCGCGCCTGCGCGGATCCTTGGTGTAGAACCGGACGTGGGCCACGACCGCCCGGGTGAACTCGTCCTGTTCCCCCGGCACATCGCCGGATCCCGCCGCCGCGTAGTCCGCCAGCGGGCAGCGCTCCCATTCGATGGGCAACCGGGTGGACTCGGCGACCCGCGAGGTCATCACGACCGAGGCGCCGGCTGCGACGGCCGCGTCCACGACCGTGGCCAGGGTCATCCAGCTGTCGTCGTTGTTGACCAAGACGTCGACGGTGTCGATGAGCACCGTCACGACGCGTCCCGCCCGCTGCGCCGTCTCGATCCCCACGGCGAGCAGGTCGGCGTCTACCCGGGCGCCGCCGCCCTGCCCTTCCGAGACCAGCCACGTGCCCTTGACGAAGAAGACCTCGCTTTCCGGTGCCGCGGCGAGTCGCCAGGCCATCCCCCACAGAATGCTGGTCTTTCCCGATCCGGGTTCCCCGACCACCACCGGCGGTCCGGCGGGGGCCTGAGCGAGGCGCCGCGTGAGGTATCCCTCAAGGTCGCGCGTCACGTACAGGCCGGCGGCGAACTCGCCCTGGTCGGCGTCGGTGAACGCGGTGCCCGGGACGGTCCCCGCCGAACGGATCGCGCGACCACTGAGCCGCTGCAGCCGGGGCAGCGGGTCGCCCGGCCGGAAGGCCAGTGCCGGCGGCCCCGGCTGCAG
>NZ_JABXFD010000666.1 GCF_013372625.1 Actinomadura sp. BRA 177
TTGACTTAGGCCATCAGTGATGTGATGTATGGTACGAATCTGTGGTGTGTGTTCTTGTTATTTTCTGATATTCGTTGAGCTAGGGAGATTGTTGTGTGTAGTGTTATTATTTTTTTTTTTTCTAGCAGAGGACGGCATACGAGCTAGGGGTCCGGCGCGTGGGCTCGGAGATGTGTATAGGGGACAGGCCCACCGGGTGTGACGGCGGCGCGGACGGCCCGGCGCGGTCAGGCGGGCGGCCAGGTGAGGAGGGTGTGGCCCCAGGTGACGCCCGCGCCGAACCCGGCGAGCAGCACCGGGTCGCCGCCGCGCAGCCGGCCGGCGCGGACGGCCCGGTCCAGGGCGAAGGGGATGCTGGCGGCGCCGATGTTGCCGACGTCGTGCCCGACGATCGCCAGCTGCCCGGGGTCCAGGCCGGCGCCGGGGGCCAGCGAGGCGACCAGCCGCGGGTTGGGCTGGTGGGGGACGACCAGGGCCAGGTCGGCGGGTTTGAGGCCGGCGGCCTCGGTGGCCTCGGCGACCAGCCGGGGGAAGATCCGCGTGATGAAGCCGCGGACGGCCCGGCCGTCCATCCGGATGGTGTGGCCGCCGCCCGCGAGGGTCTCGGCGGTGGCCGGGGTGCGGCTGCCGCCGGCGGGGATCAGGACGTCGTCGGTGCCCGACCCGTCCGAGCCGAGGGTGACCGGCCCGAACCCGTAGGGCGCCGGGACGGGCCCGATGACCGTGGCGGCGGCGCCGTCCCCGAACACCGCGACGGTGCCGCGGTCGGCGGGGTCCAGGAACCGCGAGTACACCTCGACGCCGACGACCAGCGCGTAGGGGGCCGCGCCGCGCTGCGCGGCCAGCCAGCCGAGCGCGGCCTGCAGCCCGAACA
>NZ_JABXFD010000116.1 GCF_013372625.1 Actinomadura sp. BRA 177
GGGGTGGGCCGTCCGCGGGCCTCGGGTGGCGGCGCCAGAACGTGAGCGAGATCGCGCCGCCGCCGAGCGTGCCGGCGACGCCGAGTACCAGGATCGCGACGACCAGCCAGGTGACCCAGGCCGGGTGATCGATGACCTCTACCGGCCCCGGCTCCTCGGCGCCGAACCGCTCGCGGGCGACCTTGCCCTTGCCCGGTCCCGTGGGCTCCGACGCGATCGAGTCCGCCGCCGACAGCGCGCGGGCCGCATGCACCTCGCCGAACCCGACCTCCGGGTCGTAGCCGTCCTTCGGCCCGTGCCGGGTGCTCTGCACCAGCGCCTGCGACACCAGCGCCGGCGCCATCTTCGGGTGCTTGGCGCGGATCAGCGCGGCGATCCCGGACACGAGCGCGCTCGCGTCACTGGTGCCGTCGCTGACGAAGTACCGGCCGCCGGGGCCGCCGATGGGCAGGCCAGCGCCCGGCGCGGACAGCAGCACCGAGTAGTTGCGGTTGGAGAACGACGCGCGGGCGTGCCCCGGTTCGGTGGCCGCGACCGCAATGACGCCGGGATAGGACGCCGGGTAGGAGTACGGCGCGAACCCGTCCTCGTCCAGCCGGCGGTCCTTGTCGCCGTCGTTGCCGACCGCCGACACCACCACGACGCCCTTGCCGATGGCGTAGCCGACGGCCGCCCGCTCGTCCGGCGCCTCCTCGATGCGGCCGAGCGAGAGGTTGATGACGTCGGCGCCGTGGTCGGCGGCGTAGCGGATGCCGCGCGCGACCGAGTTCCGGGCCGCCTCCGACCGCTGGTAGCGGGCGTAGCCGGCGTCCTCCGGCTCGCTGATGGCGCGGATCGCGAGGATGTCCGCCTGCGGGGCCATCCCGATGATCCCGGAGCGGCCGCCGGCGCCGTGGCCGTGCCCGGCGATCAGCGTCGCCATCCCGGTGCCGTGCAGCCGCGCGGGCTTGCCGCGGTCGATCGCGGAGATCATGTTGGGCCCGGTGGTGACCTTGCCGCGCAGGTCCGCCTGGTTCGGGTCGACGCCGGAGTCGACGACCGCGACGGTCACCCCCTTGCCCTTCGTGACCTTCCACGCGGCGTCCATGCCGAGCAGCTTCAGGATCGGCCGCTGCAGGTCGCGGACCTCGTCGGCGTGCGCCGGGACGGGCATCAGCCAGCTCCCGGCCAGCGCCCCGGCCAGCAGCCCGGCGGCGACCCGCCCCCGGGTCAGCACTGCCACTCCGGGTCGTCGCAGTCGGGCAGCGCCTTGGCGGACAGCGACCGTGCGACCGCGTGGCCGATCTGCGGCGCCACGGCGAACGGCTCGCCCGGCCGCGCCTTCTTGATCTCGGACGCGGGACGTCCGTCGGCCTGCCCCGACGTCGTCAGCACAACGTACGGTCCGCCGCGGTCGCTCGTCCGGTCCTGCCGGGCCTCGTCGGTGAACTTGGCGGACGCCGTGCCGGGGAACGCGGCGGCGAGCAGCGCGGGCTTCACCGACCCCTTCCCCTTGTCCGGGCCCTGCGAGCCGGGCAGTTCCTTGTACGCGCGGTCGGCCTTCCACGGGTCGGGGAACGCGACCACGCCGATGGTGACGACGACGCCCTGCAGCTGGTCGACGTAGGTGGCTCGCAGGACGGCCCGGCAGCCGTGCTTGCCGAGCGTCAGCGCGATCTCCTCGTCGACGGCCTGGTCGCAGCGGGTCTCGGGGACGATGCCCGTCCGGGACGCGTACTCGGTGTGGTCGCCGACGGGACGGTACGGGATGCGCTCGGGAAAGATGCGGCTCGCGGGCCACGCCTGCCAGCGCCGCGCGACCTCCTTGTTCGCGGCGACCTGGAGCTCGGCGTTCGTGGGTTCGCGGTTGTAGGTCGTCCAGGCGCCGGTCATGGCGATCCCGGTGGTGACCAGGTAGCAGCAGCCGACGACGAGCGCGACGACCATCCACTGGCGTCCGGTCAGCCCCAGCACCGTCAGCGGGTTCCGCGGCGGCGGGGGCGGCGGGCCCATCGGCCGCGGCGGACCCGCGTACGGAGGCCCCGGCGGGTAGGGAACCCGCGATGGGGGCGGCTGCTGGGAGGGGGGCGGGAATGCCACAACAGTCAAGATTAACTGTGCTTCACGACATTCCGCCCTGCCAACCGGGTAAGGCCGCCCTCCTGCGGGCCCCGGCGGTCAGGACTCGAACGTCCGGCGGGTCTCCTTGGCGGCGTCCTTGGCCTGCTCACCGACCTGCTTGGCGCCCCCGGCCGCACGGTCCTTGCCGCCCTCGGCCTCCAGATAGGGGTCGCCGCTCTGCCGGCCGGCCTCCTCCTTGCTCCGGCCCTTGGCCTTCTGCGCCTTGTTCTTCAGCTTGTCGAGGAACCCCATGGCTCCGTTCACCTCTTCTTACCGCGACTGGTCCGGTCGACCAGCCTCGCGTCCAACCGATGCCCGGTTCCTGCGCGTTCATTCCGCGATGCCCGGCGACATGGGCGTTCCGGACGCGCCCGGCTGCGGGGAATGCGCCGGGACGTGGCAAGGTTGTGCGGGATGAGGACAGTGACGTCCCGCCCTCACTCACAGCCGAGCGTCAGCACAGGAGCACCCACCGTGTCGTTGCCACCTCTGGTCGAGCCCGCAGCGGAGCTCACCCGCGACGAGGTCAACCGCTACTCGCGGCACCTGATCATCCCCGACGTGGGCATGTCCGGGCAGAAGCGCCTCAAGAACTCCAAGGTTCTGATCGTGGGCGCCGGCGGGCTCGGCTCCCCCGCACTCCTCTACCTCGCCGCCGCCGGCGTGGGCACCCTCGGCGTCATCGACTTCGACGTCGTGGACGAGTCCAACCTGCAGCGGCAGATCATCCACCGCCAGTCGTCCCTCGGCAAGCCGAAGGTCGAGTCGGCGGCCGAGACCGTCCGTGAGATCAACCCGCTGATCGACGTCGTCGTGCACAACATGGCGCTCGACCGCGACAACATCATGGACATCTTCTCCCAGTACGACCTGATCCTGGACGGCACCGACAACTTCGCGACCCGTTACATGGTGAACGACGCGGCCGTGCTGCTCGGCAAGCCGTACGTGTGGGGCTCGATCTACCGCTTCGACGGCCAGGCGTCCGTCTTCTGGGCCGAGCACGGCCCCTGCTACCGCTGCCTCTACCCCGAGCCGCCGCCGCCCGGCATGGTCCCGTCCTGCGCCGAGGGCGGCGTCCTGGGCGTCCTGTGCTCCTCCATCGGGTCCATCCAGGTGAACGAGGGCATCAAGCTCCTCACCGGCATCGGCGAGCCCCTCGTCGGCCGGCTGATGATCTATGACGCCCTCGAAATGACCTACCGCTCGGTCAAGGTCCGCAAGGACCCGGAATGCCCGCTCTGCGGCAAGAACCCGACGCAGACCGAACTCCTGGAGGACTACGAGGCGTTCTGCGGCGCGGTCTCCGAGGAGGCCACCGAGGCCGCGAAGGACTCCACGATCACCGTCCACGACCTCAAGGCCATGCAGGACAACAGCGAGGACATCTTCCTCGTGGACGTCCGCGAGCCCAACGAGTACGAGATCGTCTCGATCCCGGGCGCGACGCTGATCCCGAAGGGCGAGTTCCTGAACGGCTCCGCCCTCGAACGGCTGCCGCAGGACAAGAAGATCGTCCTGCACTGCAAGTCGGGCGTCCGCTCCGCCGAGGCCCTCGCCGTAGTGAAGAACGCCGGCTTCGCCGACGCCGTCCACGTAGGCGGCGGCGTCCTGGCCTGGGTAAACCAGATAGACCCCAGCCAACCGTCCTACTGACGCGCACGGCAAGGCCCCCGAACCAGGCTTCGGGGGCCTTTTGCCGTACAGACCGCTACGCGGGCGACAGCCAGACCAGTTCCGAGCACATCCGCCGCGACGCACTCTCCGGCGTGAGCCACCGCCCAAACCCGCGCCCGCTGATCGGCACGGTAGCCGCCGACCCCTCCGGCATAACGATCCCGTACGCGACGACCTCATCCACGACCGCATCGCCCTCGCCGGGCTCCTCCCGCACAAGGACGAACAGCCTGGGCGCCACACCCCCGCCAAGCTCCACCGCCCACTCCGCCACCTCGGCGTGGTAGACAGGCAGCTGTTCGGACTCGTGGACGTCATCCATCCGGATACTCCCTTCCGAGCACTCGGCCGGGACGGAAGCAGCCGCCAAGCATCGCTCCGTCCCGGCCCCCTTCATCTTCCGGAACTCACTGCATCCATCCGGACACTGTCGGTATAGTCACACTCGCATATAGCGTGGAGCAAGTTGCTTCACGTAATTGATGGAAGTCGATCAAGGAAAGGTCGAGAGATGGCAGGCACGCCCAGGCCGGGGACCCTGCGCTCGCAGTGGCTGGGTCAGCAACTCCGCGAACTCCGCGACAGCAAGGGCATCCTTCTCAAGGAGGCCGCCGAGTATCTGCAACGCGACACCGCAACGCTCAGCCGCTACGAGACGGGCTTCTATCCGATCCGCCGGCCCGACTTGCTCGCACTCCTGGACCTCTACGGCGTCTCCGACCCGGCACTCCGCGAGAAACTGCTCAACCTCAGCAAGGACGTCTGGCAAAAGGGCTGGTGGGACGGCTACGCGGACGACGTGGCCGGATCCCTGATCGATTACGTATGGCTGGAGTCACGCGCGTCCCACATCCGATCGTATGCATCGGTGGTGGTGCCCGGCCTGTTGCAGAGTCCGGCATATGCTCAGCAAGCGATCCGTCTGGACGAACCCGCCGCGACCACCGAGCAGGTTCAGCGTTGGCACGAGCTTCGCATGACCCGCCAGCAGATTCTGGACACCGACGATCCGCCCCGCCTCTCCGCCGTCCTTGACGAATCGGTGCTGCGCCGCCGAATCGGATCGCGGAACGTCATGCGGGAGCAGCTCTGCCATCTCGTGGAACTGGCCGCCTTGCCCACCGTAGAGATCCGAGTACTCCCACTACAGGCGGGGGCGTTGGCGAGCGTCTACGGCGCCTTCGAGGTCTTCCGAATGCCAGAGCCCTTTCCCGAGGTGGCGTACACCGAAACGCTGGCGGGCGCCATCTACACCGAGGCACCCGACATATCCCGATTCATCCACGCTTACGATGGCCACAAGGCACTGTCTCTCGGGTCAGCAGAGTCCGTCGAGATGATCTCGGCAATCGCGGAGGACGAATCGTGAGCACGCACGAATCAGGGAACCCCCTCGGGCAGGAAGACCGGTCGCGCATCGCCTGGCACATCAGCAGCTTCAGCCCCAACGGCGGCGGCAACTGCGTGGAGGCAGGACCCCTCGCCGACGGGACGGAACGCGTCGCCGTCCGCCACAGCCACCGCCCCAACGCCGAAGTCATCATCTACACCCGCCCCGAATGGGAAGCCTTCCTCAACGGCGTCCGCAACGGAGAGTTCAACTTCTTCGCCTAACATCCAGAGGACGAGTCTTGAACACACCCGAACCCCCCAACGCCCTCGGACACGAGGAGCGGTCGTGCATCGCCTGGCACATCAGCAGCTTCAGCCCCAATGCGGGCGGCAACTGCGTGGAGGCAGGACCCCTCGCGGACGGGACGGAACGCGTCGCCGTCCGCCACAGCCACCACCCCGACGCCGAGATCATCATCTACACCCGCCCCGAATGGGAAGCCTTCCTCAACGGCGTCCGCAACGGAGAGTTCAACTTCTTCGCCGAGTAGGCGTCATCTGGTGCGCTCGTCGTTGCGGATCAACACCGAAGCCCTGGCTGCACAAGACCCTAATGACGCTATTTCTCGACTTCAAGGCGAAATCCGCGAGAATCATCGGCCAAGGCTCCACAGTATGTATCGAAGTTAAAGTGACTTCCATCTGGAACGCCGCTCTGTGCAAGGCAGATAAGATGCCGAGCCAGAGAAACCAAACCTGCCGGGTTTCCGGATATCACTACAGTTGGCTCAGGCGATGACTCGACCTCGGCCCGCAGGTAGGCATCATCGTTCCACCACGTGGAAACACCTGCCTCGGAATTGTATTCGATGATTCGGACGGGGACCACCCGGACATGAGGGTCGCCACCATCAACACCTGTGTAAGATGCCACCCAGACTCCTCTGGAAGTTAGATATCGAGGTGACTCACGAAGGTCACCTCGATCGATAAATCTACCACCACCCATATCTTGGTAACCTTCCACCAGAAACTCCGTCGGCCACAGGACGTCCACCCGAGTTGTGCACCAGCAGCACCGAGGTGTAGCCGACTCGCGTCCGCAACAATTAATTCGACTTCTTCGCGCTGGCGGATGGGAGCGCTTTTGTGCGGAAATTGTGGTGACTCTGATCCTCGGTTGATCGGCCTGGCGTACAACCGCGCCGCTCCGTCTCGGATCCTGCTGAGGCTCTTGGAGAAGGGGCCGAAGGACATCTGGCATGCGTTGTGCGGACGGGCGACGATGCCGGAGAAGCTTGTCGATGCGATCGTCCACCACCCTGATTGGCGGCTACGCCGTGATCTGACCTGGAACATGTCACTCGGGCCTGAGATCAGGTCTCGGTTGGCCGCCGATTCCGACCTCCGGGTCAGAGGCAACCTGGTCGAGCAGTGCCACTACCGGTGGCAGGTGTCGACTCGTGAGCCGCGCACGCCGTTGACCGTGGAGGCGCACGAACTGTTGGCCGCCGACCCTGAACGGAGGGTCCGGGAAGAAGTCGCCTTGCAGCCGTACACGCCGACGCACGTCCGGGATCTGCTGACCACCGATCCGGATCCGGCCGTCCGCCTGTGGCTCACGGACGTCTGGTCATGGCTGAGCGACAAGGCCAAGGCCGCCCTGTTGTCCGACGCCGATCCCGAGGTGCGGCAGGCCGCTGAAGAGAAGCACCGCCCTCCGCGGGTCATCGAGTCCGAATTCGGCCTCTCCCCTGACGTGCTGGAGCGGGCGACTCTGGCACGTCCTGCGGCCGAGCGGCTCGCCCGCGACGGCAACGCCCGAGTCCGGGCTACGGCGGCGGCCAACCCGAGCATTCCCGACGATCTGGTCGCGGAACTGGCCGTCGATGCGGATCCCGAGGTGCGGCTTGCCGTGTCACGGAGGCCCGAGTTGACCGAGGAGCAGCGTGCGGCCATCGACTACACAGACGACGCCGGTCGCCGTTTCCATCCGCTCACCTGGGTGACCGATGAGTGCGAGGACGGGGCGGTCATGCGGCGGTGTGCGGCCTCGGCGCATCCCGCACTGCGGCGCAGCGCGGCGTTCTGTCCGCATCTGCCGGCCGACCTGGTGCAGGCACTCGCCGGGGACGAGGACTTCCTGGTCCGGCTGTTCCTGGCCGAGAACCATCCGGACCCGCCCGGTGAGCTGCTGCTCAGGACGATCCTGGAGTTCGAGGGTTACACCGAGACCAAGATGCTGAGGCACCCGAACTTTCCCCGTGCAGGTCTGCGCAGCTTCGCCGACTCGTCCGTCGCACGCGAACGCGCGTTGGTGGCCATGGACCCCGACGCCACGTCCGAGACGGTCGGGAAACTCAGCCACGACCCCGACCTGGAGGTACGGCGTACGGCGGCGGCCGACGCCCGGCTACCCACGCCGCGCCTCCTTGAGTTGCTGGCTGATGATGAGACCGCTCAAGCCGCCGCGACCAACCCGTCCCTGCCGATCGAGGCCATGGAGAAGATCCTCAGTCGATGACGTTCGCCACTTCGCCCGGAAAACTTGATCGTGGAGCCAGCCGGCAGAGCCCAGGCATCAGGCGGAGTTAGAGGCCGACGCGGTGACGTCGACGCGTTCGGCGGGCCGACCGAACACGCAGGTGGCCAGGGAATTGCAACCGTGGCTCCAGGGACGCCAAGCCGATTCGGCTGCGCATGCAGGTGGCCGAGCCGAGGCAGGAGTGGGGTTCTCGCAAGGCGGCACCGCGTTCGGCATGAGGGTGCGTCGCGGGGCGGCGGTCACGCGGCTTGCAACCAGGGTGGCGGACGACCTGGTGCGGAGGCAGCCCCGTCTCCAGGCGGGTGAAGGCGGTAGATGTAGCGGCCGTCGGCGGGGGTCCGGGTCACGTGGAGCCGGGTCGGGTGGGCGGCTTTGAATCTGTTGTGCCATCCGCAGGTGAGGGTGAGCTGGTCGATGTCGGTAGGGGATCCGAGAGCCCAGCCGCTCACATGGTCGACCTCACAGAGCGTCCCGGAGACCTCGCACCCTTGGACGGCACAGGTGGGGTTGAGTGCTTCCAGGGCACGGCGCTGCGCGGGAGTGGCGAACCGTTCCGTGCGACCCAGATAGAGGGGAAGGCTTCCCTTTCCGAGCAGGAGGACCGAGACACCGGCGTTGAGGGCGATCCGGCGGGCCTGGACGGCGGGGATCGGGGTGCCGTCAGTCAGCCGCGCGGGTGCGTTGCCGCCGGTCAGCGTGTCCAGGTCGCAGATGACGGTGACCTTGGTGGCCTTGTGCCCGCCCGACAGGACACTGCTCAAGGCCGCCGCCGTCCGTTCCGACAGGTCACGCCGGTCGTCGGTACCGGCCGGTTTGGCCAGTGGCCCGAGTGTCCCGTCCCAGATCGCGGCGTCCTCGGCGTTCAGCCAGCCCTTGACGTACCGGCCACCGTCCAGCGAACGCGTCGAATCGATCCACGACCGCTCGTACCCGCGCCGCGAATCGGCATCAGGGCGTTCGGTGCCGTCGCGCTCGGCGATCACCTCACGGATCCGCCTGCCGAACGAAGCGACCTTCCCCGCCGAGAAACCCTCCTCGACCATCCCGAGCAAGACTTCTTCGGCGTCCGCGCAATCAGCGTCGTCCAGCCGGGCGACCGCGCCCGCAATGGTGGCGGCGTACCCGAAGGACAGGTCCCCCGCGGCCCACCGGCCGGTCAGCTCGGTGAGGCGGTGACGCTGCCGGGCGAGAGTGACACGTTCTTTGGCACGGCTGTCGCGCATCCCGAGCCGGGAGCGCAGCCAAGCCTGGATCGACGGCAACCCCCACCGCCGCACTTCCCCGGCCCGGTCGACAACGGACACGAGACCGGCGATGACCGACTCCGTCCGATCGATGGAGGCCGCAAGGCTTTCGGTGAGCCCCATGCACGCCGCCGCCGATTCCGGGGCCGACCGGCCGGCGAGTTCGACGGCGATCTCCGACAGAGCGCTCACCAATTCCCCGGTGGACGCCCCGTCCAGATCGATCACCATCGAACGCATACCCCAATTATACGAAACCCCGACCGGACATATCCCCCGCACCCACAAATTAACAGGCCCAATATTGTCACCTTGCGGATACCCAGAAATCCGCGGCACACCCCGAGATCCCTAATTCAACGAATACCCTTCGGTTCCCGAAACCCGCGCATACCTGTCGCCCGGCACAACTCGTCCACCGCGCGGGAATGAAACGCGTCACGGCGCCTCCGGGCGGTAGAACTCCCCCCGCACCGTGCCGTGGTGACGTACTCGAACAGACCCTCTTGGAGAGGTGGGGGCGGCGCGTCGGGCAGAGGGCAGGCGGAGCCTGCCCGACGAAAGCTGCACTCAGGGGCCGCAGAGGCTCCAAAGTCAAGGGTGGCCGGAGGCCATCGCGAAGCGACGCGAAGCGCCCTTGACTTTGGAGGGGCGGCCCCGTACGCAGCGCCGCCCCCACCACAATTAACCCAACACAGACAACATTCACTCATAATCTGACCAGCAGCCAGACTTCCCGCGAAAGACGCACCAGAGGCCCAGGCGCTCCGAATTCATGGCGATGTGATGCGCACGCCTTTTCGGCGGGCGAAGGATAAGGATGGTCACAGGATGCAAAATTTGAAGGCGGCCGCGCTTCGCTCGCCAGCCGCGCCATCCCGAAAACGCTCACAGCCGACAGAGCGACACGGCCCCCCGCACTTTGAAGCGTGGACACCATCCAACTGCCCACGGCCAATCCCCCACGACCCGCCGACCCTCGATCCCGCCAGTCAGCCGCACCAGTCAGCCTCCGCCCATAGCCCCCGCCAGTCAGCCCCACTCCTGTCTCTTATTACACCTCTGACGCTGCCGACGCAGAGGAAGGTGTAGGTCTCGGCTGTCGCCGTACACCAAACAAAAA
>NZ_JABXFD010000321.1 GCF_013372625.1 Actinomadura sp. BRA 177
CCTACGCCCTGGCCCGCCTCCGCCGCGCCCGCACCGCCACCGCCCCGGCCCGCGTCACGCAGCCCGTCCCGGCCCTCGCCGACGCCTGACGCGGGTCAGGACGCGGGACGCAGCAGGGCCTCTTGGGCCACCGAGACGAGGAGCGTGCCATCCGCCGTGTGGAGCGTTCCGCGCGCCAGGCCGCGTGCGCCGTGGTTGACGACCGGATCCACCGAGTACAGCAGCCACTGGTCGACGCGCGGCGGGCGGTGGAACCACATGGCGTGGTCCAGCGTCACGGCGGTGGCGAGGCGCCTCGGCGAGCCCGGCGCGCGGGCGCTGCTGACCACCGCCATGTCCGACAGGTAGGTGACGAGGCACGCGTGCAGGGCGGGGTCGTCGCCGACCGGCGCGGACGCCCGGACCCAGAACGGGTGCGTCATCGGGAACTCGTCGCCGCCGGGCGGGTTCACCACCCGGATGTCGAACCCGGCCGGGTGCTTGAAGAACGATGGGAGCACCGGCGCGTCGAGCCCCTCCGGGCCCGGCACGTCCGCCGGCGGGTCCACCTGCCAGTCGAAGCCGTCCTCCGGGTCGTGGAACGAGGCGATCAGCTCCAGGATCGGCTTGCCGCCCTGGCTCGCGGTGACGTGCCGGGTCGAGAACGAGCGGCCGTCGCGGGTGCGGGCCACGTCGAACGTCAGCGGCTCGTCCGGCGTCCCCGGGCGGATGAAGTAGGCGTGCAGGGAGTGCGGCGGGCGCCCGCCGGCGGTCAGGCACGCGGCGCGCAGGCTCTGCCCGGCGACCTGCCCGCCGAACAGCCGCGGCCGCCCCACGCTCGGCGAGGTCGCCAGGAAGGAGTCCTCGCCGAGCGGGGACAGGTCGAACATCCGCGTGATGCCGTCGCTCATCGTGCTCCTCCGCGTGCTCCCGGCCAGGCGCCGTGGCGGCGACACTACTGGGCGGCGGGACGGGCGAGTCCGTCCGGGGCGGTCTCCCGCGCGGTCTCCTGCGCGGCGGGGGACGACCCTGATACGGTCACGCGCGGTCTACCTATGATCGCCGTGGGGACGCGTCCGGGGGATTTCGGCGCCCGCCCCGCGAGGAGATGAGAGAGGCAATGGCAGATATCACCGAGTCGCCCGAATGGTCCGCGCTGGCCGAGCACCACGCCGCGCTCGCCGGGCGGCACCTGCGCGAGCTGTTCGCGGACGATCCGGAGCGCGCCGGGCGCATGACCGCGACCGCGGGGGACCTCCACCTGGACTACTCCAAGCACCGCGCGACGAGCGAGACGATGACGCTCCTCGCGGCGCTCGCCGAACGGGCCGGGCTGCGCGACCGGATCGAGGCGATGTTCACCGGGGAGCACATCAACGTCAGCGAGGACCGCGCCGTCCTGCACACCGCGCTGCGCCTCCCGCCCGGCGAGGCCCTCACCGTGGACGGGCAGGACGTCGCCGGCGACGTGCACGCCGTCCTGGACAAGATGGCCGACTTCGCCGGACGCGTCCGCTCGGGGGAGTGGACCGGCTTCACCGGCAAGCGCATCACCACCGTCGTCAACATCGGGATCGGCGGCTCCGACCTCGGCCCCGCCATGGCCTACGAGGCCCTCCACGACTACGCCGACGCGGGCATCTCCTGCCGGTTCGTCTCCAACATCGACCCCGCCGACATCGCCGGGAAGCTCGCCGACCTCGACCCCGAGCAGACCCTCTTCGTCATCAGCTCCAAGACGTTCGGGACGCTGGAGACCCTCACCAACGCCAAGGTCGCGCGGCAGTGGCTCGTCGACCGGATCGGCGACGACAAGGCCGTCTCGCGGCACTTCGTCGCCGTCTCCACCAACGCCGAGCGGGTCGCCGAGTTCGGCATCGACACCGCCAACATGTTCGGCTTCTGGGACTGGGTCGGCGGACGCTACTCCTTCGACGGCGCCATCGGCCTCTCCCTGATGATCGCGATCGGCGGCGAGGCGTTCCGGGAGATGCTCGCCGGGTTCCGGGAGATCGACGAGCACTTCCGCGCCGCCCCGTTCGAGGCGAACATGCCGGTGATCATGGGGCTGCTCGGCGTCTGGTACACCGACTTCTTCGGCGCGCAGACCCGCGCCGTGCTGCCCTACAGCCAGCGGCTGGCCCGCTTCCCCGCATACCTCCAGCAGCTCACGATGGAGTCCAACGGCAAGTCGGTGCGGGCCGACGGGGCGCCCGTCGTCGCGCAGACCGGCGCGATCTTCTGGGGCGAGCCCGGCACGGGCGGCCAGCACGCCTTCTACCAGCTGCTGCACCAGGGCACCCGGCTCGTCCCCGCCGACTTCATCGGCTTCGCCGAGCCGTTCACCGAGCCCGCCGCCGACGGGCCCGCCGGCATGCACGACCTGCTCACCGCGAACCTGCTCGCGCAGACGTCGGCGCTCGCGTTCGGCAAGACCGCCGAGGAGATCGCCGCCGAGGGCACGCCCGCCGCGATCGTCCCGCACAAGGTCATGCCGGGGAACCGGCCGACCAGCACGATCCTGGTGCCCAAGCTCACCCCGAAGACCCTCGGCTCCCTCGTCGCCCTCTACGAGCACATCGTGTTCGTCGAGGGGACGATCTGGGGCATCGACTCCTTCGACCAGTGGGGCGTCGAGCTCGGCAAGGTCATGGCGATGGACCTCGCGCCCGCGCTCACCTCGCAGGAGCCGCCGGGGCGGGCGCCCGACCCGTCCACGGCCGCGCTCGTCCGCCGGTACCGGGAACTGCGCGGCCGGCGGGTCTGACCACCGCGCGCGAAAGGGCCCGCCGGACGCGCCGGCGGGCCCCTGTGTGCGTCAGGTCGCCTTCGTCAGGTGCCGTCCGTCAGGCGCCGGCGGCCGGCAGCGGCCCCCCGGCCCAGCCCTGGGACTCCATGATCGCGCGGAACTCCTCGAAGGAGATGTACCCGTCGAGGTTGCCGTCCGCCCGCTCGAACCTGTCCTGCGTCTCGGCACGCGTCCAGGCGAGCCCGAGCTCGTCCAGTACGAGCGTGAACTCCATCAGGTCGAGCCTCTGGTCGCCGCCGAGGTCCGCGCGCGTGAACAGCGCAACAAGGTCGTCCTCGGTCGGTCGTGTCGTCATCTCGCTCCTCGTTCTGTCCGATGGTAGCCACGCATCATGTCATAGGGAGCGATCCAGACCATATGCGAAACGCCGCAGGAAGAGCCCAGGTTTTCGGCTAACCGTCCCCGGTCAGCTCGGGGACGCGGTGCCGGTACCGGGCGAGCAGCGCCGCGTTCACCTCGTCGCCGCCGGGGACGTTCGCGCTCGTCCAGCGCGGCGGGTCCGCGCCGCGCGCCGCCGCGAGGTCGTCCAGGGCGGCAAGCACCCGCGACCACGCGTACGCGGCGAGGATCGTGGAGGCCGCCGCGGTGCGCGGCGCCGCCGCCGGATGGAGCACGTCGCCGGGCGGGACGCGCGTGTCCAGCACGATGCCGGCGTGGTCGGCCAGCGTCGTCTCCGTCCGCGCCGCCGCGCCCTCCGAGGCCCGCGCCGACGTCACCGCGACGACCGGCACGCCCCGCGCCCGGCATTCCGCCGCGATCTCGACCGGGTACGGGTTGCGGCCGCTGGTGGAGAACACCACCGCCACGTCCGGCGGGGCCGGCGCCGCCTTCGCCACCACGGCGCGTCCCACCCCGGCCTCCCGCTCGACGCGGGTACTGCGCACCGCGTCCCCGATCGGGACCACGGCGGGGTCCCAGATCGGGCGGACGGCGGCGAGGCCCCCGGCCCGGTAGAACGTCTCGAACACCATGGCGAGGGAATGCCCCGCCCCGGCGACGTGCACGATCCCGCCGGCATCGACCGACTCCAGGACGAGCGCGGCGGCCGCGTCGATCGCCTTGCCGGAGGTCGTGTCGAGATCGTCCAGCAGAGTTCTCACCCGGTCGGGGAAACTCGTCCGGGCGGCGTCAGGCATCGGGCAGGGCCTCCTTGAGGGTGCGGGCCAGGTCGTCCCGGCCGGCCGCCGCGCGCAGCCGGTCGGCCAGGCCGCCGGACAGTGCGCGCGCCAGCCCGGACAGGACGCCGACGTGCGCGTCCGGCTCGGGCGTGCAGAAGGCGAGCAGCAGGTCGACAGGGTCATTGTCAGGATGACCGAACTCGACCGGCGCCGCCAGCCGGGTCGCGCCGACGCCGACGGCCAGCCCGCCCTCCTCGGGACGGGCGTGGACGAGCGCCAGGCCCTTGGTCAGCACGATGTACGGGCCGTTCTCCTCGACCACCCGTACGCACGCGTCCGGGTAGCCCTCGCCCGCCGCGCCCGCGTCGACCAGCGCGGAGGCCGCCTTCCGGACGGCCTCCCGCCAGTCGCCGGCGGTGACGCCGTCGGTCGCCGCGATGACCGTCATGACAGCCAGCCCTGCTCGGTCAGGCGTTCCCTGAGCTGCGCTTCGAGTCCCTCCTTGTCGAGGAAGTCGCTGATCGTGATCACCACGGGCGCCAGCTCGGCGATCTCGCCGGTGTGCATGCCCTGGCCGATCACCACGTCGGGCGACATCCCGCGCGCCGTGGACACGTCGGTGTTCTCCACCCGCGCGTCCACGCCGAGCGAGCGCAGCGCGTCCTCGGCCGTCATCTTCAGCATCAGGCTGGAGCCCATGCCGACGCCGCAGACCGCGAGGATCTCCAGTTGCCGGTCCAGTGCCATCTCGTTCTTCCCTCTTCGTCGGTTCGGTCAGGCCCTCTTCGTCAGGCGTTCGCGGGGGCCTTGTCCTCGTCCTCGGGCGCGGTGTCCCCGCCCTCGGCCGCCGCCCGGCGCTTCTCGGCGCGGCCGAGCAGCAGCAGCGACGCGACCATCGCGGCGAGCGCGACGGCCGGGACGAGCCAGATCGAGTTGCCGCCGACGACCGGGTCCACGGCCTTCAGCAGCCACGCGATCGCGTACCAGTCGGGGTCGGCGAGGGTGGCCAGCTCGGGCGCGGTCTTCTCGTACAGGTCCCAGGTGACGGCCTGCCCCACCGCGAGGATCAGCCCGGTGATCACGCCGCCGAGGACGGCGCCGCGCCAGCCCGCCACCACGTTGCCGAACAGCGCGGCGGCGCCGCCCACGAAGAACAGCATGATCATGGGCGGGGCGAGGGTGAACCAGCCGGCCCCGGCGAACACGCCCAGGCAGACCAGGAACACCGCGGTGGAGGCCACGAACCCGACCATGACGGCGGTCGGCGCGACGGGGAACACGGTCGGCGCGTCCAGCGCGGGACGCGTACCGGGGATCACGCGGTCGCTGAACCCCTTGAACGCCGGGACGATCTCGCCGAGGAACATCCGCACGCCGAACAGCAGGATCGCGATGCCGCCCGCGAACCGGAGGCCGACCAGGATCGCCCACACCCACGGGGACAGTTTGTCGTCCATCTCGGCCGCCGCCGTGCTCACCACGCCGTCATCGGCGAGCGCGACCCCCACCAGCATGATCACGGTGATGATCAGCGCGGTGCTGACGTTGACGTCCTTGAAGAACGACAGCTGCCGGGGCAGCTTCAGCTTCTCGGTGTCGTGCTTCTCGCGGCTGCCGAGCGGACGCGCGGCGTACCCGGTGACCAGGCAGGCGAGCGAGCTGGTGTGCGCGAACCCGAACCGGTCGTCCGGCATGACGCGGCGCATCAGCGGGCGCATCCACAGCGGCTGCAGCGTCCAGTACGCGGCGACGAACCCGGCGCCGCACAGCACCAGCGTGAGCTGGTCGGCGCCCGGCGCGATCGTCACCAGCGACGCGACCGTCACCGTGCTGATCCAGAACATCAGGTGCCCGGTCAGGTACAGGTAGCGGGCCGCCGGGAACAGCCGGACGACCAGCACGTGGACGAGGAACGCGACCGTGATGACGAGCGCGATCGTCCCGCCCTGGTCGGTGAGGAAGTCGGCGAGTGTGTTGTCGGCCTTCGGCGGCGTGGTGTCCATCGCGCTGGCGAGGACGGTCTGGAAGCTCGTCAGCCCGCCGGTGAACACCTCCACGCCGATGAACAGGATGACGACGCCGATCGTGGCGCGCAGGGCGCCGGCGAAGACGTCCTCGAACCGCTTGCGCTGCAGGATCAGCCCGATCAGGGTGATCAGCCCGATGAGGATGGGGACCTGGCCGAACACGTTGTCGGCCAGGAAGGTGAGGATGTCCTTGATGACGTCCACGGTGAAGTCGCCTCACTTCCCAGGGGGTGGGACGGTCAGTGGGTCGGCGGCCGGAGGTCGAGCTCCAGCCGGTAGCGGTCGCCCCGATAGACGGACCGGACGTATTCGAGGGGCCGCCCGTCCGGGTCCCTGGTGACGCGCTCGAACAGGAACGCCGGCGTGTGCACCGGCACGCCCAGCTCGGCGGCCTCCTCGGCGGTGGTGACGGTCGGCTCGATCGTCTCGGTGCCCGAGGCGATCACGATGCCGCCGCCGCGCAGCAGGTCGTAGAACGACCGCCCCTCCAGGTCGTGCCGCCGCAGGCCCGGCAGCAGCGCCCGCGGCAGGTAGAGGGTCTCGATGGCCATGCTCGCCTCGTCGGCCAGCCGGAGCCGCCGAATGGTAAATACCTCTTCCTCGGGGGAGAGGGCGAGCCGCCTGCCGATCCGCGCCCCCGCGGTCTCGGTGCGGAACGACAGGACCCGGCCGCCCGGCTTCATCCCGCGCCTGATCATGTCCTCGGTGAACGACGTCATCGTCAGCGACACCGCGATCCGGGGTTCGGCCACGTAGGTGCCGCTGCCGTGCCGCCGTTCGAGCAGCCCCTCGGCGACGAGCCCGTCGATGGCCTGCCGCAGCGTCGGCCTGGACACGCCGAGCTCCTCGGCGAGCCGGCGCTCGG
Organism: Actinomadura sp. BRA 177; assembly: GCF_013372625.1. GTDB lineage: Bacteria > Actinomycetota > Actinomycetes > Streptosporangiales > Streptosporangiaceae > Spirillospora. Next base: position 6,799 of record NZ_JABXFD010000321.1, read on the forward strand.
ACGGCAGGGCGTCGCCCACGTCCAGGCCGTCCAGCATGGAGAGGAGCTCCCGGCGCACCGCCTGCCGTTTCGTGCTCGCGGACCGGGCCTCACCGGCGGATGGCACGCCGTTCACCTCCCAGGGGGTTGTTCCTGTGGTTGCACACCGTATGTCCGATTGCACTGACTGGTCAATACCACTTTGTGCGGTTGTCGCGGTTGCGACGCGAAGGCTGGCATCCGATGGGCCGGATATACGCTACGCAAAGTAATGGTATGGTCACGATCATGAGTGAAGGTGGCTTGGTGAAGCGGCGGTCTGGGCACCGCGCTCGGCTTACGCTGTCGCCCAACCAGGTGGCCAAACTCGACGAGCAGGCGCACGCTGCGCGGGCTCTGTGGAATTTGCTGCATGAGTGGTGGACGTTGCTGCCAAAGCACAAGCGCACACTTGCCGCTGCCAACGCTGCCATTCGCCAGGCCCGCAAGGACATCGACTGGCTAGCGGTGCTTCCCGCACAGGCCGCTCAGGCAGTGCTGAGGACTTACCACCAAGCGTGGACGAACTGCTGGAAGGGCCTTGCTTGTGCGCCGAATTTCAAGGCGCGGTTTCGCACTCCGATGTCAGTGGACATCACCCAGGAACGCCGCATGAGGATAGTCAGGGTTCACCGCCGCTGGGGTATGGTCACCATCCCCAAGGTGGGTCGGGTCCGGTTCCGATGGACCAGAGACCTGCCGATCGGCAGGCACGCCGATGAAGGAAACCGCGTCACTGGTGCGCGGTTGATCAAGGATGCGCTCGGCTGGCATATCGCCTTCCGCGTCCAGACGGCGCACCTTCGCCCAGGGGTGCACCCCGGTCCGGAGGTCGGCATCGATTTGGGCATAGCGGTGCCGCTTGCCCTTTCCGACGGTACCGAGTTCCACCATGGTGACTGGTTGAACGACAAGGAAAAGGCCACGTTGCTGTGTCTGGAGCAGCACGCCGCCCGGCGCAAGCAGCACCACAAACCCGGCGAGAAGACATCTCGTCGGTTGCAGCACACCTATGACCAGATGGCAGGGCTGCGCGCGAGAGCCAAGCGCCGAGCCCTGGACTGGCAGCACAAGACCACCACCGACATCGCCGAACGGTACGGCACCGTGGTGGTCGAAGCACTGAAGATCACCAACATGGTCGCATCCGCCAGAGGAACAGTGGACCAGCCAGGTAAGAACGTCGCCCAGAAGCGCGGGCTAAACCGCTCCATCAGTGCCGAGTCCTGGGGGCGCATGATCGGCATGCTTGCGTACAAGACGGTCCGGCGCGGCGGCACGCTGCACAAAGTCCCTGCCCCTGGCACATCCCAGCGCTGTTCGGCGTGTGGTGCGACGACGCCCGGCAGTCGGCAGAGCCAGGCCAGGTTCGTGTGTAAGAACACCGGATGCGGCTGGTCGGGCAACGCTGACCACAATGCGGCACGAAATATCCTTCATCTGTACAGGATCGGCCTAGTGGCGGTCCCGGCTGCCGGGAGGTGCAGTCGTCAGGCGCACAAGCGCGTCAAGCCCGCCACCGCAAGGTAGGTGGGAGTCTTCTCTGCTCATGGAGAAGAGCACTCCAAGTTCCGAGGTAAGAGAGAACGTCGGAGGCGGGGGCTAGGGTCTGGGTGATCTTGCCCACGCCTCGCCACGGGGGGCCTCGTGACTCAGCGGAGCGCGCCGGGACGGGCGCCCGAGCCGTCCCTCGCCGACCCCTGCGCGGAGCGGGAGCCGGCGGGGGAGCGGCTGCGCGGCGGCGGGGACGGCCCGGGGCTGGACGTGTTCCTGTCCGGCCAGGTCTTCATGGACATGATCTTCACCGGGCTGCCGGGGCTGCCGCCGCCGGGCACCGAGATCGTCACCGACGGGCTCGGCTCGGCGCCCGGCGGCGTCGCCAACATCGCGGTGGCGATGAGCCGGCTCGGCCTGCGGGTCGGGCTGGCGGCGCCGTTCGGCGACGACATGTTCGGCGCCTACCTGTGGCGGACCCTCGCCGAGCAGGAGGGCGTCGACCTCGGGCTGTCGCGCCGGGTGCGCGGCTGGTCCACGCCCGTCACCGTGTCGATGGCCTACGACTCCGACCGCGCCATGGTGACGTTCGCCAAGCCCGTCCCGTCCCCGCCGGACGACCTGGGCGCGCCGCCGCCGGCCGCGCGGGCCTGCTTCGTCGACGTCGACCGCCCGGTACCGCCGTGGGCGGCGGAGATGCGCGCGCGGGGCGCGGTGGTGTTCGGCGACCTCGGCTGGGACCCGACCGGCGCCTGGCCGGCCGAGGTCCTCGACCGGCTCGCGCACGTGGACGTGTTCCTGCCGAACGCCGCCGAGGCGATGGCCTACACCCGGACCGGCACCCCGGCGGACGCGGCCGAGGCGCTGGCCGGCCGGGTGCCGGTGGTGGTGGTCAAGCGCGGCGGGGACGGCGCCATCGCGATCGACTCGCGGACGGGGGGGCGGGCCGAGGTCGGCGCGCTGCCGGTGGAGGCCCTCGACCCGACCGGCGCGGGCGACGTGTTCGCCGCCGGGTTCGTGTTCGCCACGCTCGCCGGCCTCCCGCTCGCCGAGCGGCTCCGGTTCGCGAACCTGTGCGCCGGGCTGTCGGTGCGGCACCGCAGCGGCTCGCTCGGCTCGCCGTGCTGGGGCGAGATCGCCGCGTTCGGCGAGTCGGGGGAGGTGTCCGAGGCGGTGCTGGCCGAGTACGCGTTCGTGATCCCGTTCATCCCGGACGCGGCGGACGACTCGCCCGTCCGCGCCGAGCCCACCCTGCGCACCGAGCGGTGACCGGTTGCTAATGCGAAGTCTTTCGCATTAGCATCGGCCGGGTGAGCGAGGACGCACCGGCCGCGCGGGCCGCCCGACCCGGGGGCCGGACGGCCCGCACGCGCGCGGCCGTGCTCGACGCCGTGCTCGGCGAGCTGGAGGACGCCGGATACGCCGGCCTGACCATGGAGCGCGTGGCCGAGCGGTCGGGCGTCCACCTCGCGACGCTGTACCGCAGGTGGCGGAACGCCGAGGGCCTCGTCGTCGACCTCCTCGGCGAGGTCGGCACGCGCGAGGTGCCGATCCCCGACACGGGCTCGCTGCGCGGCGACCTGCGCGCTCTCGCCGCCGAGATTGCCGGGCTGTACGCCCGGCCCCGGTACCGGGCGCTGGTGGAGGGCATGGTCGCCGCCGCCGTCCGCTCCCCGGCGGCGGCGACCATGCCCTCCACCAGCGCCCGGT
>NZ_JABXFD010000669.1 GCF_013372625.1 Actinomadura sp. BRA 177
TTGTCGTCCCCCCACACCCCCACCGACCGTGTCGGGTTCCCGGGTGGGACGCGAAAGACGCCCGGGCCGCGCGCGGCTCGGGCGTCTTTTCGGCGTTCGGCGGGGGGTCAGCGGTTCTGCATGATCTCCCGCATGAGGACGGCGGTCTCGCTCGGGGTCTTGCCGACGCGGACGCCGACCTTCTCCAGGGCCTCCTTCTTCGCCTGCGCGGTGCCGGCGGAGCCGGACACGATCGCGCCCGCGTGGCCCATGGTCTTGCCCTCGGGGGCGGTGAACCCGGCGACGTAGCCGACGACCGGCTTGGTCACGTTCTTCTCGATGTAGGCGGCGGCGCGCTCCTCGGCGTCGCCCCCGATCTCACCGATCATCACGATCGCGTCGGTCTCCGGGTCGTCCTGGAACGCCTGGAGCGCGTCGATGTGGGTCGTGCCGATGACGGGGTCGCCGCCGATGCCGACGCAGGTGGTGAAGCCGATGTCGCGCAGCTCGTACATCATCTGGTAGGTCAGCGTGCCCGACTTGGACACGAGCCCGATGCGGCCGGGCGTGGTGATGTCGGCCGGGATGATGCCCGCGTTCGACTTGCCGGGGGACGCGATGCCGGGGCAGTTCGGCCCGATGATGCGGGTCTTGTTGCCGTGCTTCTCCGCGTACGCCCAGAAGTAGGCGGTGTCGTGCACCGGGATGCCCTCGGTGATGACGACGCAGAGCGGGATCTCGGCGTCGACCGCCTCGACGACGGCGTCCTTGGTGAACTTCGGCGGGACGAAGACGACCGACACGTCCGCGCCGGTCTGCTCCATGGCCTCCTTGACGGTGCCGAACACCGGGAGGACGTTGCCGTCGAAGTCGACCGTCTGGCCGGCCTTGCGGGCGTTCACGCCGCCGACGACCTGGGCGCCGGACGCGAGCATCCGGCGGCCGTGCTTGGTGCCCTCGGAGCCCGTGATGCCCTGGACGATGATCTTGCTGTTCTCGGTGAGCCAGATGGCCATGCTCATGCACCTGCCGCTGCGAGTTCGGCGGCGCGCTTGGCCGCTTCGTCCATGGTGTCGACCTGCTGGACGCCGGGCAGCCCCGCGTCGTTGAGGATCTTGCGCCCGAGCTCGGCGTTGTTGCCGTCCAGCCGGACGACGAGCGGGCGGTCGACGGCCTCGCCGCGGTCGGCCAGCAGCTTGTAGGCCGAGACGATGCCGTTGGCGACGGCGTCGCACGCGGTGATGCCGCCGAAGACGTTCACGAAGACGGACTTGACGGCCGCGTCGGACAGCACGATCTCCAGCCCGTTCGCCATCACCTCGGCGGACGCGCCGCCGCCGATGTCGAGGAAGTTCGCCGGCTTCTGGCCGTTGAACTGCTCACCCGCGTAGGCGACGACGTCCAGCGTGGACATGACCAGGCCGGCGCCGTTGCCGATGATGCCGACGCTGCCGTCCAGCTTGACGTAGTTGAGGTCCTTGGCCTTGGCGGCGGCCTCCAGCGGGTCGGCGGCGGCCTTGTCCTCGAACTTCTCGTGGTCCTGGCGGAAGCCGGCGTTGTCGTCCAGCGTGACCTTGCCGTCGAGGGCCTTCACCTGGCCGTCGGCGGTGAGGATCATCGGGTTCACCTCGACGAGGGAGGCGTCCTCGTCGGTGAACACGGCCCACAGCCGCTCGATCAGCTCGGCGGCGCCGTCGAGGGCCTCCTGGGGGAGGCGGCCCTGCTCGGCGATCGAGCGGGCCGTGGCCCGGTCCACGCCGTCCAGCGGGGAGACCGGCACCATCGCGAGGCGGTCGTGCGGCACCTCCTCGATCTCCACGCCGCCCTCGACGGAGCAGATGGACAGGAAGGTGCGGTTGGCGCGGTCGAGCAGGAAGGAGAAGTAGTACTCCTGCGCGATCGCGCTGCCCTCCTCGATCAGGACCTTGTGGACCGTGTGGCCCTTGATGTCCATGCCGAGGATCCGGTCGGCGAGCGTCTCCGCCTCGTCGGCCGTGTCGGCCAGCTTCACGCCGCCGGCCTTGCCGCGGCCGCCGGTCTTCACCTGGGCCTTGACCACGACCTTCTTGCTGCCCGCGGAGAACAGCTCCTCCGCGATGGCGCGCGCTTCCTGGGGAGTACGGGCGACCTTGCCGGTGGGCACCGGTACCCCGTACTCGGCGAAGAGTTCCTTCGCCTGATGTTCGAACAGGTCCACGAGGGCGTCCTTAACGGATCGACAGCCAAAGACCACACGAGTCGGCGATCTACACGGGTTTCCGTGCGGCCGGCACTCTGCGGTCCGCTCCGTCGATGCAGCCTAGTCAACCCGCCTTCGTGGTGATGCCGCCGGGTCCATATGTCACGGAGTGTCCGTCCTAGAAGGCAACTGTCACCGGGCGGCAGGTGTCTCCTCCTGAGGGGTGGGCACGAGTGGCTCGTGAGGAGGATGAACCATTTGACGTAGCTTGATGTACTTAATTCGCTTCTGCGAGGTGCGGCAAAGGGGGCTGGGCGCATGGCGATGGCGGACGAACGGGACCCGTCCCTCGCAGCCGCCGTCCCCGTACGGCACATCCCTGTCGAGCCCGCGCGGCCCCGCAGGCGGCCGGGCGCCCGCGGCCGGTCGGGCGTGCGCACGGCCCGCCGCACCACCGCCCTGCTGATCATCGCCGCGCTCGTCGCGACCGGCGGCGCCACCGTACCGGAACCGTCCAGCCCCGGCTGGGCGAGCCCCGGGCTCATCGGCGGGGGCGGCTGGCCGTTCACCGGCGTCCCGCTCTCCCCCGAGCAGGCCGAGGGCGCCTCCTACCTGCCGGACAGCTCCGCCATCCGGCTCGCGGACGGACGCATCCGGCTCATCCCGTCCGGCGGCGACACGCCCGTCACCGTGGACGCATCCGACCCGCAGGTCGACACGGCCGTCCGGTCCGACAACCTGTGGCTGTCGCAGGGCACGATCCCGACCGGCGGGAAGGGCCAGACCTACCGCGACATGGCGGCGCGCGCCCTGCTCGACCTGCGGCTCCTCACCCGCCCGAACGGCGCGTCGCTCGCCTCCTGGTACACCAAGTGGCGGTACTGCTGGCCGCGCGACTCCGCGTTCACCGTCGCCGCGTTCACCGTCACCGGCCACCCGTCGGAGGCCCGCCGCGTCCTGCGCTTCCTCGCCCGCGCCCAGAGCGACAACGGCATGTGGGCCGCCCGCTACAACGCCGACGGGACGGCGGTCGCCGACGGCCGCCAGCCCCAGCTCGACTCGCTCGGCTGGGTGCTGTGGGCGGCCTGGTTCTACCGCGTCCAGACGGGCCCGCCCGACGAACTGCCGGACCTGTGGCCGATGGTGACCCGCGCCGCCGACCACTTGGCACGTTCCTTGGACGCCGAGGGGCTGCCGCCCGCCTCGTCCGACTACTGGGAGCGCGACCCCCACCGCGAGCAGGACCCGCGGCGCCCCACCCTCGGCGTCGTCGGCCCCGTCCTCGCGGGCCTGCGCTCGGCCGCGGACCTCGCGCGGCTGCGCGGTGACAGCGGCAAGCAGGCCGAATGGCAGCACGCCGCGCGACGGGTCTCTGACGCCGTGGCCAGGCAGTTCGCACCGTACGGATACCCTCGCTCGCCCGTCCCCGGCGGCCTCATGGACACCTCCGTGACGTTCCTCGCCCCGCCGTTCGCCCCGGCCGACGAGGAGATCACCGCCGCGATCGCGAACGCCGCCCGCCGGCAGGCACTGCCGAACGGCGGGGTGCTGCCGGGCGAGCGCTGGTCCGGCACCCCGGACGTCGCCTGGACCCCGGAAACGGCCCTCTTCGGCCTGAACAGCGCCGCCTCCGGCCGCACGGACGAGGCCCTCGACCGGCTCAGCTGGCTAGCGGCCCACCGAACATCCCTCGGCGTCCTCCCGGAAAAGGTCGGCCCGACCGGCAAACCCGCCGGCCCAGCCCCCCTCGGCTGGACAGCGTCCCTGGTCCTCCTCACCCTCTCCGCCCTCGAACGCCCTCTACCCGTCCCCTAGGGTCAGGCCGGCTCATCGGCGAGGACGGCCCAGACCTGGACGTCTCTGCGCTCGCCGCCCAGCACGAACGCCTGCCGCAGGACGCCCTCGCACGTCATGCCGAGACGCGTCGCGACCGCCGCGCTGGCGGTGTTGCGGGGATCGCAGAGCCACTCGACCCGGTGCAGCCCCCGCGTCCCGAACGCCCAATCGATCATGTGCCGGACGGCCGTGGTGACCAGCCCGCGCCCGCGCGCCTCCGCGGCGAGCCAGACGCCCACCTCGCAGACTCCCTGCACGGCGTCGAACGTCCGGAAGAGCGCGCCGCCCTGGAGGACGCCGTCGACCCAGATGCCGTAGATGCGCCCCCGGTCGGCGGCCTGCTTCTCCGCGTAGGACTGCAGCAGGGCGCGGGCGGTCTCCTCGTCCACGACCGTCCGGGCCCAGGGGATGTACTCCTCGATGTCGGCGCGGACCCTCCGCGCGTGCTCGGCGAACTCCGCCGCCTGCCACGGCTCCAGCGGACGGAGTTCGGCGCCGTCGGCGATCGTGCGAGCGAACATGGGACCTCCTGGGGGGTACATACCGAACGTTTGTTATGTACCCTACGGGAATGCCCGCCCGAGGTGATCACGACGCCCGCCGCCGGGACGTGTCCGAGGCCGTCTGGCGCGTCCTCGCCGAGCACGGCTTCGGCGGCCTGACGCTGCGCGCCGTCGCGGCGGAGATGGGCGCCTCCACCGGCCTGCTCACCCACTACTTCCCGAACAAGAGGGCCCTCGTCGCGCACGCCCTCGACGTGGCCGACGAGCGCACCGCGAGCCGCCCCCTGCGCACGGCCCGGCCGGGTCTGCCCGCCCTGCGCGCCGCCCTTCTCGACGTCCTGTGCCTCACCCCCGCCGCGACGGCCATGAACCGGGTGTGGGTCAGCTCCTGGGACGTCTCGCTCGCCGACCCCGGCCTCGCCGACCGCCAGCGGGAGCGCTACGACCGCTGGCGCGATCGGCTCCGCCCGCACGTGACCGCGGCCGTCGCACTCGGCGAACTGCCCGCCGCGCTCGACGCGGACGACGTCGCCGCGTCCGCCGCCGCCTTCGCGCACGGTTTGGTCGTCCACGCCCTCTTCGACCCGGCCCGCTTCCCGCCCGACCGCCAGGTCGCCATGCTCGACGCCTTCCTGGCGTCGCTGAACCCGGCCTCCCGGCCGGACTGAGGAAGCGCGATGCTGGAGCCATGACGATCAGCACGCGCGCTCTCGGTGCCGACTTCCCCGCCCCGATCGACGACCGGTACTTCGAGGACTACAAGGAGGGCTCGGTGTACGAGTACGGCCACGTCAGCGTGACCGAGGCCGAGATCGTCGAGTTCGCGCACCGGTTCGACCCGCAGCCCATCCACACCGACCCGGACTTCGCCGCGACCGGGCCGTTCCAGGGCATCATCGCGAGCGGCTGGCACACCGGCTCCCTCATGATGCGGCTGTTCGCCGACCACTTCCTGTCCCGCGTCGCGAGCCTCGCCTCCCCCGGCCTGGACGAGCTGCGCTGGCCGGCGCCCGTCCGGCCCGGCGACGCACTGCACCTGCGCGTCACCGTCCTGGAGGCCCGCCCGTCCCGCTCCAAGCCCGACCGCGGCATCGTCCGCACCCGCGCCGAGTTGCTCAACCAGGACGACCAGGTCGTCCTGACCACCCTCCCCACGAACCTCCTGAAGCGCCGCGCCGAGGGCTAGAGTTTTTCGATGGTGGCGAAGCGGAGGACTAGGGTGCGGACGCCGTATTCGCCGCCGAAGTCTACGCTGGCCTTTTCGCCTCGGTCGTAGACGGAGACGACGGTGCCCAGGCCGAAGGTGTCGTGGGTGACCTTGTCGCCTGGGGAAAGGGACGGGACGGGGCGGTTTCCCGGGGAGCGGGTGCCCGGGCGTGCGGCCATTCGGGACATCGCCGGGGTGGACGTCGACGAGGCTTCTCGTTCCCATTCGAGCAGGGTCGTGGGGACCTCGCCCAGGAAGCGGGACGGGGGGTTGACCTGCGGTGCGCCCCACGAGCTGCGCATCGTGGCGCGGGAGACGTAGAGGCGCTGCCGGGCGCGGGTGATGCCGACGTAGGCGAGGCGGCGTTCCTCTTCGAGTTCCTTGGGGTTGCTCATGGCGCGCAGGTGCGGGAAGACGCCGTCCTCCATTCCGGTGAGGAAGACGACGGGGAATTCGAGGCCCTTGGCGGTGTGCAGGGTCATCAGCGTGACGACGCCCTGGTCGGTCTCCTCCGGCTGCTCGCCGGGCGGAACCGGGCCGCCCTTGGCGCCGCCGGGAATGGAGTCGGCGTCGGCGACGAGGGCGACCTGTTCGAGGAATTCGGGGAGGCGGCCTTCGGCGGATTCGCCGTCGAGGCGCTCCTCGAATTCGCGGGCGACGGCCTCCAGTTCCTGGAGGTTCTCGACGCGGGTCTCGTCCTGCGGGTCCTTGGACGCCTGGAGTTCCTCCAGGTAGCCGCTGGTCTTGAGGACCTCGGTGATCAGGTCGGCGGGGGTGAGGGTCTCGGCGGCGGCGCGCAGCTCGTCCAGCAGGGTGACGAACTCGCGGACGGCGTTGATCGAGCGGGTCGCCATGCCGGGCACGTCCTCGGGCACCCGGAGGGCCTGCCAGAACGAGATGCGCTCGCGGGACGCGTACGCCTCGACGCAGGCTTCGGCGCGGTCGCCGATGCCGCGCTTGGGAACGTTCAGGATGCGGCGCAGGGAGACGGTGTCTTCTGGGTTGGCGAGGCAGCGCAGGTAGGCGAGCGCGTCGCGGATCTCCTTGCGCTCGTAGAACCGGACACCGCCGACGACCTTGTAGGGCATCCCGACGCGGATGAAGACTTCTTCGAAGACTCGCGACTGGGCGTTGGTGCGGTAGAAGACGGCGACGTCGCCTGGGCGGGCGTCGCCGTCGTCGGTGAGGCGGTCGACCTCGTGGGCGACGAACGCGGCCTCGTCGTGCTCGTTGTCGGCCACATAGCCGGTGATCTTGTGGCCTTCGCCCTGGTCGGACCACAGCTTCTTTGGTTTGCGGTCGGCGTTGCGTTCGATGACCGCGTTGGCCGCCGAGAGGATCGTCTGGGTGGAGCGGTAGTTCTGCTCCAGGAGGATCGTGGTCGCGTCCGGGTAGTCGCGCTCGAACTCCAGGATGTTGCGGATCGTCGCACCGCGGAACGCGTAGATCGACTGGTCGGCGTCGCCGACGACGCATAGTTCGGCCGCGCCGACGCCTTCGACGGGGGCCGTCAGTTCGCGGACGAGTTCGTACTGCGCGTGGTTCGTGTCCTGGTACTCGTCCACCAGGACGTGCCGGAACCGGCGCCGGTAGTGCTCGGCGGCCTCCGGGAAGACCTGCAGCAGGTTGACCGTCATCATGATCAGGTCGTCGAAGTCCATCGCGCCGGCCTGCTGGAGCCGCGCCTGGTACATCTCGTACGCCTCGGCGAGCGTCTGCTCCATGTGCGTGGACGCGCGGTTCTTGAACGTCTCGTAGTCGATCAGCTCGTTCTTCAGGTTGGACACCTGGGCGCTGAACGACTTCGGCGGGTACCGCTTCGGGTCGAGGTCGAGCTCCCGGCAGACGAGCGCCATGAGGCGGTTCGCGTCGGCCTGGTCGTAGATCGAGAAGCTCGTGGGGAAGCCGAGGCGCTTGGCCTCGCGGCGCAGGATCCGGACGCACGCGGAGTGGAACGTCATCACCCACATGGCGCGCGAGCGCGGCCCGACGAGGGCGTCGACGCGCTCCTTCATCTCGGCGGCGGCCTTGTTGGTGAAGGTGATCGCGAGGATCTGGCCGGGGTGCACGTCCCGCTCGCCGAGCAGGTGCGCGATGCGGTGGGTGAGCACCCGGGTCTTGCCCGAGCCGGCGCCCGCGACGATCAGCAGGGGGCCGCCGGAGTGCACGACGGCGGCGCGCTGCTGCGGGTTGAGGCCATCGAGCAAGGGGTGGTGAGCTTCGGTCTTCGACATCACGTGCGAGTCTACGGCGCGGCGCGGACGTTTTCGGCGCGTCCCCGAACCCGGCCCGCGCGGCAGCATGTGGACAGATGGGCCGCCCCGGGTTGATTCGATCTCGCGACCGGCGGACGTTGGGGCTCACCCAAGTCAGGGGAAGGGTGGTTTCGATGACGATCCACCAGCAGGACTTCCAGGCGCCGCGGGACGCCGAACCGACCCGGATCGAGATTCCCGCCCAGCGCGCGCAGCGAGCGGTTCCGCCGCTCCCCCGGCCCGTGCCGCGGCCGGTTCCGGTGCCGGTGCCGCTCCGTCCCGGGCACCGGTTCCTCGTCTACAAGCAGGACCCGTCGGTCACCGCGCTCGGCGCGCGGCTGGCCTTCCTGCCGACCGTGGTGCTGAACGGCCCGATGGACGCCCGCGTCCAGACGGAGCTGGCGCAGGTCACCCCGGTCGCCCGCAACATCAACGGCGATTTCGTGTTCGCCGCCGGGACGCCGCAGTTCGACTGCGCGCACACGTTCGCCGTCGTCCGGCAGACGATGGCGATGTACGAGCGGCACAACGGCGGCAACCCCATCCCGTTCGCGTGGAACGTCAGCGGCAACACCGACCGCATCACGGTGTTCCCGCACGCCGGCGAGGGCGCGAACGCCTTCTACAGCCGGACGGCGAAGGCGCTCAAGTTCCTGTTCTTCACGCCGCAGGGGCAGCGCGCCGTCCTGCACACGTGCCGGTCGCTGGACATCGTCGCGCACGAGACGGGCCACGCGATTTTGGACGGTCTCAAGCCGGGCTGGCTGTCGGCGGGCAATCCGCCGCAGACGGGCGGGCTGCACGAGGCGTTCGGCGACATCACCGCGATCTTCCTGGCGCTGGCGGAGCCGGACCAGGCGGAGGCGCTGGTGGCGCTCACCAAGGCGAACCTGCACGACAAGTCGTTCCTGTCGGAGCTGGCGGAGGAGTTCGGCAAGGCGCTCGGGATGCCGTCCGGGCTACGCAACGCCGACAACGACCTCAAGCTCAGCCAGGTCGGCAACGAGGTGCACGCGATCTCGCAGGTGTTCACGGGCGCGATCTACGACGTCCTCGCGGACGTCTACACGTTCGAGCTGAGCCGGCAGCGGCGCACGAAGGACCCGGCGATCGTGCTGATCGAGACGGCGTCCGCGCTGTGCAAGCTGGTGTTCGACGCGATCGTGGCGTCCCCGGCGACCGGCGCCCGGTACGTGGACGTCGCGAACAAGATGCTGCAGGTCTCGGCGGGCCGCGGCGACCCCGCGATCTACCGGACGTTCATCCGCAACCGGTTCGCGGTCCGCGAGATCACGACCGCGGCGACGCCGCTGCGCGACATGCTGAGCGGGCGGATGACGATGACCGAGCCCGGCTACACCGGCGACGGCCAGGACGTCACGGAGGTCGAGCCGCGCGACGAGCACTCGGCGAGCCTGCGGGCCGACCAGGACAGGTCGCGCTGCTGCGGCACCATGCAGATGCCCGAGTACCAGGTCGTGGCCCCCGAGAAACTGGCCAGGCGGGGCTCTCTGGAGGACGATGACATCCTCCGGGACGAACTGGACGAGTTGCACCGGGCCTTCAGCAAGTAGGAGGAGCCGGGCGGAGAGGGCGCCATGCGCGTGAAGATCGAGAGCACCGGCGGGTTCACCGGCCGGAACGCCGTCGTCGCGCTGTACGACACCGCCGCACTCCCCGCCGGGCGGGCCGGCCGGATCCAGGAGGCCGTGGACGCCCTCGCCGCGGCCCAGGGCGAACCGGAGGAGATCGGCGCCGACCTGCCCGCCTACCGGATCACGATCGACGAGACCGGCGAGGAGCCCCGCGTCTACGAGGTGCGGGGCGACCCGGCGGCGGGCGTGACGTCCGTCCTCGGCGCCCTCCTGCAAGGCCCCGACTCGACCTGAATCGGTGGCGGGCCCGGCCCGCCGCCGTTCAGGTCTTGCGGTGGTCGCGGGCCGCCTCGGCGGCCGCGCGGACGGGCACGCGGCCGGCGCCGGTCGCGGCCATCGACGCGGCGGCGGCCGCGCCCCACACCACACGCC
>NZ_JABXFD010000190.1 GCF_013372625.1 Actinomadura sp. BRA 177
GACGTGTATAAGTGACAGGCTCTGCGGCGGCCTGGCGGCCTGCCGGCGGGTGCCGGAGCCGGTCCGGGGCGGCTTGACGCCGCGGGTCCGGGTGCGGGACGAGGGGCCGGCCACGTGGACGTCCGTGGGAACCGGCGGGGTGGGCGTGGCCCGCTTCCGGGGCTCCTCCGGTTCGAGCAGCGCCTTTGCGTCCAGGTACGAGGCACTGGGCAGGCCCGGGTTGACCGCGAGCTGCCACTCGGGGTGCGGCCAGTGCCGGGACAGCTCCGCCAGCGACGCCTCGCGGTGGTGGACGGCCTGGCCCTGCAGCGAACGGTCCATGGCCTCGGGCGAGGTGAACGCCAGGACGAACGTGCCGTCCCCGAACTGCGCCGTGGCGAACTGGTGGCCGTCGGCTCCCGGCTCGCCCGACGAGGGCAGGTACAGGACCGCGCGCGCGAGGAGCTCCAGGTAACCGTGCTGGTCGCCGCGTTCCCGCGCGTCGGTGAGGGCGGTCTCCAGGGCGGTGCCGGAGGGCCGGTCGGCCCGCGCGGCGGACGCGGCGGAACGGCGCTCGTCCTCGGGGACGGCCAACGGGATGCCGAGGCCGGGCAGCGCCAGCGGCCCCCCGTCCGGGCCCGCCTTGCTCGCCTGGTAGACGAGTTCGAGCGGGGACTCGAGGCCGTACACGTCGCGGAAGGCGCCGACCATCTGCCCGGCGAGCATCGCGCACGCCTCCAGGTACTCGGCGGAGGCGCGGCCGCCCCGGTCACGCCAGGTGAACCGGTCCCACCAGTTCTTGCGCTCCTCCTCGTCCGGGGGCTCCCAGCCGAGCGCCCTCAGCCGCCGCTCCTGCCGCGGGGCCAGCGGGCGGGGCAGGAACGCGCTGCCGACGGCCTCCGCGTCCAGCACGCCCTCCGACCGCATCGCCTGGGCGTAGGGCAGCCCGCTCGGTCCCTGCACGATGAGGAACGCCTTGACCGGCAGCCGTGAAAGCTCCAGCGTCAGCCGTTTGGCGAAGTCGTTCCAGTCCACTCGGATCCACTTTCACGTCCGCGGGCGAGGATTCCGTACTTGACGGTAGCCGAACGCCGCTTCACTCGGTCCAGGGAGCCGGGACGGCGTCGGTCCGCACCTGTGCCCAGACGCCGCCGATGGCGTCGTACACCGCGAGCGGGGTCTCCTCACCGTCGCTCGCCGACCGCCACAGGCGGGTGCCATGAGGCGGCCTCATCGGCACGCCGACCGGCTGTCTCTGCGGCGCGGGCGCCCTGTCAAGTGCTGCGCTGTCCGGCGCTGCTCTGTCCGGCGGCGGGCTGTCGGGGACACTGTTCGACGGCTTGTCCGTCGGCGCGCCCAGGGGCGGCCCAGCGGCCGGCGACGGTTCGCGCGTCTCGGGCTCGGCGCTGCCCCGCTCCAGAGCCGCCCGGAGGTCGGCCGCCGTGTACGGGTCGATCGCGGTATGCGAGTCGTCGTACGGAACATCGTCGTACGGGACGTCCGCGCCAGGGGTCGAGCCGTTCAGGCTGGGGGGCGCGCCACCGGCGACGGGGTTCGGCCCTGAGAGCGCGTGCGGATCGACCGTCCCGTACGGGTTCGAGATGTCCGGCCCGGCGGCGGGCGGCACGTCCTGGCCACCGGTCAGCCGCCCGATCGCGGACGAGTCGAGCAGCACCTCGCTGGGCAGGCCCCAGTTGATCGCCACCCGCCACGCGGGGTCCGGCCAGCCGGACGCCAGCCGGTCGAAGGACGTGCGGCGGTACAGGCCGGGATGCCGGTCGCCGGTGCGCGCCAGCGCGCCCGGCGAGGTGAACACCGTGACGTAGGTGTCGCCGCCGATCGTGATGGTGGGGAACTCGGCGCGGTCGGGATCCTCCACGGCGGAGGCGGACGCCGGGAGCACCAGGTCGGCGCTCTCCAGCAGGCTGAAATAGGTGGTGTTGTCGCCGTTCGCCTTGGCCTCCGCCAAGCGCGGCTCCAGCAGGTCGGCGTCCGCGCTGGACGTCGCCCGCCGCTTGTTCACGCGGGACGCGTCGGCGACGTCGATACCGAAGTCGAGCAGTTCGATGAGGCCGGTCCCATGGCGGTGGAACGACTCGTACACGAGGTCGGACGGGCGCCGGACGCCCTGGACGTCGCGCAGGGCCGTGACCATCACGTCGGCCAGCCGCGAGTAGTCGCCGTCCGTCACGCTCAGCATCCCGCCGGCGGCGCCCGCCTCCGGCAGCTCCGTCCACCAGTTGCGCGGGGCGGGGTCGGCGGGCGGGCGCCAGCCCGCGTCGCTCATGACCTCCTCGTCCGCCAGCGTGAGCAGCAGCGGCCCGTCGAGGAAGTTGTTGCTCACGGCCTCGGCGTAGAGCCGGTCGGGCTCGCGCATGGCCTGGACGTAGTGACGGCTCTCATCCCGCTCGCGCACGATGAGGATCGTGTCGCGCTCGAGACCCGCCAGCTCACGTCCCAGCCGCCGGGCGAACTCGGACCACTCCAACAAGACCACTCCCTACGACCGGGGGCCGGCCCCGGGCCCCCGAGACCCCGCGAGACCATGCCCGGGTCCCGATGATTGTCGCAGCGGACGCCGCGCGCAAACCGGGAGTTCACTCGGGCGGGGGTTCGTGACGTAGCACACGCAGTGCTTCGCGGAGAGCGGCCGCGTCGTCCCCTGCGCGGTCCATGACGTCGATGAGTTTGTGCAGGATCTCGTGGCGTTCGTAGCCGACGTCCAGCAGCGCCTGGGCGGTCGTCCACAGTTGCGGGGGGCGATCGTCCCACAGCCTCTCGGTGAGGCGCTCGTGCGCGTCGAGGTGGGCCTCGTCCGCGCCCGGGTGCTCGAACTCCAGGATCGCGCGTCGGTCGTCGGGATCGGCTGGATCCAGTTTCGACAGGTTGATGAACCCGTGCCGCCCCGAGCGCCGGTGGGTGCCCGACAGGAAGGGCAGGGCGAACGCGCGCCGGGGGAGCGCCTCCAGATCGCCGTCGGGCAGCAGCCGGTCGACGAGGTCACGGTCGAGGCCGGACGCGGCCGGATCACGGTAGGCCTCGGCGAACTTGGCCGTCGCGTCCCACAGGGCGTCCAAGGTGGCCCTGATGCCCTCCTCCGGAAGGCCGGTTCGCTTGCCCGCCCACCGCACCCACGCGCCCAGCACATGGGGGACAGCCTCTTGTTCCGTCGGGGAAAGCAGAACCTTTCTCGGCAGCCAGTCGAGGAGGAACATCTCGCACTTGACCGGAGAGACCCGTAGCGGACGGCCGAAGTCGTGCGTGCAGCCGTAGTCGATGATCCGGTCCACGCACCGGCTCGCCGCGGAGAGGTCCGACAACCCCTCCGCCTCGTCCGAGGCAAGGAAACGGGCCGCGATCGTCGCGCGCCTGTCGCGCCCGTACACCGGCGGCTGGGGCAGCCGCCCACCCGGCGGGAGGATGTCCACGCGCGCGCGGACGAACGCGTGGTACGTCCCGAAGTTCTCGTGCACGGGCGGGTCGTCGAGGCCGTCGGTGAGGTCGAGGGCACTGCGCAGCAGCGCCCCGGTGTCGCGCGGGTCGAGTTCCTCGAACCGCATCAGCGGGTTGTCGCGGCCTTCGCGGCGGCACTGGTCGAGAAGCCGGTCGACCCGGGAGGAGACCCACGCGTCCCTGACCATTCCGCTCACCGGTGGAGGTCCCGCCGGAGCGGACGGGCCGAACGGGTCGCCGGACGGCCGGGCGGCCCCGGCCTTGGTGCGGTCGACCGCGATGACCAGGGCGTGCCGCTCGGTGCCGCCGTAGGTGTAGGTGCAGACGATGGAGTCCTGGTCGCCGAAGACGTCCCTGGAGACGAAGCACCCCTCGGGTTCGACCATCCCCACCCGGTCGGCCCATCCCGGCCTCGCCACGCCGCCGGCCATGAGTTCGAGCGCGGCGCGTTCGGCCTTGGCCGCCTGCCGGGGCGTGCCCATGTAGGCCATTCCGGTGAGCAGCGCCAGGGCGGCGGGCGTCCCGGCGGCTCCCGCGTAGTCGACCAGGGCCTCGCCGATGACCTCCTCGACGTCGCCGTCCGGTACCCGGTGGCCCCACCAGGAACCGAGGATCTCGCTGACGATCAGTTCCGCGTCCAAGGGGCTGCGCACGGCGAGGAGTTCGCGGGCGTGCTGGAGCATGCCGTCGAAAATCGCCGAGACCTCGTCCGGGGGCGTGGCTCCGTCCCGGGCAGGGTCCCCGGAGGAGCGGTTGCGGCTGCGGGGACTCACCCTCCTAGCCTCTCAGATCCCGCGCGGAGCATGTTCCCGGACACGGCCTAACGCGTCCCGGTCCGCGCCCTAGTCAGGGCGGCCGTCCATCCCCCCGCCGGAGGCCCGCCCGGACGGCGGCTCCGATTTCAGGACTCCGGTGAGATGCTCACGCGCCATCCGTTCGACTCTGGCGGGCGTGGCCTCCAGCCCGAGATGGGCCATGCATGCCTGGACGTCGGCCACGCACCGCTGTACCGCGTCCGAGGGGAAGGTAGCGAACTCGTCACAAAGCCGTCGTGCGAGTGCGTCTCGTGTCTCGCTTCGGTGATCGGCCAGTGCAGGCATACGCGCACACCTCCGCGCACGGGGTTCTGGTGTCCCATTCCAGCCGTTTTGCGGGGAGAGTCAAGACATGCCGGGGCGTCGTTTGGCAAATTCTGGACCGGCTTCTTCGGAGCGTGCCTCCGGGGGTGCCTCCTCCCGCTCGGCGTCGGCCCAGGCGGCGTGATGATGTGCCGCCCAGCGGGAGTCGACCCGGCCGGTCAGCATCCCGGTGAGCGCGTCGCGATCCCGCAGCGCCTCCCACAGATGCCCGGCCGTCACCACGACGATGATGAGGAAGAGCCAGTCGTGGACGAACGTGGCGCCCGTCCGCCACCGGTCGCCCCAGGGGTCCGGGAACGTCATGATCTCGCCGGTGCCGAGCATGACCAGGATGGCGCCCGCCGTGAACGCCGCGTTGAGCTTCTGCCCGGCGTTGAACTTGCCTACCGGCAGAACCCCTCGTCCGCCACGCACAGCCCTCCGGTCACTGCGTTTGAGCCATTCCCAGTCGTGCGGAGCGAACCTGTTCAGCCGTCCGAGGTCGGTCCTGAACGCACGGGACATCAGACCCAGCACGAGCGGCACCGGCAGCGCGAACCCGCACCACACGTGGACGGTCTTGACCATCTCCCTGCGGCCCACCAGCGTCGACAGCACCGGCAGGTAGAGCATCGCGGCGGTCAGCAGGCACGCGAGCATCAGCAGGGCGGTCACGTGATGGATCGACCGCTCCGCCCGCGTGAACCGCACCAGCCAGGCGTTATGTGGGGGCATCGTCACGCCCGTTCGACCGTCCCACCCACGCGTCCACGTCGTACCCGAGGTTCTCCCAGTAGCCGGGCTCTACCTTGTCGGTCACCTCGATGCCGTCGAGCCACTTCAGCGACTTGTAGCCGTACATGGGCGCCACGTAGAGCCGCGTCGGTCCGCCGTGGTCGTGTGTGACCGGTTTACCGTCCATCTGGGTCGCCACCAGGACGTCCTTGCGGCGTGCCTGTTCCAGCGTCAGCGACTCGGTGTAGACGCCGTCGAACGACGTGAACCGCACGGCGGTGGCCTGCGGCGACACGCCGACCGCGTCCAGCAGGTCGGGCAGAGCGACCCCGACCCAATGCACGTCCGGCACCCGCCAGCCCGTCACGCACTGGAAATCGCGATCCAGGACGGTCTGGGGCAGCCGCGCCAGATCGGCCAACCGGAACGCCTGCGGCTTGTCGACGAGACCACTAACGGTCACGCGGTGGGTTGCGGCGCTATGCCGATCCACACTGTAGGTAACGGAGTAGTAGCGGAACCCGCCGGCGGCCGGTAGGACGTCCCCGATCGGTCCTACCGGCGCCAGGGTCCGGCTCACCTTGTCCTGGACGGACGCTCCCACGGCGACCCCCGCGACGCCGAGGCCGAGCATTCCGAGCACCACCCGCCGACCGACGGGACTGCCCTCCGTTCGCTCTTCCTCGTTCACGCCCTCATTCGAACACCGCGGCTCGCTCCTCGCCAGGGCCCCGCCGCCCACGTAAGACTTCTGACAGATCTCGCGCCCGCTCTAAGCTGGCCCCATGGCCACGAAGGTTCACCTCGCACAGCGTCCGGAAGCCGACGAGCTGCTGGGACGCAGCCCGCTGGCAGCGCTGGTGGGCATGCTGCTCGACCAGCAGGTCCCGATGGAATGGGCCTTCTCCGGCCCCTACACCATCGCCCAGCGGCTCGGCACCGACGACCTGGACGCGCACGAGATCGCCGCCCACGACCCGGAGCGGTTCGCCGCGCTCCTGTCGGAGAAGCCGGCCGTCCACCGCTACCCCGGGTCGATGGCCAAGCGCGTCCAGCAGCTGTGCCACTACCTCGTGGAGAACTACGACGGTGACGCCGAGAAGGTGTGGACGGGCGTCGACAGCGGCAAGGAGCTGTTCAAGCGGCTGAACGGCCTCCCGGGCTTCGGCAAGCAGAAGGCGCAGATCTTCCTGGCGCTCCTGGGCAAGCAGTACGGCGTCCGGCCGGAAGGCTGGCGGGAGGCAGCCGGCGCCTACGGGGACGAAGGCTCACACCGCTCCGTAGCCGACATCACCGGCCCCGAGTCACTGGCCAAGGTGCGGGCCTTCAAGCAGGAGCAGAAGGCCGCGGCCAAAGCTGCCAAGTAGAAGACACACCCGGAGTCGGGCGGTTGACGCGCCGTGACGTCCGAGGGCCGTAACATCTCCTACTCGCCGTTCAGGCGGGCCGCCTCCGCGTCCCCCTGCGACGGTGCCCGAATCCGACGCGTTCGTCCGGGACCGAAGGGACAAGGATGTTCAGCAGGGGTTCCGTACAGGGCGAACCATCGGGATGATGAATACCTGACTCCGACCGGTGTTGTGATGGAGGCGGGAGCGCTAGCCTGCTCCCATTCACTCATAGTGATGAAAACTTGCCGCGCGGTACGGGACCCTCTGGGGCGGAGGTGTTGTCCATGAGCACCGAGACGTCCGTTCCGCATCCTCGCGTCTCAGGGGTGGAGGGCCTGCCCATGGATGCGTCCGACGCCGCGCTGTACGCGACGTTGCTGAAGGAGGCCCCCGGCGGGCTGGCCTTCTTCGATCGTGAGATGCGCTGCCGCAGGGCCAACGACGCGCTCGCCGCGCTGCTGGGCGTGCCCGTCCGCGAACTGCAGCAGCACCGGCCGTCCGAGGCGCTGCCCGAGGCGCTGGCGGCGGCGTTCGAGACGGCGCTGCGGACCGTGATCGACGAGGACCGCCCGGTCAGCGATCCGGACCTGGTCGTCCCGGCCGGGGAGCCGCCCGAGCCCGGTGACGCGCCCGGCCACGGCGTCGCCACCGCCGTCGACGAGCGCATCCTGGCCTGCACGTGGCTGCCCGCCAGGAACGGCGACGGCGAGCACCTCGGCGTCGTCCTCACCGCGCTGGACGTGACCGAGCGCCGCCGGGCCGAGGAGGTCATCCGGCGCAAGGAGCAGCGCTACCGCTCGCTCGTGGAGGCCAGCGCCCAGGTGGTGTGGGTCGCCGCCCCGGCCGGCGGCGTGATCGACGACGCGCCCGAATGGCGCGCGATCACCGGGCAGACACCGGACGACTACGCGGTCGGCGGCTGGCTGTCGGTGGTGCACCCCGAGGACCGTCCCCGCATCGAGGGTGCTTGGCGCGAGTGCGTCGAAGAGAACCGGGTCTTCGAGACCAACTACCGGATCCGCACCAAGAGCGGCACCTACCGGCACTTCGACGTCCGCGCCGTGCCCATCTGGCAGGGCGACGCGGTGATCGAGTGGGTCGGCGCCAACACCGACGTCACCGGCCAGCGCGAGGCCGAGGAGATGCGCGGCCGGCTGACCGAGCAGCTGTCCGCCGCCGCGCTGCGCACCGCGCGCCTCCAGCAGGCCACCTCCATGCTCGCCGAGGCCCTGACCGTGTCCCAGGTCGTCCAGGTCATCACCGAGGTCGGACGGTCCGCCATCGGCGCCGACTACTCGGCCGTGGCGCTGCTGGACGACGACAAGCTGCGGCTGAGCATCGTGGCGCCGTCCCAGCCGGGGACGGAGGGCGAGATCAGTCCCGTCTCCCGCGACGACATCAAGGTCAGTGACCAGACCGTGATGTCGGTGGCGGTGCGCGAGAGCCGGCCGTTCCTGGCCGAGCACCCCGACAGCCTGCGCCTGCAGCTCGGCCACGGCGAGCGCGACCTGTTCGCCCAGCACACCGAGGAACGCGCCTGGGTCGGCCTGCCGCTGCTCGCGGCGGGCGCCCCCATCGGCGCGCTGCGCTTCTCGTTCACCCGGCCCAGGGAGATCACCGAGGAGGAGCGGGTCTTCCTGGAGGCGCTGGCCGGGCAGTGCGCCCTGGCCGTCGAGCGGGCCCTGCTGTTCGAGCGCGAGCACAAGACCGCCGAGGAGCTCCAGCGCAGCCTCCTGCCGAGTGACCTCCCGCAGCTGCCGGGCATGGTGCTGGCGGCCCGCTACAACCCCGCCACGCGGCACGTCCAGGTCGGCGGCGACTGGTACGACGTCTTCCGCCTGCCGGACGACCGGCTCGCCGTGGCCGTCGGCGACGTCATGGGCAAGGGCGTGCTCGCCGCGGCCGGAATGGGCCGCGTCCGCAACGCCCTGCGCGCGCTCGCGCTGAACGACCCGCGCCCCGCCGCGGTCCTGGCCGGCCTCGACCGGCTGTTCAGCGCCACCGAGACCGAGGAGCAGTTCACCACGGTCGCCTACGTGGTCATCGACCCCGAGACCGGGCAGGGCGAGTTCAGCAACGCGGGCCACCCGCCGCCCCTGCTGATCTCGCGCGACGCGCCCGCGCGCGTGAGCACGCTGGAGCCGGGAACGCCGCTCGGCTGGCCCAGCCAGCGGCAGCAGACAAGTTTTTCCATCGAAACCGGCAACACTGTGGTCTTCTATTCCGATGGACTTGTGGAGAACCGTAGGCGTGGGGTGGACGCCGGGCTGGACGAGCTTGTCTCCGTGGCCGCGGACGCCCCACCTGAAGTGGTAGGAGATCCCGAGAGACTCGTCGACTTCCTGGTCGATCGGATGCTTGCCGGATACGAGCAGGTGGACGATGTGACCGTGCTCGCCCTGCACGTCCCGCCCGAGCCCGCGTGAAATCCCCCTGGGAGCGCGTGAAGACGGAGTAACACGTTCGAAGGACCGTCCCGCGCCCTCTAAGGTGGAGAGTTACCGGGTAGGACTTCAGGGCGGAACGCGCAGCAGTGCCAGAATGCTTGACCCAGACAGAGCGGGTACGCTGCGGTCCCGCACCGGGGGTCCGCTCCGTGTGTGGTCCCACCCAGTGTGAGGCCGGGCCCGTCAGGGCACTTGGGTCAACCAAGCCACACGTTCGTTCGAGAGGTATTTGTGTCGCCTGCTAGCTCGACCTCGAAAGCGTCGGATCTGCACGATCACGTCATCGCGCAACTGATCGAGCGTGGACGGTCCCAGGGTTACCTCGAAGCCGACGACGTACGCCGTACGTTCGAGGAGGCCGACATCCCCGTGTCGAAGGCCTCCAGCATTCTGCGGAGCCTCAGCAAGGAGGGTGTGACCGTCATGGTGAGCGCTGCCGACTCTGCGGCGCCCAAGCGTCCGCGCAAGCGCGCGACGCCGGCGGCGCGCAAGCCCACGACCGCCGCCGCCGCCAAGGAGCAGCCCGACACGGTGACCGCCGTCGTCGGCGACGAGGCTCCGGCGGAGGCCGCCGCCGACCCGCGCCCGGCCGCCGCCAGGCCCCGGCCCTTATACACATCTGACGCTGCCGACGAAGACGACCGCGTCAATCCCAG
>NZ_JABXFD010000276.1 GCF_013372625.1 Actinomadura sp. BRA 177
AGATGTGTATAAGGGACAGCGCCTGCGATGCGCAGGAGGAATGGGGCCGGGTCGCGGGGCCACGGCTCGCCGTAGAGCAGTGTGGCCGACAGCAGCAGGTGGGTCTTCGCGGTGACCGTGACCACGGTGACGGTGATCATGAGGCGGCAGCGTCGCAGGCCGATCGAGAGCTGCATCAGCCCGAGGACGCCCGCGAGCAGGAACAGGTACGGGTGCGGGGAGGCCAGGACGTCCGCCGCCCGGCCGTCCGCGAGCATCATCGCCATGCCCTGCCCGAACACCTCGGTGGCGCCGAGCAGGACGCCCGCGCCGAGCCCGTAGGCGATGCCGGTCAGCGGGCGGGCGTGCCGGCCGCTGACCATGCGGTCGCGCACGCAGAGCATCCAGAGCGGCAGCGCCAGCGACGGCACGAAGACCAGCGCCGCCTTCCACAGCGGGAGCGCGCCGGCCGCTGCGGCGCCGCCCGCGCGGTGCAGGACGTCCGGCAGCGACTCGCCGTGGCCCGGCAGCACGGACAGCGCCACGGTGATCATCGCGGCCGCGGTGATGAGGACGGCGAGCCACTCCCGCGACGTGGGCCGCTCGCCGAACCCGCTCGTCCCCACGATCAGCAGCGGGACGAGCCCGAGCGCGTAGGCGGGCAGGGTCGCGGCGACGGGAAGTGTGACGAGCGCGGCGGCCGAGAGGGCGAAGCCCGCCAGCAGCACCACGACACCGGCGAACCAGCGCGGGCTGCGCACGAGCCGTCCGGCGGCGTGCAGCGGATGCCGGCCGCCGATCGGGCTCATCCGCCCGGTGGCCGTCTTGAACAGGACATAGGCGACGATGTAGACGGCCTGCGCGGCGCAGGCGAGGACGACCGCTTGCATGGCGCACCTCCGGGCAGCCCCCGCGATTTCGCCCGACAAGACGAAAAACGCTGTTGAAGCGGATCGTTACATACGAAGGGCCTCCGCTGATTCTCGCCACGGGACGGAGAAAACCCCCGATTTGTGCGGCTCGGTGAGTATCATCCGGCCCGCCTGTCCCGGAAAGGCCAAGATCAACACATCGGTCGCATTGCCCATCACGCACCGCAGGTGAATGATTGCGTTGCGCTTCCGACTGCAGGTGTGGTGATCATGTGACCGTGGGGATGGAACGGCTCGGCGAGCCGTTCGGCTTCGGCGGCGACGACGGCGACGGTGGACGCCGGGCCCGGCGCGTCGTCCGCGAGCGCGCGGCGAAGGTCATCTCGGACGAGGGTCTCCTCGACGACGTCGAGCTGATGACCGCCGAGGCCGTCGCCAACGCCGTCCTGCACGGCTCCGGGCTCGTCACCGTGACGGTCACGACCGACGGCCACCTCCTGCATGTCGAGATCGCCGACGACGGCCCCACCCACGCCGACCCGCACGGCCGCCGCCGCCTCGACCACGGCCGCGGCCTCACCGTCATCGACGTCCTGGCCAATGAGTGGGGCCTCGACCAGTCCCCCACCCGCACCCGCCTCTGGTTCATCATCAACGCCCAACGTCCCCCCGCCGGTCTGTAGCCCGGTGCGGGGTCCTCCACGTTTTGGCGGATTGTGTTGGTCGGTTGTCGGTGGTCGGGGCCTTGTGTTTGGGCTGTCGGGGGCTAGGGGAGGCGTAGGCCGGCTAGTAGGACTTCTACCATTTGGCGGGCGTCGTAGCGGGGGTCCTTGTTGGCGCCTATGCAGAGGTTGCCGACGGCGCGCATTAGGCCGAGGGCCTCGATGTCGGAGCGGATCTCGTCCGCGTCGGCGGCGGCGCTGAGCAGTTCGGCGCAGATGGGGACGAGTCGGTCCAGGAAATAGTCGTGCAGGGTCACGAAGGTCGCGTCGTCGGATTGCAGCGCCTCGGCCAGACCGTGCTTGGTGACCAGGAAGTCGACGAAGAGATCGATCCAGCGCACCAGAGCGGTGTAGGGGGAGTCGCACTCGGCCAGGAGGACGGGGCCCGCCTCCGCGCAGGCTTCGACCTGGTGCCGGTAGACGGCGACGATGAGATCGGCCCGTGTCGGGAAATGTCGGTAGATCGTGCCGACGCCGACGCCGGCCTTGGCCGCGATGTCGCGCACCGGCGCGTCGACGCCGGACGCGATGAAGGCCGCGGCGGCCGCCTCCAGCAGCGCCTCCTCGTTGCGCCGGGCGTCGGCCCGCTTCCGCGGGGCCGGCGTTCCGGGTCCGCTCCCGACCACTGTCGCCTCCATGTTGCTAAGCGGAACAGCGATCCGTATAGTTCAAACGGAACACTGATCCGCTTTCATGATGCCAAAGCAGGCGGCCCATGACCAGGCCGCGCTGTTCACGTTACTTATCGAGGAGAAGCCCCATGTCCCAAGCCCCGGTTGTTTCAGTGCGTCCCGTGGTGCTGCCTGCCCCAGGACGTGGCGAGGACGTCCAGGTACGGGTGTCCGCCCCGGTGACCGGTGGCGAGCTGCCGATCATCGTGTTCTCGCACGGCTTCGGCGAGTCGCTGGACGGCTATGCCCCGCTCGTCGACCACTGGGCCGCACACGGTTTCGCGGTCGTCCAGCCGACGCATCTCGACTCGCGGCGGCTGAACGTCACGCCCGACGACCCCCGCTACCCGGACATTTGGCGCATCCGCGTTGAGGACCTGACCCGCGTCGTCGACCGGCTGGACGTCGTCGAAGCCGCCGTCCCCGGCCTCGGGGGGCGCCTCGACCACGACCGCATCGCCGTCGCCGGGCACTCCTGGGGTGCTCAGACGGCGAGCATGCTGCTCGGCGCGCGAGTCATCGGCGCGGAGGGCGACATGTCCGACCCGCGGATCAAGGCCGGTGTGCTACTCGCCGTGCCGGGCACGGGCGGCGCCGACCTGTCGCCGTTCGCCGCCGAGAACTTCTCCTTCATGAACCCCGACTTCGCGGGGCTGACCACGCCGACCCTGGTGGTCGCCGGGGAGAAGGACCAGTCCGCCCTGACCGTCCGGGGGCCGGAGTGGTTCACGGACGCGTACCACCTGAGCCCGGGCGCCAGGAGCCTGCTCACCCTGGCCGAGGCGGAGCACTCGCTGGGCGGAATATCCGGATACACCGTCACGGAGACGACGGACGAGAGCCCCGAGCGGGTCGCCCTCGTCCAGCGGCTCACGTCGGCCTTCCTCCACAGCACGCTGGACCCGGCGGACGCCGGCTGGACGGCGGCGGCCGAGACCGCCGATCCGCTGGGGCGCGTCGAATCCAAGTGACGTCCAGCGGGGTCGGGCACAGTCGGTATCGGGACATGCAACCGACCGTAACGGTCGCCACCGACA
Source organism: Actinomadura sp. BRA 177 (assembly GCF_013372625.1). GTDB lineage: Bacteria > Actinomycetota > Actinomycetes > Streptosporangiales > Streptosporangiaceae > Spirillospora. The sequence goes on from NZ_JABXFD010000276.1 coordinate 3,282, forward strand.
GAACCAGGAGACCACCGTTCCGGGCATCCACGCCGTAGTGCGTCAGTCCGGGGTCAGGGAGCGGCGGACGATCTTGCCGGTGGCGTTGCGGGGCAGGACGTCCAGGAAGTGGACGTCGCGCGGCACCGCAAAACGTGCCAAATGCTCGCGAACGTGCGCGCGCACCGCGTCGGCGTCGAGCGTCTCCCCCTCCCGCAGGACGATGTACGCGGCGGCGCGCTGCCCGAAGTCCTCGTCCGGCACACCGATGACGGCGATCTCGCGGACCTGCGGAAGCTTCTGCAGCACCTCCTCGATCGCGCCGGGAAAGACGTTCTCCCCGCCCGAGACGATCATGTCGTCGTCCCGGCCGTGCACGAACAGCCGGCCGTCCACGTCGAGGTGGCCGACGTCGCCGAGGCTCATCAGGCCGTCCCGCATCTCCCGGGTGTCGCCGCTGGTGTAGCCCGCGAACAGCAGCGAGTTGGCGGCGAAGATCCGTCCGGTGGTGCAGGGCGGGACGGGCCGGCCGCCGTCGTCCAGGATCGCGACCCGTGTCCCGGGCGGCGGCGTGCCGGCGGTGTCGGGGTGGGCGCGCAGGTCGGCGGGCGTGGCGATGGTGACCCAGGACGCCTCCGTCGACCCGTACAGGTTGTAGAGAACGTCGCCGAACTCGTCCATGAACGCGGTGGCGAGCGTCGCGGGCAGGGCCGAGCCGCTCAGCGCCGCGATCCGCAGCGTGGACGTGTCGTACTTGCGCCGCACGGTCTCCGGGACGTCCAGCACGCGCTGCAGCATGACCGGCACGGCGACGAGCGCGGTCGCGCCGGTGGCGTCGATCGTGCGCAGCGTCTGCTCGGGGTCGAAGCGGGGCCGCAGGACGATCGTGGCGCGCAGCGAGATCGCCGTCTGCAGCATCGCGTAGCCCCAGGTGTGGAACAGCGGCGCCTCGATGAACATCCGCTCGTGCACCCGGTACGGGATGCGGGACGAGTGCCGGTCGGCGCCCTTGGGACGGCCGGTCGTGCCCGAGCTGAGGACGATCGTCCGCCCCGCCTTGTCCGGCGGCTCGACCGCCCCGGCGGGCGCGGTGGCGATGGCGTTCTCCAGTTCCGAGCCCGTCCCGCCGGCGGTGATGACGTGGACGGTCTTCGGCACGGCCGCGATGAACGAGGCGAACTCCGCGTCGGCGATCACGACGTCGACCTGCTGCTGCCGCAGGACGGTGACGAGCTGCTCGGTGCTCATCCCCGTGTTGAGCAGCAGGAGGTCGGAGCCGCGCTTGCTGCACGCGACGAGCGCCTCGACCATGCCGCGGTGGTTGCGGCAGAGCACCGCGACGCGGGGCGAGTCGTTGAACCGGCCGAGCGCGGCGGCGAGCCGGTCGGTCCGGGCGTCGACCTCGCCGTAGGTCAGCTCCCCGACGTCGTCGATGATCGCGACGGCGTCGGGGTCGCGGGCGGCGGCGGACGCGACCGTCCCGCCGAGCAGGGTGCCCCAGCGGCGCAGGGCGTCGAGCTGGCGGACGACCTTGACCGGCGGTCCGGGGCGCCACAGCCCGCTCCGGGCGAACATGCCGCCCGCCCGCACGACCGACGCCGTGCGGCGCCCGAACTCCGAACGTCCGCTCATCTACCGCCTCCGGGGTGCGAGATCCGGATTCCGACGGTATAAAACCGGCTTTTCGTGCTCTTCTGCCTCAACCCAGCTCTTCGGCACCGCTGTTATCAGGAGGTTGACAACGAACCGTCCTTCACGGCGGGCACCGGGCCGTCCGTCTCGGGGGTCTCCACCAGGTCGAGGCTGTCGCGCAGCCGGACCGGCTTGAGCAGCGCCGCCGCGATGATCCCGACGACCGCGATGCCCGCGGACACCAGGAAGATGTGCCCGGTGGCGTCGCCGTACGCGGCCCGGACGATCTCCCGGACGGGTGCGGGCAGCGCGGCGAGGTCGAGGTTGCCGGCGTCGCCGCCGCCCGCGGTCGGGTCGACGCCGAGCCGGCGCAGCCCGTCCGCGATCTTGTCGGCGACCTGGTTGGCCAGGACCGCGCCGAGCACCGAGACGCCGATCGTCCCGCCGAGCGACCGGAAGAACGTCACCGTCCCGCTCGCGGCGCCGATCTCGTCCAGCCGGACGGAGTTCTGCACGACGAGCACGAGGTTCTGCATCGTCATGCCGACGCCGACGCCGATCAGGAACATCCCGACGCCGAGGAAGACCAGCGAGGTCGTGTGGTCGATCGTGGCCAGCATGCCGAACCCGGCGGTCAGCACGACCGTCCCGAACACGATGTACGGCTTGACCTTGCCGGTCTTGGTGGCGAGCCGTCCGGCGATGGTGGACGCGCCGAACACGCCGAGCATCATCGGGAACGTGAGCAGGCCCGCCTTGGTCGGGCTGTAGCCGCGTCCGATCTGGAAGTACTGGCCGAGGAACACGGCGCCGCCGAACATCGCCATGCCGACCGCGAGGCTGGCGGTGATCGCGAGCGCGGTGTTGCGGCGCGCGACGATGTCCAGCGGGACGATCGGCTCCGCCGCCCGGGACTCCACCCACACGGCGACCGCCAGCAGCAGGACGCCGCCGCCCGCCATCGCGGCGGTCTGCCAGGACAGCCACGGGAAGTTCGCGCCGACGAACGTGATCCAGATGAGCAGGATGCTGACGCCGGCGGCGATCAGCGTCGCGCCCACGTAGTCGATCTTCACGTCCGGCCGCCGGATGACCGGCAGCTTCAGGGTCTTCTGCAGCAGCGCGAACGCGACGACCGCGAACGGCACGCCGATGAAGAAGCACCAGCGCCAGCCGAGGAACGAGTCGACGATCAAGCCGCCGAGCAGCGGCCCGCCGACCGTGGCGACGGCCATCACGCCGCCGAGGTAGCCGTAGTAGCGGCCCCGGTCGCGCGGGCTGATCATGGCGGCCATGATGATCTGGACGAGGATCTGCAGCGCGCCGACGCCGAGGCCCTGCACGGCGCGGAACGCGATGAGCTGCCCGGTGTTCTGCGCGAACCCGGACGCCGCCGACGCCACGATGAAGATGGCGACGCCCGCCTGGAGCAGCACCTTCTTGTCGTAGAGGTCGGCCAGCTTGCCCCAGATGGGGGTACTTGCGGTGGATACGAGCAGGGTCGCGGTGACGACCCAGGTGTACTGCGACTGGCTGCCCTTGAGCGCGCCGATGATCTGCGGCAGCGCGGTGGACACGACGGTGCTGCTGAGCATCGCCACGAACAGCACCAGCAGCAGGCCGCTGAGCGCTTCGAGGACCTGCCGATGCGACATCGGCGCAGGTCTGGACGGGGCCGGAACGGTCAAAGGACGCCTCCGCGAGAAGTGGGAACGGGGAACTCAACTCCGCGACCCCGGTACCTTATTCCCACTGGGCAAGTTTTCTCACAGAGCATCATTTGAGGGTGGGTAGGCTGGGTTGACCATGGAGACCAGGGACAGGGAGCGCGAGCACAGGGGCGGGCTGCGCGAGCGCAAGAAGGAGGCGACGCGCCGCGCCCTGCACGAGGCCGCGATGCGCCTCGCCGTCGAGCACGGCCTGGACGAGGTCACCGTCGAGGCCATCGCGGACGCCGCCGGCGTCTCCCGCCGCACCTTCTCCAACTACTTCGGCGGCAAGGAGGAGGCGCTCCTCTACGGCGGCGAGCAGCGGATGCGGTCACTGCTGGAGACGTTCGAGGCCCGTCCGCCGGACGAGTCGTCCTGGACGGCGCTGCGCGCGGCGTTCGACACCGTCCACGACCGGTTCGGCGCGCTGGACCCGCAGTGGGCCGCGCAGGTCCGGCTCGCCCGCAACCACCCGTCCGTGCTGGCCCGGCAGCTCGCCCACTACGCCGAGCTGGAACGCTCCCTCGCCGAGCTGATCGCCGCCCGCGACGGCCTTCCGTCCGGCAGCCTCCGCCCCCGCGTCATGGCCGGCGCCTTCATGACGGCCCTCCGCATCGCGTCGCTGAACTGGATCGAGGAGCAACCGGCCCGCACGATGCCCGAGGTCGTCGACGAAACCCTGACCGAAATAGCCCGCGAATTCCGCTAGGGGCGCGGAATGTTGCGCAGGTTGCTGCGGGCCAGGTCGAGCATCTTGCCCACGCCGCCGCCTAGGACCGCCCTGCTCGCCGCGAGCGCGAAACCTCGGCCACTGATGGGCACAGATCGCCGATGGTGAACGACAGCCGTCCCTCCACGTCACGTGCCCCACGGGTGGTTTGCCCAACTTCTACGCGCACGCCCGCATGCAGCAGCATTTGATGCCTGTCGGCCGACTCGGCGCTCGCCCACTTCTCGGCGTGATCGACGCCCGTGCGAATGCGCTTGGTCCGGGCGGAGACGATCGGTGCCGCGCGCAGCCGTTCGAGGCGATCAGACCGGCTCTGCAACATCCCGCCGACGGCGTCCGCCGCCGGCCCGCGAAGCTTGCAGAGCTGGCCCGCCAGTTCCCGTACCTCGTCCTCCAGTTCGGCGATCTCGCCACTGTGATCGATCGCAGGAATTGATACCACCTCGATGATCTCTCTGTTCCCGGCGGCGGCGAGGAATTCGCGCTCCACATAGGCGTCGACGGGATTTGCGACGACATACGCGGGTTTCGCACACGTCCGTCCGTGGGCCTTCGCTGCGCACCTGTACTGCCGCACCGGCACCTTCCTGTTCGGACCAGGTGATAGCCAGGATTGGTAAAGGCGGCCGCCGCAAGTGCCGCAGAAGAGGACGCCGAGGAGGGGGTGAGCGCCCGACCGCCGCCCTGGACCACTCGTCATGCGTGAATCCATGACGGCTTGCAGTCGATGCCATACATCATCGTTGAGCAACGCATCACCATGGCGTACGACCTCGCCGTCCTCATTCTGGACGGGTTGGCCGTCTTCAAGCACAAAGCCACGCAATATCTGCTGGCGGAGCAGTGACGACACCATCCCCGGATTCCACCGCGCGTCAGGGTTCGTCGGCCGGCCGGCCAGGACGGCACGATGATTCGCCGGGGTGACGCCGGGGTGTTCGGTGTTCAACCACGCCGCGACCGCGTGATACGACTTCCCAGCGATCACCAGGTCGGCCATGGTCCGGATGATGTCAGCGGAGGCCGGTTCCTCGGCAAGCCACCAACCGGCGGGGCCGCCTTCCCGGTTGAGCTCGGTCGGGTGTGGCACCGGCCGTGTACCGAACGGAACTCGGCCCCCGGACCACCGGCCGACTGACCGCAGGTACGCCGATGCCCCCGCAGTGCGCTCCCGGACGGCCTCGGTCTCCATCTGCGCAGCGAACGCCAAGATCATCAAGATGAGCTCCGATATCGGCGATCCCATATCCAGCTCCAGCCGGCCGCCCCCGGGCCCCTCAGCGAAGACCAGCCGCTTTCCATGATCCTTCGCCCAGCCGGCGAGATCGGCCATATCCCGCATCGACCGGACTGCACGGTCCAGCCGCCACCAGGCGACTGCGTCGAACTCGGATGGTCGCTGAAGCCACGCACCCAGTTCCGGACGGTCGAACGCACGGGTCTTAGAGGCAGAGACGTCCATATCTCGCGCCCACCCGATGACGGTGCCGCCGATGGACGCGGCCACACTCTCGATGGCGGCCTCCTGCCGCTCCGGCGAGGTAGTGCTGTCGCGAAACCGAGACAACCGGGTCGCACCAAGGACCCGCGCCCCGCGGTGAGCTGACATCGTCATGGCGAGATACTACATACGCAGGTATCTCGATGCAGAACATTCGTATGAGATCCACTCCTAGTGCTATGACCCCAGGGAGCAGCGCTTTGAGGATAATCAAGTCGTGAATCAGTTTTTTTGTCATCGGGAGGCGAGGACATGAGCGCGGACGGCGAACGGGACGATCCCGACTTCTGGACGTTCGTCGACCTCGCGGGGCACCGGCTGGCGGAGGAGTTCGGCTTCCCGGACCGGCTGGCGACCAGGCTGCTGCTCACCCTGAACAGGGCGTCGGCGATCGTCACCTACGACCTGGAGTCCACGGTGCACCGGCCGCGCGGGCATTCGTGGGCGGGTTTCCGCCTGCTGTTCGTGACCTGGCTGGCCGGCCCGCTGGAGCCCGGCCGGGCCGCGACGCTGGCCGGGATGAGCCGGGCGGCGGTCTCCAACCTCGCGAAGACGCTGATAGCGGACGGGATGATGGTCCGCACGCCCGGCGAGCGGGACGGCCGGTCGGTGATCCTCTCGCTGACCGAGCGGGGACGTGCGGCGATGCTGGAGATCTTCGCCGGGCAGCACGAGCGCGAGCGGCAGTGGGCGGGGACGCTGTCCGAGACCGAGCAGCAGATGCTGATCATGCTGCTGGCCAAGCTCATCGCCGGCCGGACCACCTTTGACGTGCGGGAACGCAGTTAGCCCTTCCCTGTACGGGAGAAGAGCCGTAGTGTCGGGAGAAAGTAGTTAATGCGTTAATCATCGGAGGCGAGGGACATGGCCCACTACCGCCGGGTCGGCCACGTGCCGCCGAAGCGCCACACCCAGCACAGGAATGGCGAGGAGCGGCTCTTCTTCGAGGAACTGATGGGCGAGGAGGGGTTCTCGTCCGATTCGTCCCTGCTGTACCACCGGGAGATCCCGTCGGCGA
>NZ_JABXFD010000221.1 GCF_013372625.1 Actinomadura sp. BRA 177
CGGAGAGGGGTGTAGGGGTCGGACGTTTCGGGGGCGTGCTCCTGCGCGTCCGGCGTGGTGGACGCCATCTTCCGCGCCTGCAGCGCGGCGAGGGCCTCGGCATCCGCATCGGCCTGCTCACGCCGCCCAGCGGGCCGGTGGCGCGGATCGTCCACATCACGGGCCTGAACCGCACGATCCCCACGACGACCGACCGGACCGAGGCCCGCGCCGCGCTGCTGAGGCTGCGCTCCTCGGTGTACCAGGGCGTCGCCGTGGGCGACGTCCGCGACGACGTCGGCCTCGACCTCACCAACGTGATCGAGAGCATGCTCGACCGGCAGTGGTCGCCCCTCGACCGGCGCCGCGCCGACGTCGCCTACCTCCAGCACAAGATCTCGACCCGCACCCGGGAGGGCGGCATCACCGGCGGACGCTCGCGGCAGCTCCACCGCATCCTCGACAACGCCACCGGTTAGGGCTCACGGATGCGGGTGCAGCGCGGCGAGGGCCTCGGTCCGGTCGGTCGTCGTGGGGATCGTGCGGTTCAGGCCCGTGATGTGGACGATCCGCGACACCGGCCCGCTGGGCGGCGTGAGCAGGCCGATGCGGATGCCGAGGGCCTTGGCCCGGATGCAGGCGCGGAAGATGGCGTCCACACCGCAGGCGGCGCAGAAGCGCGTCCCCGACAGGTCGAGGACCACGCCCCGCGGGCTCGTGTTGAGCAGCCAGAGCAGCTGCGTGCGGATCTTCTGGTCGTTGAGGAGATCGACCTCAGCGGGAAAAGTCACGATGTCGCAGTCGTCCGTCTGGTAGACGTGCAGCACCGAAGGGGTCGGTCGCATCGTGTTCTCACCCCATCTCGCTCGTCCCAGCTAATGTATCGTGGCACGATATGTTTGTCCATGGTGTCGCGGTTCACCTGCCCGGATACGGCCGGTGAAGTAGCATCGAGGCAGGACCGGAGGTGCGCGTGCAGGAGCTCAGCCAGGAGGAGTTCACCGCTCTGCTGGCATTCCGCACCGGGCTGCGCCGCTATCTGCGCTGGAGCGAGGGGGCCGTGCGCGCGGCCGGGCTGACGCCGGCCCAGCACCAGCTGCTCCTCGCCGTCCGGGGGCACGGCGCCGGGCGTCCGCCCACGGTCGGCGAGCTCGCCGAGTACCTGCTGCTGCGGCACCACAGCACGGTGGAGCTGATCAACCGGGCCGAGAACGCGGGCCTGGTCACCCGCGAGCGCGACCCGGGCGACAACCGGGTGATGCGGATCCGGCTGACCGCCGCGGCCGGCCGCGTCCTGGCCGAGCTGACCCGCGTCCACCTCGCGGAACTGCGCAGCCTCGCGCCGATCCTGGACCGCCTGAGCGCCGAGCTGAAGACCCTGGAGGACCAGCCGGACGGCTGACCCGCTAACCCGCCACCGCGGCGGCGATCGCCCCGAGCGTGACGATCGACGCGATGAGCACCACCGTCAGGACCAGGCACAGCCGCCGGCTCGGTTCCAGCTTCTCCCGGGGCGGCAGGGTCTCGGCGGCCGACAACCGGTTGAACATGGCGAACCGGGCGGCGAGCTCCCGGTCCTCCCGGCACAGTCCCATCTCGATGAGCGCGAGAACGCGGCTCTCGTGCAACGGCAGGCTCATCGCTCCTCCAGCCCAGTGGCTTCGGCTACATCGACGCTCCTTACTGACTAACCCGGAGAAGCAAGATCTATCGCCAGATCTGTCGCTATCCGATCTAAAACGGGGCAGATCATTCGTCGCGCGGGCCGAACTCCACGCAGCAGTAGCCGGAGTGCGGGGCGAGCGTCGCCTGGACGTTGGACGCCCCGAGGCCGTCCACCATGCCGGACAGGAAGGCGTGGTTCACGCCGCACACCAGGCCCGGATCGTCCTGCGCCATGGGGTGGAACGGGCAGTTGCGCAGCCGCAGCCGCGTCGGGCTCTCCCGGTCGGGCTCGAACCCGTGCCGCTCCAGGATCTCCGCCGCGCACGTCAGCGCCCGCTCGGTGCCGAGCCGCCCGCCCCGGACCGGACGGCTCTCCGCCGCACCGAGCTCCCGGCCGCGCTCCCCGGCGGCCCGCAGCGCCGCGTCCTGCCCGCTCTCCCCCGGCTCCTGCCCGCGCACCGCGTCCAGCAGGATGCTCGCGAGCAGCCCGTGCTCGCGCTGCGGAATGCTGACCCGCACGTCGACACCGGACGGCTCGTACACCTTCGGCGCCCGGCCCACCCGCCGCACGCCGGACGGGTTGGCGTAGCGGGCGACCAGCAGCCCCGCGTCCACCAGCTTGTCGAGGTGGAACGCGGCCAGCTTCCGCGAGATGCCGACGCTCGCCGCCGCCTCGTCCCGGGTCACCGGCGCCTTCGCCGCCCGGATGAACGCGTACATCCGGCGCCGCAGGTCATCGCTGAGGATCGCGGCGGCCGCCAGCCCGGCCGAGTCCGAAGTCACCCCACCACCCTAACCCGCGATCGCCATAACACCCAAAAAGATACCCAAAACCGGACGACACCCCAGCGCACACGCTCACGGTTGACGGACGACTGCTATAACACCAATACTTGTTGGTGAAATAGGAGGTCGTCATGGACGATCCGCAACAGCAGTCGAAACGCCCGGTGAGCGCGCTCGCCGGGAGCTACGGCCATCCCCTGCACCCGATCCTCGTCACGGTGCCGATCGGGGCCTGGGTGGGCAGCCTCGTGTTCGACATCGCCTCGCACCTGGTCGACGACCCGGCCTTCCTGGCCAAGGGCTCCCTGTGGCTCATCGCCCTCGGCGTCGCGGGGGCGCTCGCCGCCGCCGCGGCCGGGTTCCTCGACCTGCTCGCCGTCCCGCCCGGGACCCGCGCCTTCCGCACCGCCCTCGTCCACATGTCCCTGAACCTCGCCGTGACCCTGGCCTACGCGGCCGCCTTCGGCTGGCGCCTGGGAAACGTGACGGGCCCGGTCGACCCGCCCCGAATCGCCCTCTCAGCCGTGTCACTGGCCGCCCTCGCCGCATCCGGATTCCTGGGCGGCAAGCTCGCCTACCGCTACGGCGTCCGCGTGGCCGACGAGAAGACCCAGGCCGAGGGCTTCACCACCACCGCACCCCGGCACACCGCCGACCAAGGAGAGACCGCATGACCATCGCCGCACTAGTCACCTGGCTCATCACCGCCCTGGGCGGCTTCTTCATGCTCGGCACCTGGATCGCCCGCGGCGGCGTCCGCGGCGGAACGTCCCGCCTCCCCGTCCCAGTGATCTTCGGCCACTTCTTCCTGGCCGCCGCCGGCCTGGTCATCTGGATCATCTACCTGCTCGCCGACACCAAGGCCCTGGCCTGGACGGCCTTCGCCCTCCTCCTCCCGGTGGCACTCCTGGGTTTCGCGATGTTCTTCCGCTGGCTGGCGGTAACCCGCACCCCATCAGTCCGCACAGCCGCCGCCCCAGGCTCCGCCCAAGCAGCCACCGCACCGGAGGCCGCCTTCCCGATCCCGATCGTCCTAGGCCACGGCCTCTTCGCCGTAGCAACCCTGATCCTCGTCCTCCTCAGCGCCCTCCAAGCCTGAGGAGAAAAGGGCAAAAAATACAGTGAGCACCTCTTGGCCATGAGGTGCTCACTGTGTGTCGGGCGGTCGGGCGAACCGGGCCTTGCGGTCCGGGTCAAGGCTTCGTCCGATGCCCGGGTTCTGCTGTTCTCAAGGCGGGGTTAGGTGCCGGCGACCACTTCCTTCTCTGGCTCGGGGACGGTGGGGGAGGGCCGAAGGCGGCGCGGGGTCATGCCAAGGGCGGCGATCGCTGCGATCACCATGAACCCCGCGACCATCAGCCAGGCGTTGACGTAGGCGGTGTGGGCTTCGGGCCAGCCGCGCGGGGCGCCGAGGGCGGCGACGGCGAGGCTGACGCCGAGGACGGTGCCGATCTGCCGGCTCATGTTCACCACGGCGCTGCCGGTGGCGTAGCGGTGGGACGGCAGTTCGACGGCGGCGGCCGACAGGATGGTGGGGAGGGCGAGGCCGACGCCGATGCCGCCGATGAGCCAGCCCGGCAGCAGCTGCGACGCGTAGGCCGGTGCCGGGCCGAGGCTCATCGCGATCATGACGACGCCGAACGCGCACAGCATGCACCCGACGGCGGTGATCAGGCCGACGGGGACCCGGGCCGCGGCGAGGCGTCCGGCGATGAGCGCCATGATGGGGACCATCAGGGGGCCGGGCGCGACGGCGAGCCCGGTCCTGATGGGCGAGTAGTGCCAGACCTGCTGCATCCACAGCACGCCGAGCAGCAGGTTCGCGGCGAACGCGACGGTGAACAGCAGCACCGCGGCGTTCGACCAGAAGAAGGTGCGGACGGCGAGCAGCGCGGGCTCGATGACCGGCGCGGGGTGCCGCAGGGAGCGCAGCCAGAACCAGGCCAGGCCGAGCAGCGCGGCGCCGATCACGACGGTGACGCGCTCGCCGGGCCAGTCGTTGATCTGCACCAGGCCGAGGGCGAGGAGGGCGATCGCGCCGGTCAGCACGGCCGTGCCGGGCAGGTCGGTGGGGTCGGTGGGGTCGGTGGGCGGGGTCGTCGGGTCGGTCGGGGTGCCGTCGCCCTCGCCGACGCCCGTCACCTCGCCGTTGCCGCCGTCGAACACGACGTCGGAGCAGCCGTAGAACGTCTCGTTGCTGTCCGAGCGCTGCCACACGGTGTAGATGATGTGGCGGCCGCTCTTGCCGGACGGCAGCTGGGCGTTCCAGTGGTAGTAGGCGTCCTCGTTGCCGGGCGACCCCACGCTGGGCGGGTCGGTGACGCTGTAGAACGGCTCGCTCTCCAGGTCGTCCCAGCTGAGCGGGCGGGTCGGGCTCCAGGTGTCCTTGGTGATGTAGGTCCGGAACGTTCCCGGGTGCGCCGCCCACTTGTTGTACCTGAACTCGATGTTCCCGCCGGACGTCAGGTGCGTGACCGGCCAGTCGTTGCGGGCCAGGTCGTAGCCGCTGAAGTCGTACACGACCGCGCCGCCGCTGCACAGCTCCCCATTGGGGATGAAGCCGCGGGTGCGGCCGGCGCCGTCCGAGCGGAGCACGGCGAACCAGTTGTAGAGCGAGTTCGGGCCGCTCTGCGCGATCGCCGCCGCGCAGGCCGGGTTGTGCGGGACGATCTGCCCGCTGGCGGTGAGCCCGTCCTTCCAGCACAGGTACGTGCGGCTGCCCGGCATCATCATCGCGCCGTGCGCGGACGCCGGCGCCGCCGCCAGCAGGGCGCCGGCGAGCATGGCGGGGCCGAGCACCGCGCCCGCCATCAGCGCCCTTCGTCTTCGCTTTCCCATCGTCCTCCCGTCCACGGGGTGAGGAGAGTCCTGTCCAACCGGAAGCTAACTCCGGATCAGCGGACCCCGGAACGGCCCTTTCAGCCTTTCATCCAGGGGCCGGGAGGACGGGACCATACGGCCCGGACGCGGTCGTCCGGGCCGTCCCGCGGCGGGCGCTCAGCCCTTCGTGGCGCCGGCGGTGAGCCCTCCGATCAGCTGGCGCTCGGCGACGGCGTAGAAGAGCAGCGCGGGGATCATCGCCAGCACGATGTAGGCGATGACGAGCGCGTAGTCCGTCGAGTACTGCCCCTGGAACTGCTGGATGCCGACGGGGATCGTCTGCCATTTCGGGTCGGCCAGCACCAGCAGCGGCAGGAAGAAGTTGTTCCAGCTCGTCACGATGGCGAGGACCGACACGGTGCCGAGGGCGGGCCGCGCCATCGGCAGCAGGATGCGCCAGAAGAACCCGAACCGGGTGCAGCCGTCCATGATGGCGGCCTCCTCCAGCTCCCCGGGGATCGTCCGGAAGAACGACCGCAGGATGATGATCGTGATGGGCAGCGCGAACGCGGCCTGCGGCAGGATGATGCCGAGCGGGTTGTCCAGCAGGTTGACCGAGCGCAGCAGGACGAACAGCGGCAGCACCGCCACCGCGGGCGGGAACATCAGCCCCGCCGCGAACAGCGTGAAGAACAGCTCGCGGCCCCGGAAGGCGTAGCGGGCGAACGCGAACGCCGCCAGCGCCGACACCGCGACGGTGATCAGCGTGGTGGCGACCGCGATCATCACGCTGTTGCCGATCTGCTGCCAGAACTCGCCGGACCCGAGGATGCCGGTGTAGTTGGACACCTTCCACGGCTGCGGCAGGCCCAGCGGGTCCGTGGTGAGGTCCCCGGTGTTCTTGAAGCCGGAGACCACCGCGTACAGCAGCGGGACGACGATGAAGGAGCCGAGCACCCACACCAGCGTGTGCCGGGACAGGCTCCGCGCGATGCTCGTCCTCATCGGCGGCCTCCCGCCGAGGTGACCGCGCCCTGCAGGTCGCGGCGCAGCGCGTAGCGCTGGTAGATCAGCGAGAACACCATGCTGATGAGGAACATGGCCACGCTGATCGCGCCCGCGTAGCCCATCTGGTAGCGCTTGAAGCCGAGCTGGAACATGGTGACGGCCATCGTCTCCGTGGAGTGCGTCGGCCCGCCCGTCGTGGTGACCCACACGAGGTCGAAGAGCTGGATCGAGCCGATGACGGACAGGAACACGCTGATCCGGATGGTCGGGCCGAGCAGCGGCAGGGTGACGCTGCGGAACCGCCGCCACGGGCCGGCGCCGTCGATCGAGGCCGCCTCCAGCACCTCCGACGGGATGCCCTGCAGGCCGGCGAGGTAGATCATCATGTGGAAGCCGAAGTACTTCCACGTCATGACGGCGAACAGCGTGGGCAGCGCGGTGTCGGGGTCGGCGAACCACCTGCCGGCGAGGTCGCCGAGCAGCGGCAGGTCCCCGACGAGCTTGTCGGCGAGCCCGCTGCCCGGCAGGAAGATGATGCCGAACAGGACGCCGGCGATGACCTCGGACAGGATGTAGGGCGCGAAGAAGATCGCCCGGTACACCGCCCGGCCGCGCATCCGCTGGTTCAGCAGGACGGCGGTGCCGAGCGCGATCGGCAGCTGGACGGCGACCGAGAACACGACCAGCAGCAGGCCGCGCCACAGGTCGCCGCGGAAGACGGGGTCGTCGGCCAGCTTGCGGAAGTTGTCCAGGCCGACGAAGTCGTCGGGCCAGCCGAAGCCGCCCCACTTGAAGAAGCTGGTGTAGAACGCGACGAAGATCGGGATCAGGACGAAGACGAAGAACAGCAGCAGGGCCGGCAGCAGGAACCAGGTGGTGGACGCCCAGCCGCGCATCCGCGCACCCATCGACGCCTTGGGGCCCCGCTTGCGCGGGGCCCGTGCGGCGTGCCGCGGCCGGTCATCGGTCGTGGCGGACAACGTCATTGGCTCTTTGCCACCTTGGTGACGGACTCGGTGACCTGCTGCGGCGTCTTCTTGCCGCCGATCAGCGCGGCGACGCTGTCATTGACCTCCTGCCCGACGGCGGGCGGGAACGCCTGGTCGAGGTAGAGCTGGAACCCGGTGGAGGCGTTCAGCGCGTCGGCGACCAGCTTGCGGTTCTTGTCGAGCTCGTTCTCGGCGCCCTTGACGACCGGCATGAACGCGCCCGAGGAGACGAGCTTGCGCTCGTTCTCGTCGTTCATCAGGAAGGCCAGGAAGTCGATGGCCTCCTTGGGGGCGTCCTTGCTGAGCGCGTGCCCGTTGCCGCCGCCGAACACGTCGGTGGCCTGGCCCTGGCCGCCCTCCACGGTCGGGAAGGGGAACCAGCCGAGGTCGTCGCCGAGGTCCTTGCCGGAGGCGTCCTTCTGCACGGCCGGCGCCCACTGCCCCATCAGCGACATGCCGGCCTTGCCGGCGCCCATGGTCGCCGCCTGCCCGCCCGGGGTGTCGAACCCGGCGTTCTGGAAGCCCTTCTGGAAGGGCTGCAGGTCGGCGAGCTCCTTGAGCTTCTGGCCGGCGCCGACGAACGCGGCGCCGCTGAAGTCGTTGCTCTTCCCGGCCTGCTCCATCGCGGACATGCCGCCGATGCGCATCGCGAGGTAGGCCCAGTAGTAGTGGCCGGGCCACTTGTCCTTGCCGCCGAGCGCGATCGGGGTGACGCCCGCGGTCTTGAGCTTGCGGACGGCGTCCAGGTACTCCGTCCAGGTCTTCGGGGTGTCCTTGATGCCGGCCTTCGCGAAGAGCTTCTTGTTGTACCAGAAGCCCACCCCGCCCATGTCGTACGGGACGGCGTAGGTCTTGCCGTCGAACTGGTACGGCTTCTGCGACACCGGGGTCATGGTGCCGAGGACGGCGGAGGCGTCGGAGGTGACGTCCTTGACCAGGCCGGCGTCGATCTGCTGCTTGAGCACGCCCCCGCCCCAGGTCACGAAGATGTCCGGCAGCTTGCCGGAGGCGGTGAGCGCCGTCATCTTCGACTTGAACGCCTCGTTCTCCAGGTTGGTGAGCTTGATCTTGACGTCCGGGTGCGCCGCCTCGTACGCCTTCGCGATCTGCGGGTAGAGCGTCTGGGACGGTTCGGTGGTCGCGATGTCCATCCACTCGATGGTGACCTTGCCGCCGCCCCCCGAGTCCGAGTCGCCGCACGCGGCGAGCATCGGCGCTGCGGTGACCACCACGGCGCCGGCGGAGACTGCGGTCAGGAACGAACGGCGCGACAGGTGTGGAATGCCCATGATGGCCTCCTGGATGGGGGGTGGGCTTGGGGCCTGGTCGGAGCGGAACCGGGTCCGCCCCGCTTCGAAATCTTTTCGAAAGTCTTCGAGCTTGCCGTTGCGGTGGAACTCTAAGAAAGGGCCACCCCAGGGTCAAGACCTCAGACCCTGCTGACCTAAATGAAATGTTGAGAAGTCCGACTCGGGGGCTAGGAGGGAGCGAAACATTGCGATACTGTTCGCAATCGTTTCCTCGGGGAGGAGTGAAGCGTGCCCGTGCGCACCACCGACGAGATGCCGGACCCGCCGTCCCGGCCCACCCTGGCGCTGATCGCGTCCGAGGCGGGGGTCTCCCCCGCCACCGTGTCCAAGGTCCTGAACGGCCGGACCGACGTGGCGGCCGCGACCCGCGAGCGGGTGGAGGCGCTGCTGCGCACCCACAACTACCCGGGCCCGGGCGGCTCCCGCCGGGCCCGCAGGTCCGGCCTGATCGACCTGGTCCTGGCCGGCCTGGACAGCCCGTGGGCGGTCGAGATCATGCGCGGCGTGGAGGGCGAGTGCGCCGAGCACGGCACCGGCGTGGTCGTCTCGCTGCTGCGCGACGACGACGCCCGCCCGCCGAGCTGGCAGAACCTGCCCGCGCTGCACCACAGCGACGGGGTCATCCTGGTCACGTCCCGGATGACCCGCCGCCAGCGCGAGCAGCTGGAGCGGGCCGGTGTCGCGCTGGTGCTGGTCGACCCGGTGAACCTGCCGGACACCGACATCGCCAGCGTCGGCGCGACCAACTGGGCCGGCGGCCTGGCCGCCACCGAGCACCTGATCGAGCTCGGCCACCGCCGCATCGCGATGGTCGGCGGCCCGGCCGACATGCTCTGCACCCAGGCCCGGGTGGACGGCTACCGGACGGCGCTGGAGCGCGCCGGGATCGAGGTCGACAAGGACCTCGTCCGGTACGGCGACTTCCACCACCAGGGCGGCTTCGCGCGCACCCGCGAGCTGCTGGAGCTCCCCCACCCGCCGACCGCGATCTTCGCGGGCAGCGACGAGCAGGCCATGGGCGCCTACCAGGCGGCCCGGCTCGCCGGCCTGCGCATCCCCGAGGACCTCAGCGTCGTCGGCTTCGACGACCTGCCCACCTGCGAGTGGCTGTCGCCACCGCTGACGACCGTCCGGCAGCCGCTGGAGGAGATGGGCCGCGTCGCGGCCCGCACCCTGCTCCAGCTGCTGGACGGCCGGCCGCCGCTGACCCCCCGCGTGGAGCTGGCCACCGACCTGCGTGTCCGCGCCTCCACCGCCCCGCCGCCCCCCTCGCAGGAACGATGACCGAAGCCGGCCCGGCCGCGAGCCCGACACGCGAGCCCTCGCAGGACCCCGCGGCACCGACCGCCGAGCGG
>NZ_JABXFD010000620.1 GCF_013372625.1 Actinomadura sp. BRA 177
CCGTTGCACTCGGTCGAGATCGCCATCGGCGAACACCACATCACCGCCGAACCAACCATCCCCGCCGAGGCCAGAGACATCCTCAACAAACTCCCACCACCGGGGCACTAGACCTGTGAGAGTCAGGCCCGATACCCCCTGCGTAGAGCGCGCAACACCAACGCCTTCCCCTCATGGGCGCGGGAAGCCGCCGACCAGGTCGTGGGCGCGCCTTCGCCCGCTCGGCGGCCACGCACCGCCGGGGGTCCCCGTGGTCTAGAGCACGCCCAGCACGCGATGTAGGCCGCCTGACACCGTCCTCATGCGGGCCTAGACTTGCCGGACATGATCGTTCTGGATGAGGAAGGGCGCCCAGAGCCTCCGCTTACGGCCGGTGAAACCGCCACGCTCGTCGGGTTCCTGGAGTACCAGCGCGCGACCCTGGCGTGGAAGTGCGCGGGACTGGACGCGGCCCGGCTGGCGGCGACGGTCGGCGCCTCCTCGATGACGCTGGGCGGGCTGCTCAAGCACCTCGCCTGGATCGAGGAGTGCTGGTTCTCGCTGCGACTGCACGGCAACGACCTGCAGCCTCCATGGGACGCGGTCGACTGGCAGACCGACCCCGAGTGGCCATGGCATTCGGCCTCCGACGACTCACCCGACCAGTTGCGGACGATCTGGCAGGACGCCGCGGCCCGTTCGAGGGCCCTGGTCACAGAGGCGCTGGACGATGGAGGGCTGGAGAGGTTGGCCCAGTGGAGTTGGGCCGACGGCGGGGTGCCGAGCCTGCGCTGGATCCTCTGCCACATGATCGAGGAGTACGCGCGGCACAACGGCCACGCTGACCTCCTCCGCGAATCCGTCGACGGCCTCACCGGCGAGTAGCGTCGGCGCGATGCTCCCGGATCTGCTTTGTGACCTGCGGGCCGCCCTCCACACCCACGAGGGGCGGACCGGGTACGGAGATCCCGCCCCGCCCCGGAACGCGCCGAGAACATCCATCTCCCGGACGGCACGCCCAATGCCGCGCAGAGCTGGGAGATCAGGGCCCGACTCCCAGCACGCAACCCCACGACCACGCCCGAGGCAGTTCGGGCGGGCGTCTGCTCTCCAGGTCCGCCCTCGGCGCACTCACACAAAACGCCCGTGCCTTTCCATCGGGGCGTGAATCCGGCGCCCATATCGCGGAGGTGTGAAAGCTGCACGGAAAGAGCGGCCGTACGCGAGGAGTACTTAGCGTCTAAAGACGTCGTCGAGTTCCGTCACGATCGGATCCCAGAATTCGGCTACTTCATCATAGGACCGCTGACCGGGGGCCGCCTTGCCGCTATACCGGTAGGGCTCGGCGTCCTTGGTCATCTTTACCATGGTGGCGTTGGCGCTCTCGATGACCCGGTTGCGGGCAAGTACCTCCAGGGCTGCGGCCAGTGACATTGACGTCGCCAGGGAGCGTCCCTTGAGCTTCTCGCGGAAGACGCCGTACTCGGGATGGCCGTGCTTCTTGCTGAGGTTGACGAACCGGTTCACGAACTTTCTGCCGGGCGAGTACCTTTCGACTGTGCCTACCTCGATCGGCTTGCAATCTGAAAGTTGCAGCCAAGTCCCGTGATCCCGTGAAAGGTCGTGCAGCCGTTCGTACAACACCGGGCTGAGACTGCACCCCCGCATCGTGACCTTCGTGTCCCGCCCTAGGTCGAGTTGAGGGTTGTCAGCGCCTGCGCCGTGTACGTCGAGGATGCAGTTCTCCAGTTCGGCGCGGCCCCCTAGTACCAGTTCGTCTATCTGTGCCGAGAGCGAAACTCGCTCCCATTTGAGTGCACCGTCCAACCGAAGGGAACGCAACTCGGAGTCGACCACGTCCACGTCCACGATGTCGACGTTGTCGACGGTCAGGTCCGGGAACAGGCAAGAATCGATCCGGAGATTCTTGATGGTCGGCACGATGTCGGCGTTCACACTGATCGTGCACTGGCGGTCGGAAGCAGCGTCGAAGCCCACCAACTGCGTACCACCGCGCTGCTGTCCGTAGCGTAGGAGTAGCGCCAACGCTAGCGAACAGATGTATGAGGCGAGTTCTTCGGAAAAGTCCGCCTCAGCAGGTTCCGGGCCCAAGTACCTGGCGGTCTCCTCGACCGCGTCGGCAAGTTCCTCGCGATGCCAAAGGACGAAGTCCAGGCAGCTGGCGAAGGGAGGTGCCTCCTTCTGCTCACTGTGCTCCACGATATTGTGTTCGATGCACCAGAGCACGAAATTCTCGTCCAGTTGGTGGTTCGGTACGAGAGACGAAATCAGCTCGTCCAGTACGGCTTGGGCAAGGAAGTAGTCGAAGTAGGCGCGGTGCCGGGTTGCGAACACCAGTCCCTTGGGCTGGTCGGGCTGAGTGTCGGCCAGGGTATGGCTGCGGATCGCCTCCACCACCACGTCGACCGCGTGGGCGCACACCGCCTCCCGCTCTGACTCCGGCACGTGTGGCTCAGCTTCCGGCTCACCCAACTCCTCGATGATGATCTGCTGGAGTGTGAGCGGCTCTTCAGTTTCGGAGAAGCTGAACAAGCCATGTCGGAGACGCGCATAACGTTGATCCTCGGCGCTGTGCTTGAGTGCGTCCGTTCCGCCCCGCTGGGCGACCATCAGCACGATACGACGCAGGATTAGTTGCTGTAGTGCGGGAGTGAATGGATCCTTCCAGCGGTCAGCGAGTTGGGACTCGTACCCGTTGCCTCGCCAGCTCGGCAAGAATTTCTCGGTGTGCTCGCGCGTCAGGACTCGTTCTAGAATTTCGCCGAATATATTGGGTGAGCGCAGTTGGAAGGTGGCGGCTTCGTTGGCTCGCTTGGCATCGGGGATTGCCTCGATCATCTGGCAGAAGGCGTCGAGGAAGAGAGGGTGGCCTACCAGGGAGGCGATCTCTTCGTCGCCCGCGCCGACAAGCGCCTCTTTTGCCTGGGTCTCGAGCTGGTGGGCCCAACGTGCGGCATGGTCAGAACTGAGCCCGGTGCGTACTTGGATGTAACGGCGCCGTCCCTGTCGATTGAAGTAGCCGACCGTCAGGTAGGAGGCACGGTCACCGAGTTCATCGCGTACCAGCGGGTCGAGGTTGAGGTAGTAGTCGCGTGAACTGAGCACTCCGCGGGCACGGGGGCCGAAACTCTGGCCCAAGCGGTTGAGGAACATCCGGCTGCCCTCGCGAGCCTGTCCGCGTACGAGTTCGTCGAGGGCGTCCAGGACGGGAACGATTATGCCCTCTTCGATGAGCACCCTGATGTCCGCCAGTGGAAGGTGGATTCCCTGGGCAGACAGCCAGGTTTCCAATGCGTCCGTGTGCAGTAGCAGTGGGAGTTCCGCGTAGGCGGGGATGCCCACGCTCGGTTCGAACTCGGACTGTTTGGCCATACGGGAGGAGACCCGGCGCAAGAAGAAGGACTTGCCGATACCTCCCGGACCGAAAAGGACGGTCAGTCCCGGATGTGGATCGGGGCTGTCGTCCAGTAGCGCCCGTCCGGCCTCGTCGGCCTCTTGGTCGCTGCTTTCAACAGCATAGAGTGAAGGTGGGGTGTATCTTTTCTCGTCCTCAGGGCCGACCGGTGTGATCAGCCCTCGGAGTAGTGCGGCGCGAGCCTCGTCATCGATTTCGCCGGCTGCGTTGTGCAATCTCAGCCTGTCCACCCAGAGGTGGTAGACAGCGGATATGAGACGGGCTTTGACCCTGCCCGTGCCCGTACGGTAAACCCGCGATGGCCATGCTCCCGGAAATATGACGGTGATCCTTGAAACCCGCCTATCCTCCACGCTCTGCTCGATTGCGAGGCGGTGCTCGCTCCACCATCGCTTCTCAGCTGCGGCGCGTGCAGTCGGCGTGCCGTCCGCGACGATCATGATGTCAGACGTGCCGGGATCGCTGGAGGAAGGTAGGACGAGTCCGCCCGTGATCCCAGGACCGGAAAGATTCGGCAACACAGACATCTTGGGTTCGAGTCGTTGCAGCAGCCGGAACAGGGCTTCAGGGTCGGTAAGCGCCGTCGCTGGGTGCATGAAATCCCCCTTGATGTCACAGAGCAGCAAGGGTGACACGCTTCGTCGGGCTGGGCGGGAAGTTCGGAAGAGTGGCCAGATGTGACATCCCGGTAAACCCAGGACGGGGAGAAGGAGTCGGCTCTATGGTGCGAATGCCATGGGCAACTTGACGGGTCAGAAGCCGCACCCGCCGCGACATGGCGTGGCGCTGGAACCACTATGAACACCCGGCTGGCCGAGGTCCGTAACGCGGTCGGCTGCCTCGGCGCCGGACATGACGACGCCGGCTCGGTATCAAGATCGTGGGCTGGCAGTGGTGCGTGGCACGCGGCGGGAGTCGGCGCAAGGTTGTCCCTCGCGGTGCTCGGTTCGCCGGCGCGACAGTCGTTCCTTCCGTGGTCAGGTGGGGAGGGTTGCGGAGACTAGTTGGCGGATGGTGGGGAGGTCCACGGCGGTGGGGAGTGACTGCTCGTCGGGGTCGTCCTTGAGTGCGTCCTCGACGTTGAGGAGTGTGCGGAACAGGCGGGGGAGGACGGTGCGGGACAGCAGGTCCTCCGCGAGGGGCGCGGCGTCCAGGGTGTAGTGCTCGGCCAGGTAGGCGGTCAGGATGTCCTGGGTGGTGGCGAAGATGGCGTCGAAGTAGGCGCTTGAGCTGCCGGGCAGGCGTTCGGCTTCGGCGATGCACAGGCGGCAGGTGCGGACCTGGGCCTCCCACGTCATCAGTTGCAGGAAGCGTCCGCAGAAGAGGGTCACCGCCTCGGCCGGGTCGCCGGCGTAGGCGTCCGGGGTCTTGAGTTTGACCAGGTACAGCTCGCGGATGAGGTCCAGGACGGCGAGGAACAGCTTGTCCTTGCTCTCGAAGTGCGCGTAAAGCGACCGCTTGGACGTTCCGGCGCGCGCCGCGACGGTGTCCATCGACGCCCGTTCGTAGCCGGTCTCCAGGAAGACGTCCTTGGCCACGAACAGGATGTGGCGGCGCAGCTCCGCACCGCGCCGCTGCCGACTCCGGGTCGCGCCTTCTGGGCTCATCGGGTTGCGTCCTCAAAAATAAACGGTACGGTAGAGTTTACTTGTTGGCCTGCCGCTGGAGGGGCGTCATGATCGTCATAACCACTCCCACCGGAAACATCGGGCACCAGGTCCTCGACACCGTTCTCGCCGCCGACCGGCCGGTCCGCGTCATCGCGCGCGATCCGGCCAAGCTGCCCGCCGGCGTCCGCGAACGGGTCGAGGTCGTCCAAGGGTCGCACGGCGATGCGCAGGTCGTCGCCCGGGCCTTCGACAGTGCCGACGCCGTGTTCTGGCTGCTGCCGCCCGACCCCCGCGCCGCCAGTGTGGACGAAGCCTTCGCAGGCTTCACCAGGCCCGCGGCGGAGGCGATGCGCAGCCACGGAGTCAAGCGGGTCGTGGACGTCAGCGCCCTCGGCCGCGACACGCCCTACGCGGGCAAGGCCGGGCACGTGACCGGATCGCTGGCCATGGACGACTTGATCGCCGGCACCGGTGTCGCCTTCCGTGCGCTGGCCGCGTCCGGCTTCATGGACAACGTGCTGCGCCAGGTCCGGACGATCAAGGAGCAGGGCCGGTTCTTCGACGTGATCTCTCCCGACCGCGAACTGCGCGTCGTCGCCACGCGGGACATCGCCGCCGTCGCCGCCCGCCTGCTGCTCGACACCACCTGGACCGGCCGGGAAGGGGTCCCGCTGCTGGGCCCCGAGAACCTGTCCTACAACGACATGGCCGCCGTCATTTCAGAGGTGCTCGGAACCTCCGTCCAGTACGAGCAGGTCCCCGGCCGGGCCCTCGAAGAGCAGCTCACCGGCCGCGGCATGTCCGGCGCCATGGTCCAGAGCATGCTCGACATGATGACCGCCAAGGAGAACGGCCTGGACGACGCGATCGTCCGCACGCCCCAGCACGCGACCGACACCCCCACCACCTTCCGGCAGTGGTGCGACTACGCCCTCAAACCAGCAGTGCAGGCCGCCTGACGCCGTCCTAGGCGGACCTAGACTTTCCGGACATGATCGTTCTGGATGAGGAAGGGCGCCCCGAGCCTCCGCTTACGCCCCTCACCGGCGAGTAGCGTCGGCGCGTGGGAGTCGAGCGGGCGCCGGTGCATCATTCGGTTTCGACATGGCGGCAGCCCCTACTGCCGCCGGTCTCGGCTCGGCGAAGCGCGATCACCGAGCGGGTCGCGGCGCGTGTCGCCTCCCGGGGCGGCGTTCGTCTGCGGGTGGCGATCGACGGGCTGACCGCTGCCGGGAAGACGAGCTTTGGACACGAACTGGCCGAGCGGATCAGCGCCGCCGGGCGGCCGGTGCTCAGGGCGAGCCTGGACGACTTCTCCGGGGAGGGCTACTACCGCAATGCCTTCGACTATGCGGCCGCCAAGGCGCTGCTCCTGGAACCGTCCGCGCCGCACGGTTCGGGACGGTGCGCACTGTGCAGCATCGATCCGTTGACGCAGCGCGACCACTCAGCGGTCACCGTTCAGGCACCATCCGACGCGGTGCTCATCGTTGACGGGGTCTTCGCGTTCCGCCCGGAGATCAATGAGCACTGGGACCTGCGGATCTGGCTGGACGTCGACCCGGAACTGGCCGGCCGGCGGGGCATTGCCCGGGACGAGGCCATGGAAGGCGCTGAGGCGGAGGCTTTGCACCGCGACCGGTACGTGCCTGCCGAGCGCCTCTACATGGCCGAGGTCGATCCGGTCGGACTGGCGCAGGTGGTCATCGACAACACCGCGTTCGGCCGTCCCAGGATCGTCCGGCTTCGGTAGGTTGCGGGGATGCTGGTTCGGGTCACAGGGTTCCTTGTCGAGGACGGGTGCATTCTGGTGCTCGATCAGGACACCGATACCGGACGGTCGTGGTCGTTGCCCGGTGGGAAGGTCGAGGAGGGCGAGCCCCTGGGCGATGCGCTGGTCCGGGAGATGCGTGAGGAGACAGGGCTGGACGTCGAGGTCGGACGGCTGCTCTACGTCTGCGACCACCTGCCGGACGGAGGTGCGCACGTCCTTCACGTCACCCTCGAGACCCGGCGCCTCGGCGGGACGGTCGGCGCGGTCGCGGGTAGGGACACCAGGACGATCCGCGCAGTGAAGTTCGTCCAGCTCGATGACCTCCCGGGCCTTGGGTTTGCCGAGCGGTTCGTGGAACTGGCCCGCGCCGGGTGGCCCGGCGCGGGCTCGTACATGGGATCGAAGGCCAACATCGGGCTCTGATCACTGGGCGGTCCAGCCGCCGTCCACGGGGAGGAGGGCGCCGGTGATGAAGCTGGACGCGTCCGAGACCAGGAAGGCGACGGTTTCGGCGACCTCCTCCGGGCGGCCGATGCGGCCGATGGGATGGGCCGGGCCGAACGAGGCGAGCATCTCGCGGCCGTTCTCCACGACGCCTTCCATGATGTCGGTGTCGATCACGCCCGGTAGGACGGCGTTGGAGCGGATCCCCTTGGGCCCGCCCTCGATGGCCAGCACGCGGGTCATCTGGGCCAGAGCCCCCTTGGACGCGGCGTAGGCGGTCTGCGTCTCGAAGGCGACGACCGAGGAGACGGAGGCGATCGAGACGATCGCGCCGCCTCCGCCGGCCTCCATGACGCGGAATGCCTCGCGGGCCTGGACGAAGTTGCCGCGCGCGTTGACGCGCAGGATGCCCTCGAAGTCGTCGACGGTCGTCTCGGTGATCGGCTTGTTGAGGGTGCGGCCCGCGTTGTTGACGAGGATGTCGAGCCGTCCGAAGCGGTCGAGGGCGAGTTGCATGGTGGAGCGGGCGAGGTCCTCGTCGGCGACGTCGCCGACCAGGGGCGCGACGTCGGTGGAGGCCAGGTCCTTCACGGTGGGGGAGCGGTCGGTGACTACCAGGCGGGCGCCGCGGTCGCGCAGGAGGAGCGCGGTGGCGCGGCCGATGCCGCGTGCGGCGCCGGTCACGACGGCGACGCGGTCGGTGAGGTCCCAGGTGTGTGAGAGTGACATGACTCCGACGGTGGCGAAACCGCCCGGAAAGAGGCAGGCCGCGACGTTCCTGGGAGTAGCGCACCCAGGAACGTGGACAACCCGCGACCTAGCATGGCGGGATGACGCGTTCTGAGCTCGGCGCCTATCTCAGCGCTCGGCGGGCCGAGGTCACGCCGGACGAGGTGGGTCTCCCCAACGTGGGTTTTCGCCGGGTTCCCGGGCTGCGGCGGGAGGAGGTCGCGATGCTCGCCGGGGTCAGCGTCGACTACTACGTGCGGCTCGAACAGGGGCGGGAGCGGACGCCGTCAGCGCAGGTCATCGACGCCCTCGCGGTCGCGCTGCGGCTGGCGGAGGACGGCCGGCGGCACCTGTTCCGGCTCGCCGGGCTCAGTCCGCGGGCGCAGGTCGCGGTGACCGGGCGCGTCGACCCGAGCCTGCTCCAGTTGATGGACGCGTGGCCCGGCAACCCGGCCATCGTCTACAACCGCGCCTACGACGTGCTCGCGTCCAACGCCATCGCCGATGCGCTCTTCCATGACTGGGCGCACTCGCGAAACCTGATGCACGTCGTCTTCACCGACCCGGTCGCGCGCACCTTCTGCCGGGACTGGCACGAGGTCGCGCGCAACAGCGTGGCCGGGTTCCGGCTCGGGCACGGCGAGGCGCCCGACGATCCGCGGATACGCCGGGTCCTCACCGAACTGCTGGAGGGCAGCCCCGAGTTCGTCGAGCTGTGGGCCCGGCACGACGCGCGCGGGAAGGCGCTCGAAAGCAAGCGGTTCCGGCATCACGAGGTCGGCGCCCTGACGCTGACCATGCAGACGTTCGACGTCCGGTCGAGTCCCGGGCAGGAACTCGTCGTCTACCATGCGGAGCCGGGGTCGAGCAGCAGCGAGGCCCTGGCCCTGCTCGGGTCGCTCGTGGCGACAGAGCGTCAGCCGTAGCGCTTCAGTTCGTGGAAGAAGTCGGGGACGGTGTGCAGGGCGCCCGATGCTGTGACCTGGTCGTAGACGTACTTCGCCACCGCCAGGTCCAGGACGCCCAGGCCGAACGGGGAGAAGACCACCGGCTTGTCGGCCGGGGGCGTCGTCGCGCCCGTCAGGACGTCGTACAGGGTGCCGGCCACGAAGTCTCGGTTGCCGACCTTCTGCTCGGCCAGGTGCGGGGACGTGTTGGCCTTCATGCAGTGCTCTACGTCGTCCACCACGTTGTAGGACGCCAGGATGATCTCGGGGGAGAGGTCCCGCAGCGACACGTGCAGCACGAGCGGGTTGTGCTCGAACCAGGCCGGGTCGTGCACGTGCGGCTCGCCGGCGACGGTCGCGAAGACCACGAGGTCGGACGAGCGGATCAGCGACTCCGCCGAGTCGTGGATCGTGACCTCGCCCTTCTCCGTCCGCTCCAGGTACTCCTTGAAGCCCTCCGCGTGCGACGCGGAGAGGTCGTGGATGCCCAGTTCGTCGAACGTGAAGCCGTTGCCCGCCAGGTAGGTGTGGATGTAGCGGGCGATGAGGCCGACACCGATGAAGCCGACGCGGCGGGGGCGGTCGCCGCGGGCGTCGGCGAGGGTGGCGGCGGCCAGGGCGGCGGACGCGGCGGTGCGGGCCGCGGAGATGATCGAGCTCTCCAGGCACGCGAACGGGTAGCCGGTCTCGGCGTCGTTCAGGATCAGCACGGCCGAGGCGCGCGGGATGCCGTTCGCGACGTTGCCCGGGAAGCTGGAGATCCACTTGATGCCGTGCACGCCGACGTCGCCCTTGACCGAGGCGGGCAGCGCGATGATCCGGTCGGACGGGCGGTCCGGGAAGCGCAGGAAGTAGGAGTCCGGGTTGACGGTCAGCCCCTCGCCGTGCAGCCGGTAGGCCGCCTCGACCATCCGGGTGACCTCCGCCTCGCGCCCGCCGACCGCCTCGTGGACCTGGGCGCCGGAGATCACGGCGAATGCTGGAACCTGCGTCATGGTGGGAAACTCCGTGTTTTCTCGATGATCAGTCGCCGAGGATACCGGCGGCGTCGGAGAGCACGTCGCCGAAGTGCTCGCGCACCCAGCCGTCCTCGTAGATCGAGTCCAGGTAGCGCTCGCCGAGGTCGGGGGCGATGGCGACGGCGACCGGGTCCTCGCCGGGGTACTTCTCGTCCAGCCAGCGGGACGCGCCGGACACGACGGTGCCGGTGGATCCGCCGAACAGGAACCCGCGGGACGCGAGCGCGTGGACGGTCCGGATCGTGTCGGGCTCGGGGACGTGCACGACGTCGTCGATGAACGACTCGTCCACCAGCGCGGGCCGGCTGCTCGTGCCGAGGCCCGGCACCATCCGGCGCTCCGGGATGCCGCCGAACGTGACCGAGCCGACGGCGTCGACCGCCACGATCGTGACGGGGCGCTTCCGCTCGCGGAAGTAGCGTGCGCAGCCCATCAGGGTCCCGGTCGTCCCGGCGCCGACGAAGAGAACCTCCAGGTCGGGGAACTCGCGGTCGATCGCTGGAGCGGTCCCACGGTAGTGGGCCATCCAGTTGTTGCGGTTGGCGTACTGGTTCAGCCACACGTACCGCCCGTCGGACTCGCACAGGTTCCGGACGTGGCTGATGCGGCCGCCGAGGTAGCCGCCGTTGGCGTCCTTGTCGGACACTACGCGGACCTCCGCGCCGAGCGCCCGCATGACCCGCATCGACGCGGGGTTGCAGCGCGGGTCGGTGACGCACACGAACTTCAGGCCGCGGCTCGCGGCGATCAGGCTGAGCGCGATCCCGAGGTTGCCGGACGACGACTCGACGATCACCGAATCGGGGGTGAGCGCGCCGTCCCGCTCGGCCGCCTCCACCATCGCGGCGGCCGCCTTCAGCTTCACCGAGCCGGCGAAATTGAAGCCCTCGCATTTGAGGTAGATCGGCCGGTCGATGACATGCCGCAGATCGACGTAAAGGTCGTCGACGTTGAATTCCTGCGGCGAGGTGATTATCGGCACGCGTCCACCCTCAAATGAAGAAACAATTCCCTCATCTTCCCCCGAGTACGCCGCGGGCTTCACGCCAGAGCCATGCGGAGCATCACCGTACCTGCGGGCATCTTCCCATCGCAACCCCCTACTTACCCATCGGTAGGGTGGAATGCGAGGTGCTTCTGGCGAACACCGGACATAAGCTATGCCCTCCGCTTGTATTGCCGTTACAGCGGAGTGGTTCTACATCACGGAGAGTAATGATGAGTGCTCGCGGACCCGCCGTGGACCGGCTGCTCCCCCTGGCCGGGCTGCCCGCCCTGGACGTGCCCGCGGCGCAGGCGGAGCGGGCCGGTGAGCTGGCCGTCCGGCACGGGATGCTCCGCGAGCGGGACGTCGACCTCGCCGACCCCGTCATCACCCGGGTGGAGCGGTTCGCCGCCGAGCGCGACCGCCCGGCGGTCACCGACCGGTACCGCACGCTGTCCTACGCCGAGCTGGCCGCCGAGGCCCGCCGCATCGCCGCGCTGCTGGAGGCGGAGGGCGTCGAGCCGGGCACGGTCGTCGGCGTCGGCGGCGAGCGCTGCGCCACGGTCATCGCGGCGTTCCTCGCGATCGAGCTGGTCGGCGCCCTGTACGTGCCGGCGGACGAGACCTGGCCGGCCGGGCGCGTCCGCGACGTCCTCGACCAGGCGGGCGCGTCCGTGCTGGTCACGGTGGATGCCGGGCAGACCGCGCCCGCCCTGCTCGAAGGCGCGAAGGAGGCCGGCTGCCGGGTCGTCAAGGCGACCGCCGAGCTTGAGCCGTGGCCCGGCGAACCCCGCCTCGACGCCCTTGATCGGCCCCGGTACGTCCTGTTCACGTCGGGCTCGACGGGCCGTCCCAAGGGCGCTGTCGTCGAGCACCAGGGCATGCTCAACCACCTCTGGGCGAAGATCATCGACCTGGAGCTGACCGGCGCGGACGTCGTCGCGTTCACCGCCCCGCTCGGCTTCGACATCTCCATCTGGCAGATGCTGTGCCCGCTGCTGCTCGGCGGCCGCATCGACGTGGTCGGCGACGACGTCGCGCACGACCCGGAGGCGTTCGCCCGCGCCGTGGACGACCAGGGCATCACGATCGTCGAGCTCGTCCCGACCATGGTCAGGCACCTGCTGGACGACCTGGCCCCCGGCTCGCTGACCGCCCTGCGCTGGATGATCGCGACCGGCGAGGAGCTCCCGGCCGAGCTGTCCCGCCGCTGGCTGGACGCGATGCCGCACGCCCGCCTCCTCAACGCCTACGGCCCGACCGAGTGCTCCGACGACGTCACCCACCACACCGTGACCGCCGGTGACCTGGACCTTCTCCGCCTCCCGATCGGCACGCCGATCGTCAACACCCGCCTCTACGTGCTCCGCGAGGAGGACGACGGCACCTGGTCGGCCTGCGACATCGACGAGACGGGCGAGCTGTTCGTCGGCGGGGTCGTCGTCGGCCGCGGCTACCTCGGCAACGAGGAGCGCACCCGCGAGGCGTTCTACCGCGACCCGTTCGACAGGGCGTCCCCGACCGGCCGCCTCTACCGGACGGGCGACGCGGTGAAGCTGCTGCCGGCGGGCGCGGGCGGCGAGGACCGGCCCACCCTGCAGTACCTGGGACGCGTCGACCGGCAGGTCAAGATCGCCGGGGTGCGGATGGAGCTGGGCGAGATCGAGGCGGTCCTGCAGCGGCACCCGGGGGTGGGCGCCGCCGCGGTGGTCGTGCACGAGTATCCGGCCCGCTGACGACCGCCGAAGATCACGCTGGGTGACCGGACTGGGCCGATTCGGTTGTCAACCTTTGTCACCCGGTGAGCGTCGCGGCCGTCCGATCGCGGGGTGCGGACCGGCGCTTTTGTCACTCCTGTTAGCAACGGGACCGGCCAAGTTCTACTTTTGAGGGGATTGCGAGGCATGTGACAGGCTGGTTGACTGTGACTCCGCTACTCCTGAGTAGAACGTGGGTCGAAGGCGGTTCCGGTCGAGGGCGGAAAGCGACGGCGCTCTGTATTGGCGGGACCACAGGGTGTTGACTCCGGGATAACGCGGGCCGATCGCGTTCCCGGCGGGAACTCGGGGTGAAAGGGGACGGGGAGAGCCCGATCAGTTCTGTGGTCATTCTTTCTGAATTTCCGCCCGCCGGCACCGCGCCGGTTCCGAGGCCGGGCGCAAAGGAAACCCCCTTCGACCGGGAAAGTGCCGCTTGATGTCCACCGAGTTCGTTCCTCTTTCGGCCGCTCAGCAGAGCGTCTGGTACGCGCAGCAGCTGGCGCCGGAAACGCCGATTCACATCGCGCAGTACATCGAGATCGAGGGGCCGGTCGACCACGAGCTGTTCGACCGGGTGGCGCGGATCGCGGCGCACGAGGCGCCGGCGATGAACGCGCGGCTGACCGAGCGGGACGGGGCCGCGCGGCAGGTCCTCGACCCGGACGCGAGCGTGTCGATCCCGCTCGTGGACCTGTCCGGGGAGCCCGACCCGGACGCCGCCGCGCGCGCGTGGATGCGGGAGCGGATGTCGGCGCCGCTGCCGCCGGACGGCGACCGGCTGTTCCACACGGCGCTGCTACGGCTCGGCCCGGACCTGCACCGCTGGTTCCTGCGCGCCCACCACACGATCCTGGACGCCTACAGCGGCCTGCTGATCAGCCGCCGCGCCGCCGAGGTCTACACCCTGCTCGCGGACGGCGGCGAGTACGTCCCGGCCGAGCTGGGCGACTACCGGGCGCTCCTCGCCGCCGAGGACGCGTATCGCAGGTCGGAACGGTTCGAGCGGGACCGCGCCTACTGGACGGAGCGGTTCGCCGACAAGCCCGTGGCGGTGTCGCTGTCGGACGAGATGGCCGAGCCGACCTCCGACTACCGCAGCCTGATCACCGTCGTCCCGCCCGGGGAGACCGCCGATCTGGCGGCGGGCGCCCGCCGGCTGCGCACCGCGACGCAGGGCCTCGCGATCGCCGCGACGGCCGCGTACGTGGCGCGGATGACCGGCACCGAGGACGTGATCCTCGGCCTCGCGGTGTCGGGCCGCACCTCGCAGGCCGCCCTGGACACCCCGGCCATGCTGTCGACGGTCCTGCCGCTGCGCGTCACCGTGCGCCCCGGCATGACGGTGGACGAACTGGTCCGCACGGTGACGCGGGCGAGCGCGCGGGCGCTGCGCCACCAGCGCTACCGGCGCGAGGACCTGCTGCGCGATCTGAAGCTGCTCGGCGAGCGCCGCCGCCTGTACGGGCCGGTCATCAACATCATGGCGTTCGACTACCGGTTCGACTTCGCGGGCCTGCCGGCGCGGACGCACGCCATCACGACCGGCCCGATCGACGACCTGTCGATCAACATCTACGACAACTTCGACGGCAACGGCATGCGCGTCGACTTCGAGGCGCACCCCGACCTGTACACCGAGGACCAGGTCTCCACGCATTTGGACCGTTACGTCCGGTTCCTGCGGGCGCTGGGCGACGCCGCCCCGTCCACGCCGCTCCGCGAGGTGGAGCTGCTTGACGACACCGAGCGCTCCCGCGTCCTGGACGAGTGGAACGACACGGCGATGCGGGTTGAGCCGGCCGTCGTCCCTGAGCTGTTCGAAGCGCAAGCGGCCCGCACCCCCGACGCCTCCGCCGTCAGCCACGACGGCGCCACCCTCACCTACCGGGAGTTGGACGAGCGCGCCAACCGCCTCGCCCACCACCTGATCGGACGCGGCGTCGGCGCCGAGGATTTCGTCGCGCTCGCCCTGCCCCGCGACGAGATCCTGATCGTGGCGGCCCTCGCCGTCCTCAAGGCGGGCGCCGCGTACCAGCCGATCGACCTGGCGTACCCGTCCGACCGCATCGCGTTCATGCTGGACGACGCGTCCCCGGCCTGCGTCATCACGACATCGGCCGCCGACCTTCCGGGCACGACGCCCCGCGTCCTGCTGGACGACCTCGACCTGACCGGCGAGTCCGCCAAGGCCCCGACCGACGCCGACCGGATGAGGCCGCTCCGCCCCGGCAACGCGGCCTACGTCATCTACACCTCGGGTTCGACGGGACGTCCCAAGGGCGTCGTCGTCTCCCACGCCAACGCCGCCGACTTCTGCGCCTGGGCGAAGAAGGACTTCGGGCCCGGCCGCCTCGCCCGCGTCCTGTTCTCCACGTCGCTCAACTTCGACGTGTCGGTGTTCGAGTGGCTGACCCCGCTGACGGTCGGCGGCCACATCGAGGTCGTCCGCGACCTGCTGGACGTGGCGGAGCGCGGCGGCTGGCACGGCACGCTCGTCTCCGGCGTCCCGTCCGCGATGTCGGCGCTCCTGGCCACGGGCGCCCTCGACCTGAAGGCGAACGACATCGTCCTCGCGGGCGAGGCGCTCCCGGCCCGCCTCGTCCAAGATCTGCGCGCCCTCGTCCCGGACGCCCGCATCTCCAACATCTACGGCCCGACCGAGGCGACCGTCTACGTGACGGCCTGGTTCGACGACGGCAACACCGCCGGCCACGCCCCGATCGGCGCCCCGATCGCCAACACCCGCGCGTACGTCCTGGACGCGGCGCTCAAGCCCGTCCCGGCCGGCGTCCCCGGCGAGCTGTACCTCGCGGGCGACGGACTGGCGCGCGGCTACCTGCACCGGCCCGAGCTGAGCGCCGACCGCTTCGTCGCCTGCCCCTACGGCGAGCCGGGCGAGCGCATGTACCGGACGGGCGACCTCGTCCGCTGGAACGACCGCGGCCAGATCGAGTACCTCGGCCGCCTCGACCACCAGGTCAAGGTGCGCGGTTTCCGGATCGAGCTGGGCGAGATCGAGACCGCGCTCTCCGCGCACCCGGCCGTGACGCAGAGCGTCGTCATGGCCCGCCAGGACAACGCGGGCGACACCGTCCTCGTCGGCTACGTCGTCTCCGATGGCGTCGACACCGCCGATTTGAAGCGGTCGGTCGCAAACGCCCTGCCCGAGTACATGGTCCCGTCCGCGATCGTCGTCCTGGACGAGATGCCGCTGAACCCGAACGGCAAGCTCGACCGGGCCGCGCTGCCCGCGCCGGACTTCACCGCGTCCGCCGCCGGCCGCGCGCCCCGCGACGCCCGCGAGGAGACCCTCTGCGAGGTCTTCGCCGAGGTGCTCGGCGTGGAGCGGATCGGGATCGACGACAACTTCTTCGACCTCGGCGGCGACTCGCTGAAGGCGACCCGCGTCGTCGCCCGCGCCCGCGCCGCGCTGAACGCGGAACTGGCCGTCCGCGCGCTGTTCGAGGCCCCCACGGTCGCCGCGCTTGCCGCCTCCATCAAGGACTCCGAGGAGGAGGCGAGGCCGAAGCTCGTCCCGGCCGAGCGCCCCGACCTCGTCCCCGTCTCGTACGCGCAGCGTCGCCTCTGGTTCATCCACGACCTCGAAGGCGCCAACGCGACCTACCACATCCCGATCCCGCTCCGCCTGACCGGTTCGCTGAACCTGGACGCCGTCCGCGCCGCGATGCACGACATGATGGCGCGGCACGAGGCGCTCCGGACCGTGTTCGTGCAGGTCGAAGGCGAGCCCTACCAGCGCGTCCTCGCCCTGGACGAGTTCGAGGCCGAGCCCGAGATCACCGACTGCGGTCCGAACGGCCTCCCGGACGCGGTGTTCGAGGCCGCGACCTGCGGGTTCGACCTGGCCGCTGAGCCGCCCGTCCGCGCACACGTCTTCCGGATCGCCGAAGACGACCACCTGCTCCTGCTGGTGATGCACCACATCGCCGGCGACGGCTGGTCGATGGAGCC
The DNA here is from genome assembly GCF_013372625.1 of Actinomadura sp. BRA 177. Taxonomy (GTDB): domain Bacteria; phylum Actinomycetota; class Actinomycetes; order Streptosporangiales; family Streptosporangiaceae; genus Spirillospora. The sequence goes on from NZ_JABXFD010000620.1 coordinate 16,656, forward strand.
GCTTGCCACCGACCTCATCACCGCCTACGCCGCCCGCGCCGCAGGCGAGGAGCCGCAGTGGGCGCCGCTGCCGGTCCAGTACGCCGACTACGCGATCTGGCAGCGCGAGGTCCTCGGCGACGAGGCCGACCCGGGCAGTGTCATCGCCCGTCAGCTCGCGCACTGGCGGGACGCCCTCGCCGGCCTGCCCGAGGAGCTGACGCTCCCGGCGGACCGGCCGCGCCCCGCCCGTGCCACCTACCGCGGCGCCCAGCACCCGTTCACGCTGTCGCCCGGCCTGCACGCCGCGCTCACCGCGCTCGGCCGCGACCACCGCGCCAGCCTGTTCATGGTGCTGCAGGCCGCGCTCGCCGGCCTGTTCACCCGCCTCGGCGCCGGGACGGACGTGCCGATCGGCTCGCCGGTCGCGGGCCGCGGCGACGAGGCCGTCCACGACCTGGTCGGCGTGTTCGTCAACACGCTCGTGCTGCGCACCGACACCGCCGGGGACCCGACGTTCGCCGAGCTCCTCGGCCGGGTCCGCGAGGCCGACCTCGCCGCGTTCGCCCACCAGGACGTCCCGTTCGAGCGGCTCGTCGAGGTGCTGAACCCGCAGCGGTCGATGGCGCGGCACCCGCTGTTCCAGGCGATGATCTCGATCCAGAACAACCCGTCCGCGCGGGTGGAGCTGCCCGGCCTGACGGTCGCGCTGGAGCCGGTCGACCCGGGCGTGTCCCGCTTCGATCTCGCGCTGCTGGTGGACGAGACGCGGGACGCGGCCGGCGCCCCCGCCGGGATCGACTGCGCCCTGGAGTACGCGCTCGACCTGTTCGACCCGGAGACCGCCGCGTCGATGGCGGCCCGCCTGGAGCGGCTGCTCGCCCAGGTCGCCGCCGACCCGACCCTGCCGCTCAGCGCCGTCGACCTGCTGGACGACGCCGAACGCGACACGCTGCTGAACCGCTGGAACGACACCGTCCTGCCGGTCGTGCCCGAAGTCGTCCCCGCCCTGGTGGAGGCGCAGGTCGCCCGCACCCCGGACGCGACCGCCGTCATCGCGCGGGACGTCCGGCTCACCTACGCCGAGCTGAACGCCCGCGCGAACCGGCTCGCCCGCCACCTCATCGCGCGCGGCGTCGGCACCGAGGACTTCGTCGCGCTCGCCCTGCCGCGCGACGCGGACCTGGTGGTCGCGGTGCTGGCCGTGCTGAAGGCGGGCGCCGGATACCAGCCGATCGACCTGGCCTACCCGGCCGACCGCATCGCCTACATGCTGGAGGACGCCGCCCCCGCCTGCGTCATCACGACGTCGGCCGCCGGCCTGCCCGGTGGGACGCCGCGCGTCGAACTCGACGCGCTCTCCCTCGACGGGCTCTCCGGGGACGACGTCACCGACGCCGACCGCGTCCGGCCGCTGCGTCCCGCGAACCCGGCGTACGTCATCTACACGTCCGGTTCGACGGGCCGCCCCAAGGGCGTCGTCATCTCGCACGCGAACGTCGTGGACTTCTGCGCCGAGTCGATGGCGAGCTACGGCCCCGACCGGATGCGGCGCGTGCTGTTCTCCACCTCGCTGAACTTCGACGTGTCGGTGTTCGAGTGCCTGGTGCCGCTCACCATCGGCGCCGAGATCGAGGTCGTCCGCGACCTCCTCGAAGTCGCCGAGCGCGGCGGCTGGTCCGGGACGCTGATGGGCGGCGTCCCGTCGGCGGTGTCGGTGCTGCTGTCCCGCGGCGGGCTGAGCCTGGAGGCGGGGGACGTGGTGCTCGGCGGGGAGGCGCTGCCGCCGCAGCTCCTTCAGGACCTCCGTGCGCTGATGCCGGACGCGCGGATCTCCAACCTCTACGGCCCCACCGAGGCGACGGTCTTCGTCACCGCCTGGTACGACGACGGCAACACCGCGGGACACGCGCCGATCGGCCGTCCCGTCGCCAACACCCGCGCCTACGTCCTGGACGAGCGGCTCCAGCCCGTCCCGGCCGGCGTGCCCGGCGAGCTGTACCTCGCGGGCGACGGCCTGGCACGCGGCTACCTGCGCCGCCCGGCCCTGTCGGCGGACCGCTTCGTGGCCTGCCCGTTCGGCGGCCCCGGCGAGCGCATGTACCGGACGGGCGACCTCGTCCGCTGGAACCGCGCCGGCCAGATCGAGTACCTCGGCCGCCTCGACCACCAGGTGAAGGTCCGCGGCTTCCGGATCGAGCTGGGCGAGATCGAGACCGCCCTCTCCGCGCACCCGGCCGTCACGCAGAGCGTCGTCGTGGCGCGCCGCGACGCGGTCGGCGACAACGTCCTCGCCGGTTACGTCGTCGGCGCGCCTGGAAGTGACCGGGTCGACCCGGCGAGGCTGCGCGAGTTCGTCGCCGGGACGCTGCCGGACTACATGGTGCCGTCCGCGATCGTCGTCCTGGACGCGATGCCGCTCAACCCGAACGGCAAGCTCGACCGGTCCGCGCTGCCCGAACCCGACTTCACCGCCGACCTCACCGCGCGCGGCCCCCGCGACGCCCGCGAGGAGATCCTCTGCGGGATCTTCGCCGACGTCCTCGGCCTGGACCGCGTCGGCATCGACGATGGCTTCTTCGACCACGGCGGCGACTCGCTGAAGGCCACGCGCGTCGTGGCCCGCGCCCGCGCCGCGCTGAACGTGGAGCTGCCCGTCCGCGCGCTGTTCGAGGCCCCGACCGTCGCGGGCCTCGCCGCGCAGATCGCCTCGGCCGCCGGCGCGGCCCGTCCGGTGCTGCGGCCGATGGAGCGCCCCGACCCGCTGCCGGCGTCCTACGCCCAGGAGCGGCTCTGGTTCCTGGACCAGCTCGAAGGCGCGACGGCGACCTACACGATCCCGATCCCGCTGCGGCTCACCGGCGCCCTCGACTACGCCGCGATGTACGCGGCGCTCCACGACGTCGTCGCCCGGCACGAGTCGCTGCGGACGCGGTTCGGCGACACCGACGGCGAACCGCACCAGATCATCGTGGCCGCCGGCGACGCCGAACCGCAGCTGGTCATCGGCGGAATCGCGGGCGACCTGCGCAGCGCGCTGTTCGCCGACGCCACCCGCGGCTTCGACCTCGCCGCGGACCTCCCGCTCCGCGCCCACCTGTACCGGGTCGGCGCGGACGACCACCTGCTGATGCTGGTGATGCACCACATCGCCGGGGACGGCTGGTCGATGGCGCCGCTCGCCCGCGACGTCATCACCGCCTACCTCGCCCGCCGCGACGGGCACGCCCCCGACTGGGCGCCGCTCGCCGTCCAGTACGCCGACTACGCGCTGTGGCAGCGGGAGCTGCTCGGCTCCGAGGACGACGCGGACGGGCTCGCCGCCCGGCAGATCGCGTACTGGAAGGACGCCCTCGCCGGGCTGCCCGACGCGCTCGCGCTGCCCGCCGACCGGCCCCGCCCCGACCGGGCGTCCTACCGGGGCGACCAGGTCGCCTTCGACGTCCCGGCGGACCTGGCGGACGGCCTGCGCGCGCTGGCCCGCGACCACCAGGTCAGCCTGTTCATGGTCCTGCAGGCGGCGCTCGCCGCGCTGCTCACCCGGCTCGGCGCGGGCACCGACGTGCCGATCGGCTCGCCCGTCGCGGGCCGCACCGACGAGGCCCTGGACGATCTCGTCGGCGTGTTCGTCAACACGCTGGTGCTGCGGACCGACACCTCCGGCGACCCGTCGCTCGCGGAGCTGTTCGCCCGCGTCCGGGAGACCGACCTCGCCGCGTACGCGCACCAGGACGTCCCGTTTGAGCGGCTCGTGGAGGTGCTGAACCCGCCGCGCCACCTGGGCCGCCACCCGCTGTTCCAGGTGATGCTGACGCTGCAGAACATCCCGGAGGCGTCCGTCGAGCTGCCCGGCCTGACCGTCGCCGTCGAGCCGGTCCACGCCGGGGTCGCGAAGTTCGACCTGGAGTTCATCCTGGAGGACCCCCGCGACGGCTCGGGCGGATACGCGGGGACCCTCGAATACGCCCTCGACCTGTTCGACCGGCACACCGCCGAACGGTTCGCCGGCCTGTACCGGCACGTCCTGGAGGCCGTCGTCGCCTCCGCCGGCGCCGTCACCGTCGGCGGGCTCGACCTGCCCGAGACGGAGGCCCCGGCCGCCGTGGCGGGGCCGGTGGAGAAGCGGCTCGTCGCCTACGTCGTCGCCGCGCCCGGCCAGACCCTCGACCTGGAGGAGCTGCGCGCCCACGTCCGCGAGCACCTGCCCGAGTCGATGGTGCCCGCCGCCGTCGTCGTGCTGGACGAGATGCCGCTCACCCCGAACGGCAAGGTCGACGTCAAGGCGCTGCCGAAGCCCGAGCTGACGCTCACGCCGGTGACCGAGTACCGGGCCCCGGCCGGGTCGGCGCAGCAGACCGTCGCCGCCGTCTTCGCCGAACTGCTCGGCACCGACCGTATCGGCGCCGACGACGACTTCTTCGCGCTCGGCGGCAACTCGCTCATCGCGATCCGCGTCGTCAGCCGGCTCCGCCGCGCGCTGGACGTGGAACTGCCCGTCCGCGCCCTGTTCGAGGCGCCGACCGTGCGGAGCCTCGCCGCGCTGCTGGGCGCGGCGGACGCCGAGGCGCCGGCCCGTCCCGCGCTGGAACCGCGCGAACGCCCCGACGTGCTGCCGCCGTCGTACGCGCAGCAGCGGCAGTGGTTCCTCCAGCGGCTGGAGGGGCCGTCCGCGACGTACAACATGCCGACGGCGCTGCGCATCCGCGGCCGCCTGGACGTGGACGCGCTCCGCGCCGCCGTCGGCGACCTGGTGGAACGGCACGAGACGCTCCGCACGATCCTGCCGGACGGCGGGGGAGTGCCGCGCCAGCTCGTCCTCGACCCGGCCGCCGCCCGCCCCGAACTGGAGGTCGTCGAGACGACCGAGGCGGAGCTGCCGACGCGGCTCGCCATGGCCGCCGGCTACGCGTTCGACATCACCGCCGAGCCGCCGCTGCGCACCCATCTGTTCCGTGTGGGGCCGGACGAGCACATCGCGCTGCTGCTCATGCACCACGTCGGCGGCGACGGCTGGTCGATGGCGCCGCTCGCCCGCGACTTCATCACCGCCTACGCCTCGCGGGCCGGGGGCCGCGCACCCGAATGGGCGCCGCTGCCCGTCCAGTACGCCGACTACACGCTCTGGCAGCAGGAGCTGTTCGGCTCCGAGGACGACCCCGAGAGCCTGGTCTCGCAGCAGATCGCCTACTGGCGGGATGCTATGGCCGGGCTGCCCGAGGAGTTGCAGCTTCCGACGGACCGGCCGCGTCCGGCGGCGGCGTCCTACCGGGGCGGGACGGAACGGTTCCGGCTCGGCGCCGACGTCCACGCCCGCCTGCTGGACATCGCCCGCGAGACCGGCGCCAGCCCGTTCATGGTCGCCCAAGCCGCGTTCGCCGCGCTGCTCACCCGACTCGGCGCGGGGACGGACGTCCCGATCGGCTCGCCCATCGCAGGCCGGACCGATGAGGCGCTGGACGATCTCGTCGGCATGTTCGTCAACATGCTCGTCTTCCGGACCGACACATCCGGCGACCCGTCGTTCCGCGAGCTGATCGGCAGGGTCAGGGAGACCGACCTGGGGGCGTACGCGCACCAGGACGTCCCGTTCGAGCGGCTCGTGGAAGTGCTGAACCCGCCGCGCCACCTGGGACGGCACCCGCTGTTCCAGGTCGGGCTGACGTTCCAGAACAACCCCGAGGCGCGGCTGGAGATGCCCGGCTTCAGCGCCGAGGTGGAGCCGCTGACCGCCGGCGTGTCCCGGTTCGACCTGCTGATGATTCTCACCGAGCAGGAGGACGGGTTCGACGGCGAGCTGGAGTACGCGCTCGACCTGTACGACCCGGCGACCGCGCGGCGGCTCATCGAGCGGTTCGAGCGCTACCTGTCCGCGCTGCTCGCCGACCCGGACGCGCCCATCGGCGGCGCGGACGTCCTGTCGGCGGAGGAGCGGTCGCTGATCCTCGGCGAGTGGGCCGGTCCCGGCGCGGCTCCTGTGGAGCGGGCCACGATCCCGGCGCTGTTCGAGGCGCAGGCTGCGACCCGCCCGGATGCGCTCGCCGTCACGTTCGATGGCGTGTCGTGGACGTATGCCGAGGTCAACGCGAAGGCGAACCGCCTGGCGCGTCGGCTGGTCGAGCAGGGCGTCGGGCCTGAGCAGTTCGTGGCGCTGGCGCTGCCGCGCTCGGCCGACCTGGTCGTGGCGATCCTGGCGGTGCTGAAGGCAGGCGCGGCCTATGTGCCGATCGACCCGGATTACCCCGAAGACCGGATCGCCTACATGGTCGAGGACGCCCGCCCCGTCCTGACCCTTCGTTCGGAAGACCTGGACGCCACCGGCTACGACGACACCAACCTCGACGTCGCGATCTCGCCGGACCACCCCGCGTATGTCATCTACACGTCGGGTTCGACGGGTCGTCCCAAGGGCGTGGTGATTCCGCACCAGAACGTGGTGCGTCTGCTGCGCTCCACCGAGCAGTGGTTCGATTTCGGCCCGGACGACGTGTGGACGCTGTTCCACTCCTACGCGTTCGACTTCACCGTGTGGGAGCTGTGGGGCTCGCTGCTCTACGGCGGCCGTCTCGTCGTCGTCCCGTACCTGACGTCGCGTTCGCCAGAGGAGTTCCTCACTCTGCTCTCTGCGGAGAAGGTGACCGTCCTCAACCAGACCCCGTCGGCCTTCTACCAGCTGATGGCCGCCGACAGGGACAACCCCGGCACCGACCTGGCGCTGCGCTACATCGTGTTCGGCGGCGAGGCGCTTGAGCTGGGCCGCCTCGAAGACTGGTACTCGCGCCACCCCGAAAACGCCCCGACGCTCGTCAACATGTACGGGATCACCGAGACGACCGTCCACGTCTCGTACATCGAGTTGGACCGCGCCTACGCGGCGACCGCGCCTGGCAGCGTCATCGGCGTCGGCATCCCCGACCTGCGCATTTACGTCCTGGACGACCACCTCCAGCCGGTCGCGCCCGGTGTCGTCGGTGAGCTGTACGTGTCCGGTGCCGGCCTGGCGCGCGGCTACCTGAACCGTCCGGCCCTGTCCGCCGAGCGGTTCGTCGCCGACCCGTTCGGTGCGCCCGGAACCCGCATGTACCGGACGGGCGACGTCGGCCGCTGGCTGACCGACGGCCGCCTCGAATACCTGGGCCGCAGCGACCAGCAGGTGCAGCTGCGCGGCTTCCGCATCGAGCTGGGCGAGATCGAGTCGGCCATCGCCCGCCATGACGCGATCTCCGACGTCGCCGTGATCGTCCGCGACGACCGCCTCATCGCCTACGTCGCCGGATCGGGCGTCGACTCGTCCGAGCTGCGCCGGTTCGTCGGCAAGGACCTGCCCGACTACATGGTCCCGGCCGTGGTCGTCGAGCTGGACGCGCTGCCGCTCACCGTCAACGGCAAGCTCGACCGCAAGGCGCTGCCCGCGCCCGACTTCACCGCGAAGGTGTCGTCCCGCGCGCCCCGCACCGCCGAGGAGGAGACCCTCTCGCGGCTGTTCGCCGAGGTCCTCGGCCTGGAACGCGTCGGGATCGACGACGGCTTTTTCGACCTCGGCGGCGACTCGATCATCGCGATCCAGCTCGTCTCCCGCGCCCGCCAGTCCGGGCTGGTCATCACGCCGCGCGACGTGTTCCAACACCAGACCGTCGAGGAACTGGCCGCGACCGCCAAGCCGGTCGGCGAGGGCGAGGAGATCGAGGCCGAGGCGCCCGGCGCCGGGGTCGGCCCCGTCCCCGTCACCCCGATCGTCGCGTGGCTGCGCGACCGGGTGGACGGCGACGCGTCGCTCATCAGCGGCTTCCACCAGTCGATGCTGCTCCGCACGCCGCCGAACCTCGGCATCGAGCAGCTGACCGCCGCGTTCCAGACCCTCCTGGACCACCACGACATCCTGCGGCTCCGCCTGGACGGCTGGCAGCCCGTCGTCCAGCCGCCCGGATCGTCCGACGCGGCCGACCTCGTCACCCGCATCGACGTCGCGGGGCTGGACGCCGACAAGGTCCAGTCCGTCATCACCGAGCAGGCCACCGCCGCCCGCGACCGCCTCGTCCCGTCCGCCGGGACGGTCGCGCAGCTCGTCTGGTTCGACGCGGGCCAGGAGCAGGGACGCCTCCTCGTCGTCCTGCACCACCTGGTCGTGGACGGCGTGTCGTGGCGCATCCTGCTGCCCGACCTAGTCACCGCCTGGGCCGGGGGAGCCCTCGACCCGGTGCCGACGTCGTTCCGCCGCTGGGCGCAGAAGCTCACCGCGTCCGAACGCGACGAGGACGAGCTGGAGGACTGGCTCGACATCGTCGACGGCCCGCCGCAGAACCTGGCCAAGCGCCCGCTCGACCCGCGCGTCGACATCGCGGCCCGCGCCCGTTCGGTCACCCTCGACCTGCCCGCCGACGTGACCGAGCCCCTCCTCACCGAGGTCCCGGCCGCGTTCCACGGACGGGTCAACGACGTCCTGCTCACCGGCCTCGCCCTCGCCGTCGCGCAGTGGCGGCGGCACCGGGGCGGTCGCGGCACCGGCGTCCTCATCGACCTTGAGGGCCACGGCCGCGAGGACGTCGTCCCCGGCGCCGACATCTCCCGCACCGCCGGCTGGTTCACCTCGATCCACCCCGTCCGCCTGGACGCGGGCAACGCCACGGGCGGCGCCGCGCTGAAGACAGTGAAGGAGCAGCTCAGGGCGATCGCGGACGGCGGCATCGGGTACGGCCTCCTCCGCTACGGCGACGGCGACGCCGCCGAAGAATTGGCCGACGTCCCGCCCGCCCAGATCGCCTTCAACTACCTGGGCCGCGTCGCAGCCGGCGGCGAAGACGGCGACTGGACCCTCTCCACCGAGGAACTCCCGGCCGGCGAGGACCCCGCGATGCCGATGGCGCACGTCCTGGAGATCAACGCCGTCACCCGCGACCTGCCCGGCGGCCCCGTACTGTCGGCGACCTGGACCTGGCCGGGCGGCCTGCTGGAGTCCGCCGACGTCCGGGACCTGGCCGAGGGCTGGTTCACCGCCCTGCGCACCCTCGCCACCGACGCCGCCGCCGGCGACGCGGGCGGCTTCACCCCGTCCGACCTGCTCGTAGAGCTGGACCAGAACGAGATCGACAAGCTGCAGACCGCGTGGAGGCAGAAATCGTGAACCGGGGGGACCTTGAGGACATCCTGCCGCTGTCGCCCTTGCAGCAGGGTTTCTTCTTCCACGCCCTCTTCGACGCGGGCGACGGCGACGTCTACACGGCCCAGTTCGTCCTCGACCTCGAAGGCCCCCTGGACGTCGCCGCGCTGCGCACCGCCGCCGAGACGCTGCTGCGCCGGCACGCGAACCTGCGCGCCGCGTTCTGGCACGAGGACCTGTCGCGCCCCGTCCAGGTGATCCCGCGCACGGTCGAACTGCCCTGGGAAGAGGTCACCGCCTCCGGCGCCGAGGCCGACGCCGTAGTGGTTCGCGAACGCGCACGCGGCTTCGACATGACCGCGCCGCCGCTGTTGCGCTTCGTCCTCGTTCATATGGGGCCCGAGCGGTTCCGGCTCGTCTTCACGAACCATCACATCCTGCTGGACGGCTGGTCGACGCCGATCCTCGCGACCGAGCTGTTCCTGCTCTACATGCAGGGCGGCCACGACACGGGGATGCCGCGCGTCACCCCGTACAAGAACTACCTGGCGTGGCTCGCCCAGCAGGACCGCGCCGCCGCCGAAGAAGCGTGGCGCCGCGCTCTCGACGGCGTGGACGAGCCCAGCCTCGTCGCCCCCGAGGCCGCCGCCCGCGCCCCGGAACCCCCGAAGCGCACCATCACCGAACTCGACGAGAAGACCACCCGCCGCCTCACCCGCGCGGCCCGCCGCCACGGCATCACCCTGAGCACCGTCCTGCAAGGCGCGTGGGGCCTCGTCCTCGGCCGCCTCCTAGGCACCAACGACGTGGTCTTCGGCGCGACCGTCTCCGGCCGCCCGCCCGAACTGCCCGGCATCGAGCAGATGATCGGCCTGTTCATCAACACGCTGCCGATCCGCGTCCGCTACCGGCTGGACGAGTCGCTCGCCTCCCTCCTGGAACGCCTCCAGGAGGAGCAGACCGAACTCCTCGCCCACCACCACCTGGGCCTCACCGACATCCAGCGCGCGGCGGGCCACGGCGGCGCGCTGTTCGACACGATGACGGTGCTCGAGAACTACCCGTTCGACCCGTCCACGATGGACGGCTCGTTGAACGGCGTCCGCATCGCGGGTGTCGACTCCTACGACGCGACCCACTTCCCCCTGTCGTTCGTAGCCGCCCCCGGCGACAAGCTGTCGCTGCGCCTGCACTACCGCCCCGACGTCTACGAACACGACGTCGTCGAGGCACTCCTGGCCCGCATCCGCCGCTTCCTCGAAGCCTTCGCCACCGACTCCGACCGCCTAATCGGCGCCGTCGACCTCGTGGACGACGCCGAGCGGGCCCTGCTGGGCGGCTGGAACGCCACCACCGCCGACGTCCCGACCGGCACCCTCCCAACCCTCTTCGAGACCCAGGCCGCCCGTACGCCGTCGGACGTGGCCCTGGTCTGCGGCGACACGTCGTTGACGTACGCGGACCTGAACGAGCGCGCCAACCGCCTAGCCCACGAGTTGATCGCCCGAGGCATAGGCCCCGAAGACCGCGTCGCCGTCGTCCTCCCGCGCACCCCCGCGATCGTCGTAACGATCTTGGGTGTCCTCAAAGCAGGCGCGGCGTACGTCCCGATCGATCCGGAGTATCCCTCCGATCGCATCTCTTACATGCTGGCCGACGCACGCCCATCCCTCACCATCACCGTCGAAGCCCAGTCGGACGGGACCGTGCCGCACGACGGGGCGGTTTTGGTCGTCGCCGCCGATGGGTCGGCGGACGTGGGTGGGCGGCCTGGACACGACCCGTCTGACGACGAGCGGGTGCGGGCGTTGCGGCGGGACAACGCGGCGTACGTCATCTACACGTCCGGGTCTACCGGGCGGCCCAAGGGTGTGGCCGTTCCGCATGTGGGGGTGCTCAACTACTTCGAGGCGCATCGGGACGCGTTCATCGATCCGGCGATCGAGGCCGTTGGTGGGCGGCGGATGCGATTCGCTCATCTGGCGTCGTTCTCGTTCGACACGTCCTGGATGGGCCTGCTGTGGATGATGTACGGCCACGAGCTGCACCTCATCGACGACGACACCCGCCGCGACGTTGAGGCGTACACGGAGTACGTGGCGCGGGCGCAGATCGACCTGGTGAACACCACCCCGTCGCACTTCGCCTCGCTCCGTGAAGCGGGTTTGCTGGACGGCGATGGGCGGCACCTGCCCACACAGCTCCTTCTTGGTGGCGAGGCCATCAGCGAGAGTCTGTGGGCCGAATTGCGTGCGATTCCCGGTCTCACCACGCGCAACTTCTACGGGCCCACCGAGTCGACCATCGACACCATGAACCAGGTGGTCGCGCGTAGCGAGCGTCCGTCGGTCGGTGGTCCGTACCGGAACACGCGGTCGTACGTGCTGGACGCCGCGCTTCAGCCCGTCCCTGTGGGTGTTGCAGGTGAGCTTTACCTTGCGGGCGTGCAGCTCGCGCGCGGGTATCTCGACCGGCCGGGTCTGACCGCCGAGCGGTTCGTCGCCGACCCATTCGGCGCGCCCGGCGACCGCATGTACCGAACCGGCGACCTGGCCCGATGGCTTCCGGACGGCACGATCGAGTACCTCGGCCGCGCTGACGACCAGGTCAAGATTCGCGGCTTCCGGGTGGAGCCGGGCGAGATCGAGAACGTCCTCGCCGGGTGCGAGGGCGTCGCGCAGGCCGCCGTGGTCGTCCGCGAGGACCGGCCCGGCGACAAGCGCCTCGCCGCCTACCTCGTCGGCCCGGACGTCGATGTCGCGGCCGTCCGCCGGTACGCGGCCGAGCGGCTGCCCGACTACATGGTCCCGGCGTTCACCGTCCTGGACGCGCTGCCGCTGACCGTGAACGGCAAGCTTGACCGGGCCGCGCTGCCCGCACCCGACACCGGCGCCGCCGCGAGTCGCGCGCCGCGCACCCCGCAGGAGGAGATCCTCTGCGGGCTGTTCGCGGAGATCCTCGGCGTGCCGAGGGTCGGTGTTGAGGACGGGTTCTTCGACCTTGGCGGCGACTCGCTCACCGCGACCCGGCTGGTCAGCAAGGTCCGGTCCGCGCTGGGCGCCGAGCTGCCCGTCCGGGCGCTGTTCGAGGCGCCGACCGTCGCCGGCCTCGCCGAGCGGCTGGCGGACGCGGCGGGCGACGTGCGTCCCGCGCTGGTGCGGGCCGAGCGTCCCGACGTCGTGCCGCTGTCGTACGCGCAGCAGCGGCTCTGGTTCCTCAACCGGTTCGAGGGCGCGTCGGCGACGTTCAACATGCCGGTCGCGCTGCGGCTCAACGGTGTGCTCGACCTGGACGCGCTGCGTGAGGCGCTCGCCGACGTGGTGGCGCGGCACGAGTCCCTCCGCACGATCTTCCCGGACGGGTCCGGTACGGCCCGGCAGCTCGTCCTCGAACCGGCCGCCGCGCGGCCCCGGCTCGACATCACCGAGACCGGCGAGGCCGGCCTGCCGATGGCCCTGGCCGCCGAGGTCGGACGCGGTTTCGACCTGTCGGTGGAGCCGCCGCTGCGCGCCCGGCTGTTCGGGTTGGGCGATGACACGCACGTGCTGATGCTCGTCCTGCACCACATCGCGGCGGACGGCTGGTCGATGGCGCCGCTCGCCCGCGACGTGCTGCTTGCCTATACGGCCCGTGCGGAAGGGCGTGCGCCGCAGTGGGCGCCGCTGCCCGTCCAGTACGCGGACTACACGCTCTGGCAGCGCGAACTGTTCGGTTCCGAGGACGACCCCGAGAGCCTGGTCTCGCAGCAGATCGCCTATTGGCGGGACGCTCTGGCCGGGCTGCCCGAGGAGTTGCAGCTTCCGGCCGACCGGCCGCGCCCGGCGGAGTCGTCCTACCGGGGCGGAACGCACGCGTTCGAACTCGACGCCGACCTGCACGCCGGGCTCCTCGCCCTCGCGCGGGAGAACGGCGCGAGCCTGTTCATGGTCATGCAGGCCGCCTACGCCGCGCTACTCAGTCGTCTTGGCGCGGGCACGGACGTGCCGATCGGCTCGCCCATCGCCGGCCGCACCGACGAGGCCCTAGATGATCTCGTCGGCATGTTCGTGAACATGCTCGTCCTGCGCACCGACACGTCCGGGGAGCCCTCGTTCCGCCAGCTGATATCGCGTGTCAAGGAACACGACCTCGCCGCCTACGCGCATCAGGATCTTCCGTTCGAGCGGCTCGTCGAGGTGCTCAACCCGGCGCGGTCGATGGCTCGGCACCCGCTGTTCCAGGTCGTCCTGTCGTTCCAGAACAACCCGGAAGCCCGGCTTGAACTGGACGGGCTCACCGGCGGCGCCGAACCTTTGACGGCGGGGACCGCCAAGTACGACCTGTCCCTCTACCTGGAGGAACGGCACGGCGACGATGGCGCGCCCGGTGGCATCGAGGCCGGTCTCGAATACGCCCTCGACCTCTTCGACGCCGACACCGCCGTGAGCATCGCGGACCGCTTCGAGCGCCTCGTCCGCGAACTGGTCGCCGACCCCGACGCTCCCATCACCACCGCCGAGATCCTCGACCGGAGCGAGCGCCGCACGCTGCTACGCCGCTGGGCCGGCGGCAAGGGCGGCGACGTCGAGCGGACGACGATCCCCGCGCTGTTCGAGGCACAGGCGGCGGCCCGTCCGGACGCGCCGGCCGTCACGTTCGAAGGCGTCTCGTGGACGTATGTCGAGGTCAACGCCAAGGCCAACCGCCTCGCGCACCGACTCATCGGGCAGGGCGTCGGGCCGGAGCAGTTCGTGGCGCTGGCGCTGCCGCGCTCGGCCGATCTGGTCGTGGCGATCTTGGCCGTGCTCAAGGCGGGCGCGGCCTACGTCCCGATCGACCCGGACTACCCGGAAGACCGCATCGCTTACATGGTCGAGGACGCTCGCCCCGTCCTCACCCTTCGTCCGGAAGACCTCGACGTCACCGGCCAGCCCGACACCAACCCCGGCGTTGCCATCGACCCGAACAACCCCGCGTACGTCATCTACACGTCGGGTTCGACGGGTCGTCCCAAGGGCGTGGTGATTCCGCACCAGAACGTGGTGCGGCTGCTGCGCTCCACCGAGGAATGGTTCGATTTCGGCCCGGACGACGTGTGGACGCTGTTCCACTCCTACGCGTTCGACTTCTCCGTCTGGGAGCTGTGGGGTCCGCTCCTCTACGGCGGCCGTCTCGTCGTCGTCCCGTACCTGACGTCCCGCACGCCCGAAGACTTCCTCAAGCTTCTGGAAGCCGAGAAGGTCACCGTCCTCAACCAGACCCCGTCGGCCTTCTACCAGCTGATGGCCGCCGACAGGGACAACCCCGGCACCGACCTCGCCCTGCGCTACATCGTGTTCGGCGGTGAGGCCCTCGACCTGGGACGACTCGAAGACTGGTACTCCCGGCACCCCGAGGACGCGCCGACCCTCGTCAACATGTACGGGATCACCGAGACGACCGTCCACGTCTCGTACATCGCGCTCGACCGCGTCCACGCCGCCACCGCGCCCGGCAGCATCATCGGCGTCGGCATCCCCGACCTGCGCGTCTACGTCCTCGACGGACGCCTCCAGCCCGTCCCGCCGGGTGTCGTCGGCGAGATGTACGTCGCGGGCGCCGGCCTGGCGCGCGGCTACCTGAACCGGTCCGGCCTGTCCGCCGAACGGTTCGTCGCCGACCCGCACGGCAAGCCCGGCACCCGCATGTACCGGACCGGTGACCTCGGCCGCTGGCGCCGCGACGGCACCCTCGAATACCTGGGACGCGCCGACCAGCAGGTGCAGCTGCGCGGGTTCCGGATCGAGCTGGGCGAGATCCAGGCCGTCCTGACCAGGCACGACGCCGTCAGGGACGCAGCCGTGATCGTCCGCGACGACCGTCTCATCGCCTACGTCGCCGCCGACGGCATCGACACCGCCGACCTGCGCCGGTTCGCCGGACGCTCGCTGCCCGACTACATGATCCCCGCCGCCGTCGTCGAGCTGGACGCCCTCCCGCTGACGTCCAACGGCAAACTCGACCGCATGGCCCTGCCCGCGCCCGACTTCGCCGCGAAGGTGTCGTCGCGCGCACCGCGTACCCCGCAGGAGGAGACCCTAGCGGGCCTGTTCGCCGAGGTCCTCGGCCTGGAACGCGTCGGAATCGACGACGGGTTCTTCGATCTCGGCGGCGACTCGATCATCGCGATCCAGCTGGTGTCCCGCGCCCGCCAGTCCGGCCTGGTCATCACGCCCCGCGAGGTGTTCCAGCACCAGACCGTCGAGGAACTGGCCGCGGCCGCGAAGCCGGTCGGCGAGGGCGAGCGGGTCGAGGCGGAGGCGCCCGGCGCGGGCATCGGCCGCGTCCCCGCGACGCCGATCATGCGCTGGTTCCAGGAGCTGAACGGCCCCGTCGACGGCTACAGCCAGCGGATGCTCCTCCAGGTCCCGCCGGACATCGGCCTCGACGCGCTGACCGGGGCACTCCAGGCCGTCCTCGACCACCACGACATGCTCCGCCTCCGCATCCACAGCGGGGAGTTCGAGGTCGCCGAGCCGGGCACGGTCGACGCCGCGCCGCTCGTCCGTCGCGTGGACGTCGCGGACCTCGGCACCGAGTCCCTCCGCGCCGTCCTCGCCGAGGAGGGCGAAGCCGCGCGGCGCCGCCTCGACCCGGCCGCCGGGACGATGGCGCAGCTCGTCTGGTTCGACGCCGGGCCCGACGCCTCCGGGCGCCTCCTCCTCACCCTCCACCACCTCGTCGTGGACGGCGTGTCCTGGCGGATCATCCTCCCCGACCTGGTCTCCGCGTGGGCCGGGGGAGACCTCGACCCCGTCCCGACCTCGTTCCGCCGCTGGGCGCAGCGCCTCACCGCCGAGGCGTCCGACCCGGCCCGCACCGCCGAGCTGCCGCTCTGGGAGGACGTCCTCGCCACCCCCGACCCCGTCCTCGGCGCCCGGCCGCTCGACCCGGCCGCCGACACGTTCGGGACGGCCCGGCACCTCACGCTCGACCTGCCCGCCGACGTGACCGAGCCGCTCCTCACCGAGGTCCCGGCCGCGTTCCACGGGCGGGTCAACGACGTGCTGCTCACCGGCCTCGCCCTCGCCGTCGCCGAATGGCGGCGCGAACGCGGGACGTCCGACGAGACCGCCGTCCTCATCGACCTCGAAGGGCACGGCCGCGAGGAGATCGTCCCCGGCGTCGACCTGTCCCGCACCGCCGGCTGGTTCACCTCCATCTACCCGGTCCGCCTGGACGCGGGCTGCGTCGAGCCCGCCGACGTCCGCGAGGGCGGGCAGGCCATGGGCACCGCGCTCAAGCGGGTCAAGGAGCAGCTCCGCGAAATCCCCGACAACGGCATCGGGTACGGGCTGCTCCGCCACCTCAACCCGGCGGCCGGCACGAGCCTCGCCGCCGCCCACCCGCAGATCGCGTTCAACTACCTCGGCCGCTCCACCGCGCCCGAGGCCACCGACTGGGGACCGGCCGACCAGGCCGACAGCGACGCCCTCGGCACCGGCCAGGACGCCGCGCTCGGCCTCGTCCACGCCATCGAGGTCAACGCGCACACTCGCGACCTACCGGGCGGCCCCGAGCTGTCCGCGACGTGGACGTGGGCCGGGGACCTGTTCGACGCCGCCGCCATCGAGGACCTCGCCGGACGCTGGTACACGGCGCTCCGCGGCCTCGTCGCGCACGTCGTGGACGGCACCGCCGACGGACCCGTCGGCGGGTTCACCCCGTCCGACCTGTCCCTCGTGGACGTCAGCCAGGACGAGATCGACGAGCTCGCCGCCGAGCTCGACGGTGAATGGGAGCTGGATTGAGCAAGTCGCAGCTTGAGGACATCCTCCCGCTGTCCCCGTTGCAGCAGGGGCTCTTCTTCCACGCCCTCTACGACTCGGGCCACGACGTCTATACGGCGCAGATCGTGTTCGACCTGCGCGGTCCCCTCGACGTGGACGCGCTCAAGGCCGCCGCCACCACCCTCCTGCGCCGGCACGCGAACCTGCGCGCCGGGTTCCGGCAGCGCAAGGAGGGCTCGCCGGTCCAGGTCGTCCACCGGACGGTCCGGCTTCCGTGGCAGGACGAGGACCTCACCGCCCTGCCCGAAACCGAGCGCGAGGCCAAGGCGCGCGAACTCGCCGACGCCGAACGCGCCCGGCCGTTCGACATGACGAAACCGCCGCTGCTGCGCTACATGCTCATCAAGCTGGCGGACGACCTGCACCGCATGGTGTTCACCAACCACCACATCCTCCTGGACGGGTGGTCCACGCCCGTCCTGCAGACCGAACTGTTCGCGCTGTACCTCGCCAAGGGCGACGACACCGGGATGCCGCGCGTCGCCCCCTACAAGAACTATCTGGCGTGGCTCGCCGCCCAGGACCGTCCCGCCGCCGAGGACGCCTGGCGGCGCTCCCTCGACGGCGTCCACGAACCCACTCTCGTCGCCCCTGGTGCACCTGAGCCTGGCGCCGATACACCTGGACGCGTCCGGACGACCCTCACCGAAGAACTCACCACCGCGCTCAGCGCGCGCGCCCGAGCCCAGGGCGTCACCCTCAACACCGTCCTGCAACTCGCCTGGGGCACGCTGCTCAGCCGCCTCACCGGCGCCACCGACGTCGTGTTCGGCGCCGCCGTCTCCGGCCGCCCACCCGAACTGCCCGGCGTCGAGCAGATGATCGGGCTGTTCATCAACACGCTGCCGATCCGCGTCCGCGTCCGCCCTGCCGACACCGTCGCCGAAGCCCTCACCCGGCTCCAGGACGAGCAGGCCGCGCTGATGCCGCACCACCACCTCGGCCTGTCCGACATCCAGCGCCTCACCGGCACCGGGACGCTGTTCGACACGATGACCGTCCTGGAGAACTACCCGTTCGACCCGGACGCCGCCGGGACCGCCCTCGGCGGCCTCACCCTCCACGACGTCGACGGCTACGACGCCTCCCACTACCCGCTGACGTTCGCCGCCGTCCCCGGCCGCGGCCTGTCCCTCCGCATCGACCACCGCCCCGACCTCTACACCGAGCCCGACGCGCAACGCCTGATGCGCCGCTTCACCCGCATCCTCGAAGCAATCGCCCACCGCCCCGACCTCCCTCTCGCCCGCATCACCGTCCTGGACGACGCCGAACGCACCCAGGTCCTCGGCGACTGGCAAGGCCCCACCACAGACCGCCGCCCCGACACCCTCACCGCCCGCTTCGCCGCACAACTAGCCAAAACCCCCACCGCCACCGCCGTCCGCGCGGCGGGGGAGTCGGTCACGTACGCGGAATTGGACGCGAGGGCGAATCGACTGGCGCATCGGCTTGTCGGGCTCGGGGTTGGGCGGGATGTTCCCGTTGCGGTGCTGCTTGAAAGATCTGCCGACATTGTCGTGGTTTCGCTGGCAATTCTTAAGGCGGGCGGAGCCTATGCGCCAATTCATCACAGTTACCCGGCCGAGCGAATGGCTTGGGCGGTCGCCGAAGTCGACGCGCCCGTTCTCGTCGTCAATTCGGCGATGCGGGAGCGTGTGGCCGGTCTTGATACGTCTGCGCAGATCCTTGTCGTGGACGACGATCCGGAGACGGACGCGCAGCCCGCGACCGACCCCGGTGTCCCGTGCCATCCTGAGCAGCTTGCCTGCGTGCTGTTCACCTCCGGGTCGACCGGCGTGCCCAAGGGCGTCATGCTGCGGCACCGGGACGCGCTCGACCTCGCCACCGACGGCAGGCTCAGGGGAGGGGCGCACGATCGGGTCCTCGTGCACTCGCCGCACGCGTTCGACGCGTCCATCTACGAGGTCTGGACACCGCTGCTGCACGGCGGCACCGCCGTCGTCGCGCCGCCTGGCCACCTGAACGGCGAGGCGCTCCAAGAGATCATCGCCGCCGGGGACCTCACCGGCCTGTTCCTCACCACCACGCTGTTCAACCTGGTCGCCGACGAGCGGCCGCACGCGTTCGCGCGGCTCCGCGAGGTGCTCACCGGCGGGGAGGCCGGGTCGCCGAGCGCGATCCGCAAGGTCCTCGCCGCGTGCCCGGAGACCGAGGTCGGCAACGTGTACGGGCCGACCGAGGCGACCACGTACACCACGATCGCAGGGCAGCGTGCGCCGCTCGACGACCCGTCCGAGACGTCCACCGTGCTGGGCCGGCCCATCGACGACATGCGCGTCTACGTGCTGGACCAGGGGCTCCGGCCCGTCCCACCTGGCGTGGTCGGCGAGGCGTACATCGCGGGCGCCGGGCTCGGCCGCGGCTACCTGCGGCGTGCCTCGCTCACCGCCGAGCGCTACGTCGCCGACCCGTTCGGGGCGCCCGGCGACCGCATGTACCGGACGGGCGACCTCGTCCGGTGGCGGACGGACGGCACCCTCGACTACGTCGACCGCGTTGACTTCCAGGTCAAGGTCCGCGGGTTCCGGATCGAACTCGGCGAGATCGAGGCCGCGATCGCCGCGCACCCGGCCGTGCAGAACGTCGCCGTCGTCGCCCGCGAGGACGCCCCCGGCGTCAAGAGCATCGTCGCCTACGTGATCGCACCCTCGATCGACGGCCTCCGCGAGTTCGTCAAGGACCGGCTGCCCGAGTACATGGTGCCCGCCGCGTTCGTCCGGCTCGACACGTTCCCGGTCGGCCCGAACGGCAAGCTCGACCGCCGCGCCCTGCCCGCCCCCGACTACGGCGAGGCCGCCGCCGGACGCGACCCGAGCACGCCCGAGGAGGAGCAGCTCTGCGGGATCGTCGCGGACGTCCTCGGCCTCGACCGCGTCGGCGCCGACGTCAGCTTCTTCGACCTCGGCGGCGACAGCATCGCCGCGCTGAAGCTCGTCACCCGTGCCCGGCAGGCGGGCGTCGAGCTGACGCCTCGCGACGTGTTCACGCACCAGACCGTTGAAGCGCTGACCCGCGTCGGCGAGCCTGAAGACCGGCTCGGGTTCGAGGTGCTGCTGCCGATCCGCACCCAGGGCACCCGGCCGCCGGTGTTCTTCGTCCACCCGGCCGGCGGCCTGTCCTGGGGCTACCTTCAGTTCCAGCGGCACCTCGGCCCCGACCAGCCGATCTACGGGCTGCAGGCGCGTGCGTTCACGCAATCCGAGCTGCCCGGTTCGGTGGCGGAGATGGCCGAGGACTACCTGGAGCAGATCCGGGCCGTCCAGCCGTCCGGCCCCTACCACCTTGCCGGATGGTCGCTCGGCGGGCTCGTCGCCTATGAGATGGCCGTCCGGCTCCAGGCCTCCGGTGAGCGCGTCGGGCTGCTCGCGCTCATCGACGCCTACCACGGCCAGGACCTCGAATCGGAGCGGCGCGAGGTCCTGCCCGAGCTGCTGGAGGCCATCGGCATCGACGCGAAGATGGTCGCCGCCGACGGCAACCCCGACCTGGCGCAGATCATGGCGGTGCTCGCCGACCGCGACGACGCCCTCGCCACCCTCGGCGAGGACGACCTCGTCAACGTGTACCGCAACTACGAGAACGGGCTCCGCCAGGCCGAGGAGTACCGGCCCGGACGGTTCCGCGGTGACATCGTGTTCTTCACCGCGCTCCAGGGCCGCACCGAAGGGTCGCCCACCGGACGGTCCAACTGGGGCCCGCTCGTCGAGGGCGAGATCGAGGACTACCCCCTCGACGTCGACCACCACCTGCTCATGGAGCCGGGCCCGGCCGCCGAGATGGGCGCCGTGCTGGCCGCTAGATTGGACAAACTGCGCAGCAGTCACTGAAAGGGATACAGATGAGCAACCCGTTCGAGGACCCCGACGGCACGTACGCCGTCCTCGTCAACGGCGAGGGCCAGCACTCGCTGTGGCCGTCGTTCGCCGAGGTCCCCGCCGGCTGGACGGTGGCCAAGGACGAGGACACCCGGCAGGCGTGCCTGGACTACATCAACGAGAACTGGACCGACATGCGACCGAAGAGCCTCATCGAGGCCATGGGTGGCTGATCTCGAAATCCCCTCGGTCACCGAGTGGGAGATGGAGATGCTGGACGCGGCCGACCTGCGTCCGGCGCCGTTGCCCGGCGTCGAGATGACGTTCACGCTGGCCGCGCTGCCGTCCGCCGACGTCAACCGCGCCCTGTACGCGACGGTCGGCTCCCGCGTCTGCTGGACGGACCGCTTCCCGTGGACGTACGCGCAGTGGCGGTCCTGGGTGGAGCGTCCCGAACTGTCCACGTGGATCGCCATGGCCGAGGGCACCATCGCCGGCTTCTTCGAGGTCGAGGCGCAGCCCGGCGGGGACACCGAGATCCACCTGGTCGGGCTCACCCCCGCGTTCGTCGGCCGCGGCTACGGCGGCTACCTCGTCGAGCAGTGCACCCGCCGCGCCTGGCAGCGCGGCGAGCTGTGGGCCCTGGACGCCGGCCCCGCCTCGCGCGTGTGGCTGCGCACCAGCAGCCTCGACCACCCGAACGCGATCGCCAACTACCGGCGCCGCGGCTTTAAGGTGGCGGCGGAGACCACCGCGCCGAAGCTCGTCCCGGACCCGAGGGTCGCGCCCTGGCCGCTGCCCCAGGACCCGCGCCGGGCCTCCCGCCGGTACGAGGAGGAGTTGATCACGTGACCTGGTTCCGCTGCGCCGAGACGCGCCCCTGGGCGTCGATGCGGCTGTTCTGCCTGCCGCACGCGGGCGGGTCGGCGGTGTTCTACCGGCCGTGGGCCAAGGAGATCAGCCCGGCCGTCGAGGTGCACACCGTCCAGTACCCGGGCCGCGCCGACCGGATGGCGGACGCCTTCGTCACCGACGCCCACCAGCCCGCCCGCCTCATCGCCGGGGCGATGGCGCCGCTGATGGACCGGCCCGCCGCGCTGTTCGGGCACAGCATGGGCGCGGTCCTCGCCTACGAGGTGGCGCGGCTGCTGCAGGAGCGGGGCGCCGCCCCCGCGCACGTGTTCGCCTCCGGGACCCGGCCGCCGCACGACCGCGGCGACGAGCGCCGCGTCTCCGACCTGGACGACGACGGCGTGGTCGAGGAGATCGTCAAGATGGGCGGCAGCGACGCCGAGGCGCTGCAGGAGCCGGAGCTGCGCGAGCTGGTGCTGCCGTACATCCGCAACGACTTCACGCTGATCGAGGACTACGCGCACCGGGACGGGACGCGGCTGGCCGTCCCGCTCACCGCCATCATCGGGGACTCCGACCCGCACGTGTCGCCGGAGCAGGCGCGCGGCTGGGCGCAGGCCACCGACGGGCGCTTCGCGCTGAAGGTGCTGCCGGGCGGCCACTTCTACCTGACCGACCAGCAGCCCGCGGTCATCGCCGAGATCCACCGCACCCTGGAGGTCCCCGCCGCCGGCTGAGCCCCGGGCCGGCTCGGACACGGCGGCGGGCCGCCCCCACGGAGTCCGGGTGGGGACGGCCCGCCTCTCACGGTGCCGTCTTCTCAGTCGAGCCGCGAGATCAGTAGACGCTCAGCCCGTAGCGGGAGAGCGGCTCGGTGACGGGCTGGAAGAACGTCGTCCCGCCCGACGAGCAGTTGCCGCTGCCGCCCGAGGTCAGCCCGAGCGCGGTGGACCCGGCGAACAGGGAGCCGCCGCTGTCGCCCGGCTCGGCGCAGACGGTGGTGCGGATGAGGCCGCTGACGCTGCCCTCGGCATAGTTCACCCGCTGGTTCAGCGCGGTGACGCGGCCGTTGTGCAGGCCGGTGGTGCTGCCGCTGCGGTACACGGTCTGCCCGACCGCCGCGTTCCCGGCGCTGGTGATGTCGCGGGTGCCGGAGTAGAGGCTGACGCTGCCCTGGGTGTCGCTGGGCGTCGAGGTGTACTGCACGACCCCGTAGTCGTTGCCGGGGAAGCTGCTGGCCACGGTGCGGCCGAGCGTCCGGCCAGAGCTGTCCGTCCAGGTCGAGCCGATGTTGGTGCAGTGCCCGGCGGTCACGAAGTAGTACGTGCTGCCGGACCGGACGTTGAAGCCCAGCGAGCAGCGCGCGCCGCCCGTGTAGATGGCCTCGCCGCCGCGGGTGAGCTTCTGGAACTTCCCGGCGACCCGCTCGGTGCGGACGGCCGCGCCCTGCTCGGCGACCGCGGCCCGCACCTTCTTGAGCTTGGCGCCCGTGACCGTGCTGTCCATGGTCAGCAGCACCTGGTTGGTGGCCGCGTCCACGGCCCAGGCGGTGCCGGGGACGGTCGCGTCGCGTTCGAGCGCCTTGGTGACCTTCTTCAGGTCGGCGCCGCTGCGCGCGACGGTCTTCGGCACGGCGCCCGCGGCGCGGACGGCCTGCGCGGCCTGCGCGCTGGTGACGGTGACGACGAGTTTGCCGCCCTTCAGGTAGGAGCCGGCGGTCTGGGAGCCGAGCTGGTGGGCGAGCGAGCTTGCCAGCGTGCCGGGTGCGGCCGGAGCGGCGGGAGCTGCCGGGGCCGCGGACGCGGCGGGAGCGGTGGCGAGGGTGGCGGCCACCAGGCCTGCCGCGGCCGTGGTGACGGCGGCGGCGCCGACGCGCCTGTGACGGTTCTGCACTTGTGCCTCCAGCGGGGGGGGTGGCGCACCCTTGTGGTGCGCCGGAGGTCCTGGACATGGTGTAAGAACCGTCAATGCGGACGTAAGACGCAGAAGGTGACCAATTCCGGGCAGGCTCGTTGGCACCCTGCGGGGCCGCCCGTGGTCAGTCCGGGCATGCCGGACTTCCGGCCCGTCGACCGAACCTGATTTTGTTTCAGGATTCGTCGGAGCACGATGGATTCCCGCTCCCTGGACCGGGCGTCCAATGGGCCTCCCCGGGCCGGTGATCCCGACGTACAGTCGGAGATGGTGGGGGACCGGACCTTTGACGCGGGACCCCCCGCCCCCGGTTCCCCGGCACGGGAGTGCCCATGGGCGTCGAGATCCGGGTGGAAGGGCTCAGGAAGTCGTTCGGCCGGCAGGTCATCTGGGAGGACGTGTCCCTGACCGTCCCGGCGGGCGAGATCTCCGCGCTGCTCGGGCCGTCCGGCACCGGCAAGTCGGTGTTCCTCAAGAACCTCGTCGGGCTGCTGCGGCCCGACCGCGGCCACGTCTACGTCGGCGGCGGCGACGTCCCGCGGCTGCGCGAGAGCGAACTCTACGAGCTGCGCCGCCAGTTCGGCGTGCTGTTCCAGGACGGCGCCCTCTTCGGCTCCATGAACGTCTACGACAACATCGCCTTCCCGCTGCGCGAGCACACCAAGAAGGGCGAGTCGGAGATCCGGCGGATCGTCCTGGAGAAGATGGACATGGTCGGCCTGACCGGGTCGGAGGACAAGCTGCCCGGTGAGATCTCCGGCGGGATGAAGAAACGCGCCGGGCTCGCCCGCGCCCTCGTCCTGGACCCCGAGATCATCCTGGCGGACGAGCCGGACTCCGGCCTCGACCCCGTCCGCACCGCCTACCTCAACCAGCTGCTCGTCGACCTGAACGCCGAGCTCGGCGCGACCTTCCTCATCGTCACCCACGACATCGGCACCGCCCGCGTCCTGCCGGACAACCTCGGCCTGCTGTTCCGCCGCGGCCTGGTGATGTTCGGGCCGCGGGAGATGGTGCTGTCGAGCACGCACCCGGCGGTGCACCAGTTCTTCAACGCGCGCCGCGAGGGCCCGATCGGCATGGCGGAGGAGAAGGACGTCGCCGATGCCGCCGCCGAGCCGCAGGGTCCGCCGATGCCGGCGCCGATCCCGCCGCAGCTCATGCCGAGCGACGGCCGGGTCCGCCCCGCCATGCGGCGCCCCGGCGAATGGCTGCGCGACCACCGGATCACCCCGCCGCCCGGCTCGTTCATCGACGAGCAGGGACGCGACTGGCTGACCGACTGGGACGTGCTCGTGGCGGGATGGCGTCGGCCGTCCGGCTAGTCACCGGACAGTGGGAACGGGAGAATGGTCCGGTGACGCTCCTTTTGACCCGTTCCGACCTGGAGGCGGTGCTCGACCCCGCCACCTGCCTCGACGCGCTGCGCCGCGGCTTCACCGCCGCCGACGACGGGACGGCCGCGCGCCGGGTGATCGCGAACCTGCCCGGCCAGGGCACCGCCACGGCGCTGCTGCCCGGCGTGGTCGCGGAGGTCCCCGCCTACACGGTGAAGGTCAACGCCAAGTTCCCCGGCAGCCGGCCGGCGCTGCGCGGCGTCGTCTGCCTGCACGACCTCGGCACCGGTGAGCTGCTGGCCCAGCTCGACTCGGCCACCGTGACCGCGTGGCGCACCGGCCTGGCCGCCGCGCTCGGCACCCACGCGCTCGCCCGTCCGGACGCCGACACGGTCGCGGTGATCGGCGCGGGCGCGCAGGCGGAGCTGGTCATGCGGGGCCTGGCGGAGCCTGTCTCGTAATCACAACTGACGCTGCCGACGAAGAGGGTCACGTAGAGCTGCGAGCACGCCACACACATCAA
>NZ_JABXFD010000220.1 GCF_013372625.1 Actinomadura sp. BRA 177
CTGAGTGTTCGCTGTTTTTTTGGTTTGTTGTGTGGTCGCCAGCGGAGTCACACCCTACCCGCTGCGTCGGCGGCTTCAGATGTGTATAAGGCACAGCCCCCGCACGCCGGCGCCGGACCCGTACGAGCCCGTCCCCCTCGTCCCGTCCAAGGAGAGCCATGAGTGAGCACGCCGACCCCGCCACGTCCGCCGAGGCCGGCTGGTCGTTCGAGACCAAGCAGGTGCACGCCGGCAGCGAGCCGGACCCGGCCACCGGCGCGCGGGCGGTGCCGATCTACCAGACGACGTCGTTCGTCTTCCGCGACACCGAGCACGCCGCGAACCTGTTCTCGCTCGCCGAGACCGGCAACATCTACACCCGCATCATGAACCCGACGCAGGACGCGTTCGAGAAGCGCATCGCGGCGCTGGAGGGCGGCGTCGGCGCGGTGGCGGTGGCGTCGGGGCAGGCCGCGGAGTCGATGGCGATCTGGAACCTGGCGCGCGCCGGCGACCACATCGTCTCCAGCTCCACGATCTACGGCGGCACCCACAACCTGTTCCAGCACACGCTGCCGAAGTTCGGCATCGAGGTGTCCTTCGTGGACGCCGACGACCTGGACGCCTGGCGGGCCGCGATCCGGCCGAACACCAAGGCGCTGTTCGCCGAGAGCATCGGCAACCCGCGCGGGAACGTCCTGGACATCCGGGGCGTCGCCGACATCGCGCACGAGGCGGGCGTCCCGCTGATCGTGGACAACACGATCGCGACCCCGTACCTGGTGCGGCCGATCGAGCACGGCGCGGACATCGTGGTGCACTCGGCGACCAAGTTCATCGGCGGGCACGGCACCACCATCGCGGGCGTGGTCGTGGACGGTGGAACGTTCGATTTCGGCGCGAACGCCGACCGGTTCCCCGACTTCACCGAGCCCGACCCGAGCTACAACGGCCTGCAGTACTGGCCGGCGCTCGGCCCCGGCGCCTACGGGATCAAGCTGCGCGTCCAGCTGCTGCGCGACCTCGGCCCGGCGATCGCGCCGCACTCGGCGTTCCTGCTGCTGCAGGGCGTGGAGACGCTCAGCCTGCGGATGGAGCGGCAGTCGGCGAGCGCGCAGGAGCTGGCCGAGTGGCTGGAGCAGCACGAGGAGGTGTCGGCCGTCCACTACCCGGGGCTGGCGTCCAGCCCGTGGCACGAAGCCGCGCAGCGCTACCTGCCGCAGGGCTCGGGCGCCGTGTTCACCTTCGAGCTGCGCGACGGCATCGAGGCGGGACGCCGGTTCGTGGAGGGCGTCGAGCTGTTCAGCCACCTCGCCAACATCGGCGACGTCCGCAGCCTGATCATCCACCCGGCGTCCACCACGCACAGCCAGCTGAACGAGGCCGAGCTGACCGCCGCCGGCGTCACCCCCGGCCTGGTGCGGCTGTGCATCGGCATCGAGAGCGTCACCGACCTCAAGGCCGATCTGGAGGCCGGCTTCCGCGCGGCGAAGGGCGCGTCCTGAGCACCGACGCCGAGACCGCACCGGTCGCCCTCCCGCCGGCCTCCGGGGCCTGGCGGGAGGGGGACCCGCCCGGACGGCGGCGGTGGATCACCCTGGACCGGCCGCTGCCGCTGGAGGCCGGCGGCATCCTGCCCCGGGTGCGGCTCGCGTACGAGACCTGGGGGCGGCTCGCGCCCGACGCGTCCAACGCGGTGCTGGTGCTGCACGCCCTCACCGGGGACAGCCACGTCACCGGGCCGGTCGAGCCGGGGCATCCGACGCCCGGCTGGTGGGACGGCCTGGTCGGGCCGGGCCTTCCGCTGGACACCGACCGCTGGTTCATCGTCGCGCCCAACGTGCTGGGCGGCTGCCAGGGCAGTACCGGCCCGTCCTCGCGCCGGCCGGACGGGACGACCTGGGGCGGTTCGTTCCCGTATCTGACGCAGCGCGACATGGTCGCCGCCGAGGCGCAGCTGGCGGACGCGCTGGGCATCGACCGCTGGGCGCTGGTCACCGGCGGCTCGATGGGCGGGATGCGCGCCGTGGAATGGGCGGTGTCCTACCCGGAGCGCACCGGGTCGCTGCTCCTGCTCGCCACCACCGCGGCGGCGAGCGCCGAGCAGATCGCGTGGGCGGGCGCGCAGCTGCACGCCATCCGGTCGGATCCGGGCTGGCGCGGCGGCGACTACTACGACGCCCCGCCGGGGGACGGCCCGCACGCCGGGCTGGGCATCGCCCGCCGGATCGCGCACATCACCTACCGCAGCGAGCCGGAGTTCCAGACCCGCTTCGGCCGCCGCCCGCAGGACGGCGAGGACCCGCAGCGGGCCGGGCGCTACCAGGTGGAGTCCTACCTCGACCACCACGCCGGCAAGCTGATGGGACGTTTCGACGCGGGCAGCTACGTGGTGCTCACCGAGTCGATGAACGACCACGACGTCGGCCGGGGCCGGGGCGGCACGGCGGCCGCGCTGCGCCGGGTGACGGCCCGGACGCTGGTGGCCGGGGTCGACTCCGACCGGCTCTACCCGCTGTCCCAGCAGGCGGAGCTGGCGGCCGGCATCCCGGGCGCGGACCGGCTGCGGGTGATCGAGTCGCCGTCCGGCCACGACGGCTTCCTCACCGAGATCGAGCAGGTGGGCGGGCTCGTCCGGGAACTGCTCGGGAGCTGAGCCGCAAGCGCGGCGGATGCGGCAGAGTTGGGGCATGTTGCCGATGCATACGAGCGCCGAGGTTCCGGACGTCCCCGTGGCCGTGCTGCCAGTAGGAAGCTTCGAGCAGCACGGGCCGTACCTGCCGCTGGCGACGGACACGGTGATCGCCTGCACGCTCGCGGAGGAGATCGCGAAGGCGCACCCGGTGCGGCTCCTCCCGCCCGTGACGATCTCCTGCTCGCAGGAGCACGCCGGCTGGCCCGGGACGGTGAGCATCTCTGCGGCGACCCTGCATGCCGTGGTGCGGGACGTCGCCGAGTCGCTCCGCGGGGCCGGAGTGCCGAAGCTCGTGCTGGTCAACGGGCATGGCGGCAACTACGTCCTGGGCAACGTCGTGCAGGAGGCGCACGGCGACATGGCCCTCTTCCCCGGGTTCGACGAGTGGGAGGCCGCGCGGAAGGCGGCCGGCGTCGAGACGTCCGGGGACAGCGACATGCACGCCGGGGAGCTGGAGGCGTCGATCCTGCTGCACGCCCACCCGGAGCTGCTGAGGGACGGGTACGACACCGCCGATCATCTGGCCGATGACCGGCGGCACCTGCTGACGACCGGGATGGCCGCCTACACCCGGTCGGGCGTCATCGGGCGGCCTTCACTGGCCCGCGCCGGCAAGGGCCGGGACGCGCTGCGGAGCCTTGTCGAGGCGTTCGGGGACGTCCTCGCGGTGCTTCAGCAGCAGGGTCGCGGCGCCGGGCAGGCACGCGACGAAGCTCAGCACCCCGTACACGACGGAGACGGTCAGGCCCTGCGCTGAGCCGAGCCCGGCGGCGCCGAACGCCAGGGCGAGGACGGCCTCGCGCGGCCCCCAGCCACCGACGTTGAGCGGCAGCACCATCGCCAGCAGCGCGAGCAGCAGCAGCGGCAGCAGGGTGAGGAGCGGGGCCGTAGCGCCGACCAGGCGGGCCGCGACGACGAACAGCGCCACATGACCGCCCAGGGCCACGACTGACAGCCCCACGATGCCCGGCCAAGCGCGCGCGGCGGCACGCAAGTCGGTGAACGTGGAGACCAGGGCGGGGTGTTTCCAACGCGCCAGGACCAGCAACAGCACGAGCGCGATCCCCACAGGAATGAGGGCCGGGGCCATCGCCGACAGCAAGGCCGGGTAGGCGAACAACGCTGCGACCCCTGCAACGATCGCGACACCCTGGCCCGCGATCCTTTCAAGGAACACGGCCCGCACCCCACGGACGACGTCACCGGAGCGTTGGCCGTGGCTCACCGCTCGGTGAACGTCCCCCAAAACGCCCGCAGGCAGTACGGCGTTCAGGAACTGGGATCTGTAGTAGTCCGTGACGGCTCCGGCCATAGGCAGGTGCAAGCCGAGCCGTCGCGCGACCAGCCACCACCGGGCCGCGCTGAGCACCGTGGTCACGAGCCCGATGGCGAGGGCGAGAACGACGGATTCGGGATCGATCGAGTGGTACGCCGCCACGAAAGCGTCCGTGCTGTGCCACCACAGCAGCGCGCCGAGGATGCCCAGCCCGCCGAGCAGGCGCCCCCAAGGCCAGAGCCTCTTCATGATGTTCCCCCAGGTAGGGCGAGCAGGTCCAGGTGGTGGACCTCGACGGAGAGCCGGCCCGCGGCGCAGTCGGCGAGGCGGCGGCTCAGGTAGTCGCCCGCGAACGAGGCCAGGTCCGGCTGCTGCTCGACGGCGGCGCCGACCCAGCCGCGCAGCCACGCGGCGGTCAGCGTGGACTGGCCGGGGCCGAGCCGCCACGGGCTCGGCCGGGTCAGCACGGTGGCGCCGCGGCGCCCGAACGCCTTGATCGCGGCGGTGACGGCGTCCGGCCCGAGGAGGTCCCCGCGGCGCTGGTGGGCGTCGAAGGCGGCGGCGAACGCGGCGTCGAGCGGCTCGGCCGGGGAGAACCGGACGCGGCCGACGACCGACAGCGTGAGCAGGGCCGGGCAGGCGGCCGCCGCGGCGATCGTCTCGATCCCGGCGGCGGTGAGCACGTCCAGCAGCGCGGACGCGGTGACGAGCGACGCGCCGACCAGGTCGGACGCGCGCAGCGCGGCGAGGTCGCCCGCCCGCGTCTCGATCGTCGCCGGCAGCCCGTCGGCGGTGATGTAGCCGCCCGCGCCGGCCCGGTCGAGCAGGGCCGGGTCGTGGTCGTGCAGGATCCAGTGCTGCGGGCCGCGCAGCCGCCCGGACAGCCAGCGGCCGAGCGAGCCGGTGCCGCAGCCGAGGTCCCAGATGACCAGCGGCTCGTCCGGCGGGAGCGCGGCCCGGAGCGGTTCCAGCAGGTCGGCGGCGCGGGCGGCGGCGTCGGCGCTCTCCCGCAGCGCCAGCCAGTCCGGATCGAAACTCAGCGTCTCCTTGCGGGGAGACGACCCCCCGCGTCCCCCGGCAGAAGCCGCACCGATGCCCTCGCTTCGCTCCGTCATCGCGCCTCCCGCCGCAGCCTCGACAGGACGGTCGCCATGCGGCGGGCCGTGTCGTTCCAGCCGGGCAGCATGCCGCGGCGCAGCCGGGCGGCGGCGCGCAGGCGCCCCCGCAGGTCGGGTTCGACGAGCCAGCGGCGCAGCGCCGCGGCCAGCGCACCGGGGTCGTCCGGCGGGACGAGCAGGCCGGGGACGGCGCCGGTCGGGTCCCAGCCGAGCGTGTCGGGGACGCCGTCCACCGACGTCGCGACGACGGGGATGCCGCGCGCGAGGGCCTCGGTCACCACCATCCCGAACGTCTCGGCGCGGGACGCGAGGACGAGCAGGTCGGCGTCGGCGTAGGCGTCGTCCAGCCGCTTGCCGGTGAGCGGTCCTTGCAGGTCGACGCGGCCGTCGAGGCCGTGCCGGGCGATCAGCCGGCGCAGGTCGGTCACGTGGTCGGAGTCGCGGCCGAGGGGCCCGACGCATTCGCAGTGCCAGGGCAGGTGCGCGACCGTGGAGAGCGCCTCCACGAGGACGTCGTGCCCCTTGCGAGGGGTCACCGACGCCACGCACAGCAGGCGGGTCGCGCCGTCGGTGCCGTTCGCGAGCGGCGCCGGGTCGGTGCCCGGCGCAACGGCGTGGACGCGGGACAGGTCGAGGCCGTGATGGGCGATGAGGTGGTCTTTGGCCCATGGGCTGGTGGCGATGACCGCCCCGGCCGCGTCCAGGACCTTCCGTTCACCGGCGTTCAGGTCGGCTTGTCCGGGTTCGTCCGCCAAGGGAAGGTGCACCAGGACCGCCAGGCGCAGCCGTCCCGCATCCGGGACGACGATGTCCGGTACCCCGCACGCGACCAGGCCGTCCATCAGGACGACCGCACCGTCGGGCAACTCGGCCAAGGAGCGGGTGAGGCCGTCGCGCGCCGCCGCGTCCGGGCGCGGCCACGAGCCCGGCACCGCCACCTCGCGGACGGGACGTCCCGACGCCACGAGTTCGTCGCAGAGCCGCCGGTCGTAGTGGTTGCCGCCGCTCGGGAGTGCGGTGTCGTCGATGTCACCGGGGACGACGACGCAGATCTCGGGCGCGGTCATAGCTCGCGCTCGTAACTGGCCCAGGCGACGTGCGACTCGTGCAGCGTCACCGTGAGGCCGGCCAGGCCGCGCGCGTTCTCGCCCAGCGCGCCCGCGCGCACCCGGACGGCGAGCCGGTCGGCGATGACCTTGGCGAGGAACTCCGTCGAGGTGTTGACCCCGGCGAAATCCGGCTCGTCGTCCAGATTGCGGTAGTTCAGCGCGCCCAGGACCTCGCCCAGCTCACGGGTGGCGAGCCCGATGTCGACGACGAGCCCGTCCGGGTCGAGATCGGCCCGGCGGAACGTCGCGTCCACCACGTACGTGGCGCCGTGCAGCCGCTGCGCGGGCCCGAAGACCTCGCCGCGGAAACTGTGCGCGATCATGACGTGGTCGCGGACGGTGATGCCGAACAAGTGCGTCCTCCTAGTAGACGATCCGGTGGCAGAGGGCGGGGATCTCGCCGTTCGCGAGCCGCGGCATCAGGCCCGGCAGCTCGTCGAACGGGCTCTCCCCGGTGATGAGGGCGTCGAAGGCGGGGTTCGCGAGCAGCTTCAGCGCCAGCGCGAGCCGGTCGGCGAACGTGCGGCCCGCCCGGCGGGACGGCGGCACCGCGCCGACCTGGCTGCCCCGGATCGTCAGCCGCCGCGAGTGGAAGAACTCGCCGAGCGGGACGCTGATCCGCCGGTCGCCGTACCAGCTCAGCTCGATGACCTCCCCCTCCGGCGCGAGCAGTTCCAGCGCCCGCGCCAGCCCCGCCTCGGTCGCGCTCGCGTGGACGACCAGGTCGCAGCCGCCCAAAGCCTGCTCCGGCGAGGCGAACTCCACCCCGAGCGCCTTCGCGACGGACGCCCGCGAAGGGTCGGTGTCGACCAGCTGCACGCGGCTCCCCGGAAACCCTGCAAGGACGCCGGCGACCGAGCAGCCGACCATTCCGGCACCGACCACGGCGATGCGGTCGCCGACGAGCGGCGCCGCGTCCCACAGCGCGTTCACGGCGGTCTCGACCGTCCCGGCGAGGACGGCGCGCTCCGGCGGCACATCGTCCGGAACGACGCTGACCGCGCTCGCCGGGACGACGTACCGGGTCTGGTGCGGGTACAGGCAGAACACCGTGCGCCCGGCCAGTTCCGAAGGCCCGTGCTCGACCACGCCGACGTTCAGGTACCCGTACTTGACCGGGCCGGGGAACGTCCCGTCCTGGAACGGCGCCCGCATGATCGCGTGCTGGTTCGGCGGGACGCCGCCGCGGAACACGATCGCCTCCGTCCCCCGGCTCACGCCCGAGTACAGCGTGCGGACGACCGCCTCACCCGGCCCCGGCTCCGGCAGGACGAGATCGTCGATCTCCCCCTTACCGGGCGACCGGATCCAGAAGGCGCGCGCGTCGCGCTCCATCCGTGCTCCTCCCCCGAGTCGCCTCCACTGGCCGGTCGCGCCGCGCGTACAGCCACAGCACGTCCCGCCCGAACGACCACACCAGCAGCGCGAGCGCCGCCGCCACCAGCAGGCCCGCATGCGGAACGACGCCCGCCGCGGCCACGACCAGCACCACGCCCTGCACCACCGCGACGGCCTTCCGCGCGACGCTCGGCCGCAGTTCAGCACACAGCCACGGCGCCGCCCAGGCCGCCGCGCCGAACACGTACCGCATCGCGCCGATCGCGAGAACCCACGCCCCGACCGACCACGCGACCTCGACGCTCAGCACCAGCACGAGGAACGCGTCGGTCTCCATGTCGAACCGCGCACCGAGCTTGGACGCCGTCCCGGTGCGCCGGGCGACCTGCCCGTCCACACCGTCCAGGACGAGCGCGACCGACGCGACCACCACCAGCGCCGCGGTGTGCCCGCCACCGGCGAGATGCCCCGCGACCAGCGCCGCCACACCCCCGGTCAGCACGACACGCGCCAGCGTCACGTGATCGGCCGGCCCCAGCGTGCGCCGCCGGCGGAACGCCCGGCTCAGGATCGCCCACGACGCCAGCGCGAACGCCGCGCCCACGGCCAAGCCCGCATGGCCGGGACGCAGCACCGCCAGCAGCGCGAACTGCACCGCCACCGCGAGACCCAGCTCGGGCCCCCGGGTGAGGCGCACCCGGCGCGGCAGCGGCAGCGGCGCCCGCAGCGCCGGCGCCACCGGCCGCGTCAGCGTCACCGACCGCGCCATCAGTGCACCTCGCTGACCGGCGCCTCACCGAGCACGGCGGCGTCCAGCTGGGGCAGGTCGTGGCCGAGGCGGTCGCGCTTGGCGGTGAGGTAGCGGACGTTGTCGTCGCTGACCGGCACGAGCAGCGGCATCCGCGCCGCGACGAGCACGCCGTAGGACTCCAGCGCCCGCACCTTGTCCGGGTTGTTCGACATCAGCCGCACCGACCGGACGCCGAGGTGCCGCAGGATCCGCGCGGCCGGGCCGTAGTCGCGGACGTCCACCGGCAGCCCGATCGCGGTGGCGGAGTCGACGGTGTCGAGGCCCTGGTCGTCCTGCAGGATGTGGGTGCGGACCTTCGCGACGAGGCCGATCCCGCGCCCCTCGTGCCCGCGCAGGTAGACCAGGACACCGGCTCCCTCGCGGACGATCGCGTCCAGCGCCGCGCCGAGCTGGTCCCCGCACTCGCAGCGGGTCGCGCCGAAGATGTCGCCCGTCATGCACTCGGAGTGCATCCGGACGAGCACGTCCCCGCGCCCCCGGACGTCGCCGCGCACCAGCGCCATGTGCTCGTGCCCGTCGACCGGGTCCCGGAACGCGACGGCGCGGAACACGCCGCGCCTCGTCCGCAGATCCGCCTCCGCGATGTCCTTCTGGTCGATGCCCTGCTCGCGCATCGCTCCCCTTCCTCGGCTCCGCAATCACCTGGTACGTGCTGACTGGTACGTGGCGACCGCACCGGGTGGTTGCGTCCAAAAACGGTCCGTATAACCGGTGGCACGCAGGGGAGGCACCGCAGGGTTCAGCGTAGGCGGGTCCGAACCACCAAGTCGTGGAGGGCGCGGCGGTTCGCGGGGAATTCGGGCAGGTCGCTGCGGCCCCGCTCGTCCTCCAGTCGGGTCGTCAGGGCGGCGACGTCATCGTGGAGGCGGGACGTGCCGGGGGCGTCCTCCGGGAGGGCGCCGTGCTCGGCGGCGCGCTTGGCCTCGATCAGGTCCGGCATGTAGGACGGACCGGTGAGGTGGGTCAGGTCGGCCTCTACCTCGCCCGTCCGCATCAGGTGGATTCCGGTGAGCAGCACCCGGAACGTGTAGAGCAGGGGCTTCAGCTCGCGTGATCGCTCGAACAGTTGCCACTGCGACCGCGCGAACCCCAGGTAGTGGTGCGCGTGGTTGGACGTGACCAGCCCCGGCACCAGCGCCTTCAGTTCGGCGTGCACCTCCGAGGTGGCCACGACCAGCGGTGACATGACCTGCTCCAGGACGTAGCCGTTGCGCCGCAGGAGTAGCGCGCAGAACTTGGCGAGGTCATGGGTGACCGCGTCGGCCTCCACACCGTCGTGGTCCCACATCAGCGTGATCGTCTCGTCGCCCGTGTCCAGGCCGACGATCTCCTCCAGCGGCAGCACGTGGACGCCGCGCAGGTCGATGTCGGAGTCCTTGGACGGGAAGCCGTAGAGGTGCGCGCCGCTGACAGTGAGGAACGCGCGCGGGTACGGGTGGTCGGCGGCGAGGCGGGCGGTCATGCCTTCGGGGAGGTTCACCAGGTCACGCTCCTGCGGCGGACGGAGATTAGGAGGTCCTCGACCGTCGTCCGGTCGGGGTCGGGTGGGAGTTCCGCCTGGGCGGGGGAGG
>NZ_JABXFD010000438.1 GCF_013372625.1 Actinomadura sp. BRA 177
GCCGCATCCCGCACGGCCCCTTCCGCCCCGGCGACCAGGTTCAGCTCACCGACCCCAAGGGCCGCATCAACACCATCACCCTGCAGCCCGGCAAGCTCTACCACTCCCACAAGGGCTCCGTCCCCCACGACGACATCATCGGCAGCCCCGAAGGCAGCGTCTTCCGCTCCACCGGCGGCACCGAATACCTCGCCTTCCGCCCCCTCCTCGCCGACTTCACCCTCCGCATGCCCCGCGGCGCCGCCGTCGTCTACCCCAAGGACGCCGCCCAGATCATCGCGATGGCCGACATCTTCCCCGGCGCCCGCGTCATCGAGGCCGGCGCCGGATCCGGCGCCCTCACCTGCTCCCTCCTGCGCGCCGTCGGCGAACACGGCCTCGTCTCCTCCTACGAGCGCCGCCCCGACTTCGCCGACATCGCCCGCGGCAACGTCGAGAAGTTCTTCGGCGGCCCCCACCCCGCCTGGCGCCTCACCGTCGGCTCCCTCGAACACGCCCTCACCGAGACCGACGCCGACCGCGTCGTCCTCGACATGCTCGCCCCCTGGGAGACCCTCGACGCCGTCGCCAAGGCCCTCATCCCCGGCGGCATGGTCTGCGCCTACATCGCCACCACCACCCAGATGTCCCGCGTCGTCGAAGACCTCCGCGCCCAGGGGAGCTTCGCCGAGCCCTACGCCTTCGAGACCATGCTCCGCTCCTGGCACGTCGACGGCCTCGCCGTCCGCCCCGACCACCGCATGGTCGGCCACACCGGCTTCCTCGTCACCCCGTCTCCTATACACATCTGACGCTGCCGCCGAAGAGGGAAGTGTAGATCTCAGCGGTCACCGTCACATACAAACAAAGAACA
>NZ_JABXFD010000219.1 GCF_013372625.1 Actinomadura sp. BRA 177
AGATGTGGATAAGGGACAGGGCGAGCAGGCCGGGCGCGGCGGCGGCGCCGCCGAGGACGATCGCGCCGAGCCGCGCCAGGTCGGCGCCGGTGTCCAGCAGGCGGCGCAGCTGGGTCGGGACGAGGGAGACGTGGAAGCCGTCCGCCCGCGCGACGGCGGCGGCGTCGAAGCGCGGCGTGATGACCGGTTCGGTGCCGGCCAGGAGCGAGCGGACGAGGACCTGGACGCCGGAGATGTGGCTGGTGGGCAGGCAGCACAGCCACCGGTCGTCCGGCTTGGCCTCGATCCGGGCGAGGGTCCCGGCGGCGGAGTGCCGCAGCGCGTCCTGGGACACCTCGACGAACTTGGGGGCGCCGGTGGAGCCGGACGTGGCGATCAGCACCGCGGTGCCGGCGTCGACCGGCGGGTGCCCGCCGGGGGCGCGGCGGACGAGCCCGTCCGGTGTCTCGACCGCGTCGGGGGCCAGGGCGTCCAGCAGGCCGCGCAGCGCCGGTTCGGGCAGGCCGGGGGAGAGCGGGCAGATCGCGGGGCCGCCGCCGAGCGCGTCCGCCAGGGCGTCCAGCAGGCGGGGGCTGGGCGGCAGGACGACGGCGTGCAGCGGGCGATCCATGATCTCATCAGCCTAGACGACCCCGCTGAACGCGTTCAAACACGGCAGCGGTTGAATGGGTCACGACCGCCCGCGACCCCGGCCGGCGCGGGCGCTTCAGGGAGAGGAACACATGGTCTCGGAGCTGTTCGACGCGGACGCCTGGAAAGAGGTCGAGGGGTTCGGCTTCACCGACATCACCTACCACCGGGCCGTCGACCACGGCACGGTGCGGGTGGCGTTCAACCGCCCGGAGGTGCGCAACGCGTTCCGCCCCCACACGGTGGACGAGCTGTACCGGGCGCTGGACCACGCGCGGATGTCCAGCGATATCGGCTGCGTGCTGCTGACGGGCAACGGCCCGTCGCCGAAGGACGGCGGCTGGGCGTTCTGCTCCGGCGGCGACCAGCGCATCCGCGGCAAGGACGGCTACAAGTACGCCGAGGGCGAGACGTCGGAGACGATCGACCCGGCGCGGGCCGGGCGGCTGCACATCCTGGAGGTGCAGCGGCTGATCCGGATGATGGGCAAGGTCGTCATCTGCGTGGTGCCGGGCTGGGCGGCGGGCGGCGGCCACAGCCTGCACGTCGTGTGCGACATGACCCTCGCCGGCCGCGAGCACGCCCGGTTCAAGCAGACCGACGCGGACGTGGCGAGCTTCGACGGCGGGTTCGGGTCGGCGTACCTGGCGCGGCAGGTCGGGCAGAAGTTCGCCCGCGAGATCTTCTTCCTCGGCGACACCTACGACGCCGAGGCCGCGCACCGGATGGGCATGGTCAACGCGGTCGTCCCGCACGCCGAGCTGGAGGCGACGGCGCTGGAGTGGGCGCGGAAGGTCAACGGCAAGAGCCCGACGGCGCAGCGGATGCTGAAGTTCGCGTTCAACCTGATCGACGACGGGCTCGTGGGGCAGCAGGTGTTCGCCGGCGAGGCGACGCGCCTCGCCTACGGCACCGACGAGGCGGCCGAGGGACGGGACTCGTTCCTGGAGAAGCGCGACCCCGATTGGTCGCGTTTCCCGTGGTACTACTAAGTGTTCATACGCACGGTGTGATCCGGAATATCGTGATTCGGCGGCCAGGTCAGGGGGTCAGCGGGTGCGGGTGTTCGCCATCCCGATGCGGACGCGGTTCCGCGGTGTGACGCGGCGGGAGGGCGTCCTGGTCCAGGGCCCCGCCGGCTGGGGCGAGTTCTCGCCGTTCGCCGAGTACGGCCCGGCCGAGTGCGCCCGCTGGCTGGCCGCCGCGCGGGAGGCCGCGCACGAGGGCTGGCCCGCCCCGGTCCGCGACCGGATCCCGGTGAACGTGACGATCCCGGCGGTCGGCCCGGAGCGGGCGTTCGCGATGACCAAGGAGTCCGGCTGCCGCACCGCGAAGGTGAAGGTCGCCGAGCGCGGGCAGGGCGACGCCGACGACATGGCGCGGGTCGAGGCGGTCCGCGACGCGATCGGGCCGGACGGCCGCGTCCGCATCGACGTGAACGGCGGCTGGGACGTCGACCACGCCGCCCGGATGATCCGGGCGCTGGACCGGTTCGAACTGGAGTACGCCGAGCAGCCCTGCGCGACGCTGGAGGAGCTGGCGCGGGTGCGGCGGCGGGTGGACGTGCCGGTCGCGGCGGACGAGTCGATCCGCCGCGCCGAGGACCCGCTGAAGGTGCGGGCGGCCGGCGCCGCCGACGTGGCGGTGCTGAAGGTGCAGCCGCTCGGCGGGGTCGCGGCGGCGCTGCGGGTCGCGGAGGCGTGCGGGCTGCCGGTGGTGGTGTCGAGCGCGGTGGAGACGTCGGTGGGGCTGGCGGCGGGCGTCGCGCTGGCCGCGGCGCTGCCGGACCTGCCGTACGCGTGCGGGCTGGGCACGCTGTCGCTGCTGGAGGGCGACGTGGTGCGCGATCCGCTGCGCCCGGTGGCGGGCGAGATCGACGTGCGGCGGCCCGTGGTGGACGAGGACGCGCTGCGCCGGTGGGAGGCCCCCGCCGGCGGGTGGCGCGGCCGTGCCCTGGCCGCGCAGGAGCACCTGGACGGACCGGCGCTGATCGAGGAGGCGCCGTGAACCCGGCGACCGCGCTGGCGACCGTCCTCGTCGACGAGCTGCTGCGGTGCGGGATGACCGACGCGGTGCTGGCGCCGGGGTCGCGGTCGGCGCCGCTGGCGCTGGCGCTGCAGGCCGCCGAGGAGTCGGGCCGGCTGCGGCTGCACGTGCGGATCGACGAGCGGTCGGCGTCGTTCCTCGGGCTGGGGCTGGCGAAGCGGGCGGGCCGCCCGGTGGCGCTGGTGTGCACGTCGGGGACGGCGGCGGCGAACTTCCACCCCGCGGTGATCGAGGCGCACGAGTCCGGCGTCCCGCTGATCGTGCTGACCGCGGATCGTCCGCCGGAGCTCCGCGACACCGGCGCGAACCAGACGATCGACCAGGTGAAGCTGTACGGGACGGCGGTGCGGTGGAGCACCGAGGTCGGCGTGCCGGAGAACCGCCCCGGCATGGTGGCGTACTGGCGGTCGCTGGTCAGCCGCGCGTGGGGCATGGCGCGGGCGCCGTCGCCGGGGCCGGTGCACATGAACACGGCGTTCCGCGAGCCGCTGATCCCCGACGGCGACGAGACGTGGTGCGAGCCCCTCGACGGCGACGTGACGGGCGCGTGGACGAAGGTGCGGCCGGCGACGCCGGGGTCGGTGCTGCACGTCCCGCCGACCCGCCGCGGCGTCCTGGTGGTGGGGGACGGGGCGTCGAACGTCAAGCGGTACGTGGCGGCGGCGTCGATGGCCGGGTGGCCCGTGCTGGCCGAGCCGAACGGCAACGCCCGCTACGGCGACCACGCCCTGTCGTCGCACCATTTCCTGCTGGGCGTCCCGGAGTTCGTGGAGCTGCACCGCCCCGAGGTGGTGGTGACGCTGGGCAAGCCGGGGCTGTCGCGGCCGCTGCTGTCGCTGCTGCGCCGCGCGGAGGAGCACATCGTCCTCGCCCCGGACCTGGCGCACTGGCCCGACCCGGTCCGGTCGGCGACGCAGGTGGCGCCCGAGGTGGAGATCCCGGTGGTGTCGGGCGACGACGCGTGGTTGAAGTCGTGGCGGGCCGCCGATCTGGCCGCGGCGGCGGCGGTGGACGCGGTGCTGGACGCGGTGCCGCAGGTCAGCGAGCCGCGGCTGGCGCGCGACCTGGTGGCGGGGCTGCCGGGCGGGTCGCTGCTGTTCACCGCGGCGAGCATGCCGATCCGGGACCTGGACCAGGTGATGCGGCCGCGCCGCGGCATCCGGATCATGGCGAACCGGGGCGCGAGCGGCATCGACGGGCTGATCTCCACGGCGATGGGCGCCGCGCTGGCGCACAGCGGCCGCTCCTACGCCCTGCTCGGCGACCTGGCGTTCCTGCACGACCAGAACGGCCTGATCGTCGGGCCCTACGACCGCCGTCCGGACCTGGCGGTCATCGTGGTGAACAACCAGGGCGGCGGGATCTTCTCGCTGCTGCCGCAGGCGGCGCTGCGCGGCCCGTTCGAGCGCGTCTTCGGCACCCCGCACCAGGTGGACATCGAGGCGGTCGCCGCCGCGCACGGCGTCCCGTACCGGCGGCTGGAGGCGGCCGCGGACCTGCCGAAGGCGATGGCGGGGGAGGGGCTGCGCATCATCGAGGCCCGCACCGACAGGGAGGCGAACGCGTCCCTGCACGCCGACATCCGCAAGGCCGCCCAGGCGGCCGTCCGCGAGACCCTGGCCTGACCCGTCACCCGCCGCGACCACCGGCGGCCATGTACTTCAGCCTTCAAATTACAATGTAAAGGTGCCGGGCTAGTGTGATACTCACACCCCAAACAAACCCAACATCAGCGATGCGAAGAGCCGATCAGGGGGAGAGGAAGCGGTCGCGGAGGGCGTCGGTGTCCTCGGGCGTCCAGCCGTGGCCGTCCAGCCAGCCGAGCGTCCCGCCGTACTCCTCGTCCACGCGGGCGAGGAGCTTCTCCATGAGGGACGCGTGGGGGAGGTGGCTGTCGGCGGGGCGGGAGTCGAGGTCGGCGGCGTAGGTGTCGCTGGCGCGCAGCCGGCGGAGGACGGCGTCCAGGCGCTCGCCGGTCTGGGCGTAGTCGGCGACGATGGCCTCGCGGGTGACGCCGGCGACGTCGAGGGCGAGGGCGCAGACGACGCCGGTGCGGTCCTTGCCGGCGGCGCAGTGCACCAGGGACGAGCCGTCGGTGCGGGTCATGACGCGGAGGGCGGCGACGATGGAGTCGCCCCGGTCGGCGAGGTAGCCGAGGTAGTGGCCGGTCGACCGGTCGTCCTGCCAGGGAAGCGCCTTGTCGACGTCGACGTCCTCGGCCGTGTCGGCGGCGACGTCAGTGTGGCGGCCGCCCTCGGGGAACAGCGACAGCTGGTGGAGGGTCACGGACGGTATGCGGGTGAGGGGCCCGGGGCCTTCGAGCCGTACCTCGGCGTCGCTGCGCAGGTCGATGACGTTCTTCAGCGCGTAGTCGTCGAGGAGGAGCCGGACGTCGGCGACGGAGAGGTCCTGGAGGTTGTCGGAGCGGAGCACGCGGCCGAGCCGGGTGGCCCGTCCGTCGGTCGTGGGGAGTCCGCCGAGGTCGCGGGCGTTGACCGCACCGTCCAGTTCGATCCACCGTGTGCCATCGTCCATGACTTGTGACCTTATAGGGCGATGGTGCCCGGTCTTTTACGCAGGGTCCCGTTCCGGCTCCGGAGGCACCGGGGGTGAGGGACGGGGCGGGGACCGGGACCTTGGAGCCAGGGCGGAGTTGGCTCCGCAGCGGGGCGACCGGCCGGTCTCACGCTCCGTAGCTTTCGAGCTGTCGCTTTCCCTGCTCGAACTGGAGGCTCCATGCCCGCGACTCTGCAGGCCCCATCGCAGGCCCCGTCCCGACCGTCCGGCCGGTCGGCCGGCAGTGACTTCGCTCCGCTGGCGCGGCGGGTCCGCGAGAGCGGGCTGCTGGAGCGCCGCCGCGGCTACTACGCGCGGGCGATCGGGCTGAACCTGGCCGCGACCGCCGCGGTGTGGGCGGCGGTCGCGTGGGCGGGGCCCGGCTGGTGGACGGTGCTGCTCGGCGTCCCGCTGGCCGTCCTGGCGGCGCGGACGGCGTTCCTCGGGCATGACGCGGGGCACCGGCAGATCGCGCGGAGCGCCCGCGCGAACCGGTGGCTGGGGCTGCTGCTGGGCAACCTGCTGCTCGGCATGGGGCACGGGTGGTGGAACGACAAGCACAACCGGCACCACGCCAACCCGAACCATGTGGGCAAGGACCCGGACGTGGGCGAGGGCGTGCTGGCGTGGACGCAGGAGCAGGCCGGACGGAAGCGCGGCGTGCTCCGCTGGGTGGCGCGGCATCAGGCGGCGCTGTTCTTCCCGCTGCTGACGCTGGAGGGCGTCAACCTGAAGGTGGGGAGCCTGATGTTCCTGCGGGGCCGTTCCCGGCGCGACCAGCTGGTGGAGGGCGGTCTGCTGCTGGTGCACGCGGTCGGGTATCTGGCGCTGGCGTTCGCGCTGCTGCCGCCGGCGCAGGCGGTGGCGCTGATCGCGGTGCAGCACGCGCTGTTCGGGGTGCATCTGGGTGCGGTGTTCGCGCCGAACCACAAGGGGATGGCGATGCCGGAGCCGGGGGAGCGGTGGGGGCATCTGCGGCGGCAGGTTTTGACGTCGCGGAACGTGCGGGGCGGGGTGGTCACCGACTGGCTGATGGGCGGGCTGAACTACCAGATCGAGCACCACCTGTTCCCGGGGATCCCGCGGTGCGCCCTGCGGCGGGTGCGGCCGCTGGTGATGGAGCACTGCGCGGCGGTGGGCGTCCCCTATACCGAGACGGGTCTGGTCGCGTCCTACCGGCAGGCTCTTGGTCACATGCGGGAGATCGGGGAGCCGGTGCGGTAGGGGCGGGGCTATGCTCCGGGCCATGCCCGAGGGACACACGATTCATCGCCTGGCCGCCGAGCATCAGCGGGTGTTCGGCGGTCTCGCCGTCGCCGCCACGAGTCCGCAGGGGCGGTTCGCGGAGGGGGCGCGGCGGCTGGACGGGCGGGTGCTGGTGGAGGCGGACGCGCACGGCAAGCATCTGCTGCTGGGGTTCGACGACGATCTGACGTTGCACGTGCATCTGGGGATCTACGGCAGGTTCGGGTTCGGGGAGCTGCCGGCGCCGGACCCGGTGGGTCTGGTGCGGCTGCGGATGGCGGGCGGGGCGCATTTCGCGGATCTGCGGGGGCCGAACACGTGCGAGGTGCTGGAGCCGGGTGAGGTGAAGCTGCTGCGGGACCGGCTGGGGCCGGACCCGCTGCGGGCGGACGCCGATCCGGAGGTGGCGTGGCGGCGGATCAGCCGGGCGCGGACGCCGATCGCGGTGCTGCTGATGGATCAGTCGGTGGTGGCGGGGCCGGGGAACATCTACCGGGCGGAGGTGCTGTTCCGGCAGGGGATCGATCCGCGGTTGCCGGGGCGGCTGCTGGCGGCGGGGCAGTGGGCGGCGATCTGGGACGATCTGGTGCTGCTGATGGCGGAGGGTGTGCGGGTGGGGTGGATCGACACGGTGCGTCCGGAGCACACGCCGGAGGCGATGGGGCGGCCGCCGCGGGTGGACGATCACGGCGGTGAGGTGTACGTGTACCGGCGTGCGGGGCTGCCGTGCCTGGTGTGCGGGACGCCGGTGGCGGCGGCGGAGGTGGCGGCGCGGAACCTGTTCTGGTGCCCGGGGTGCCAGCCGTCCGCCGCGGGGTGACGTCCAGCGGTCAGGAGACCGTGGGGGTCGGACCGGTGTCGCCGGTGTGCGCGGTGTGGGCGTGCCTGGGGATCACCGGGACGTCGTCGTCGGTCTGCGGGGCGCGGCGCGGTGCGCGGCGCTGGGCGCGGCGGCTGCGCAGGAGGGCGGCGAGGGGTTCGGTGCCGCGGGCGAGGACGGGTCCGGCGACGGCGAGGATGAGGACGTAGGCGGCGGCGAGGGGGCCGAGGCGGGGGTTGGTGCCAGCGCTGACGGCGAGGCCGGCGATGACGATGTTGAATTCGCCGCGGGGGACGAGGGCGGCGCCGGCGCGGAGGCGTCCGGTGGTGGCGACGCCGGCGCGGCGGGCGGCGATCCAGCCGGTGGCGAGTTTGGTGATGATGCCGGCGGCGGCGAGGAGTGCGGCGACGCCGAGGACGGGTGGGAGGTCGCCGGGGTCGGTGCGCAGGCCGAAGAAGACGAAGAAGACGGCGGCGAACAGGTCGCGGAGGGGGGCGAGGAGTTTCTGGGCGGTGTGGGCGAGGGTGCCGGACAGGGCGATGCCGACGAGGAAGGCGCCGACGGCGGCGGAGACCTGGAGGCGCTGGGCGATGCCGGCGACGAGGAGGGTGAGGCCGAGGACTTTGAGGAGGAGGACTTCTTCGCTGGGGCTGGCGACGAAGCGTTCGACGAGTCGTCCGTGGCGGAGGGCGATGTAGAGGATGACGGTGATGGTGGCGGCGGCGACGGCGAGGGCGGTGGCGCCGCCGATGAGTCCGGCGCCGGCGAGCAGGGCGGTGAGGATGGGCAGGTAGGCGGCCATGGTGAGGTCTTCGAAGACGAGGACCGAGAGCAGG
Source organism: Actinomadura sp. BRA 177 (assembly GCF_013372625.1). Lineage (GTDB taxonomy): Bacteria > Actinomycetota > Actinomycetes > Streptosporangiales > Streptosporangiaceae > Spirillospora. Next base: position 8,134 of record NZ_JABXFD010000219.1, read on the forward strand.
GCGGGGGTTTCGCGGTTGCCGATCCAGCCGAGGTCGCCGATGACTTTGGCGGTGATGCCGGAGGAGGTGACGTAGGTGATGCCGCCCATGGCGACGGCGGCGACGGGGCCCCAGCCGAGCAGGAGGGCGGCGGCGACGCCGGGGGCGGCGTTGAGGGCGATGTCGGCGAGGCCGGTGGGTGCGCTGGTGCGCAGGGTGCCGACGAGTTCGCTCGCGGTGTATTCGAGGCCGAGGCTGAACAGCAGGAGGATGACGCCGACTTCGGCGCCGATGGAGACGAATTCCTCGCTGGTGGTGAGGGGGAGGATGCCGCCGGCGCCGAAGGCGAGGCCGGCGATGAGGTAGAGGGGGATGGGGGAGATGGAGAAGCGGACGGAGATCGCGCCGAGGAGTCCGAGGGCGAGGATGATGGCGCCGAGTTCGATGAGCTGTACGGCTGAGTGCATGCGCGGTCAGCCGGTCGCGAGGATCTGGGCGACGGCGGCGGTGCCTTCTCCGGTACCGACGACGACGATGATGTCTCCGGCGGTGAAGGTGAAGTCGGGGCGGGGGCTGGCGAGTACCTGTCCGTCGCGGACGACGGCGACGATGGAGGCGCCGGTGCGGGTGCGGGCGCGGGTGTCGCCGAGGGGGCGTCCGTCGTAGGGGGAGCCGGCGGCGATGGGGTACTGCTCGGTGATGAGGCCTTCGACCTGGCGGTGGAGTTCGGCGAGGTGTTCGACGATGCGTCCGGTGCCGAGGAGTTCGGCGATGGCGTTGGCCTCTTCGGCGGTGAGGGCGACGGTGGCGATGCAGCTGTCGGGGTCTTCTTTGTCGTAGATGACCAGGTCGCGGCGGCCGGTGCGGTGGGAGATGACGCCGAGTTGGCGGCCGCGTCCGGTGGTCATGACGTGCTGCAGGCCGATTCCGGGCAAAGCGGTCCGTTCGACGTCCACGGTGCTTCGTCCTCCGTCTCACTGTGCTGGGGTCGTACATGACCGTACCGGGCGCGGTGGGGTGTTGGATGCGCGGGTGTGGGGGTCGTTATCCCAGTTGAGCGGGTGCGGGGGTGTAGCGGGCGGCGAGGGCGCGGACGGTGGCGGTGATCATGGCGCGGAGTTCGGGCGGGTCGAGGGCTTCGGCGTCGGCGCCGAGTTTGAGGAGTTCGACGTGGGCGTGGCGGACGGATTCGATGGGGAGGACGGCCTGGATCCATCCGTCGGGGCCGGGCGGGGTGGCGGTGTCGAGTGCGGCGCGGGCCATGGCGGGCGGCAGCAGGATCTGGGCGCGGGTGAGGCCGTCGGGGGAGAGGCGGACGGTGGCGTGTTCTGGGTAGGAGTCGGCTTCGAAGCGTTCGGTGTAGGCGGTCCAGTGGGCGGCGAGGTCGAAGCCGGCGGGGCGGTCGAAGTGGTCGGGGAGGGTGGTGAGGGTGGAGGAGGGCGGCGCGGCGGTGCCCGCGCTCAGCGAGCGGCGGGCGCCGCGGGACGGCGTACTGGTGAAGGGCTCTCGCGTGGCGGGACTGGAACGGGTGGCCGAGGCGCTCCTCGCGGAGGCGGCCCGATGACCAACATCATCATCGCCGCGGGGGTCGCGCTGATCTTCGTGATGGTCGGCA
>NZ_JABXFD010000483.1 GCF_013372625.1 Actinomadura sp. BRA 177
GACAGAGATGGGGCCTCTAGCCAGGCTCCTATGAAGTCACAACGCCACGTCCGGTGAGTGCACATGAGCGCCTCCCGGCCAAGGCCGACAGATCCCGTTGAAGACCCGAAGTCAGTCAGATGCTGGGGCAGACCCCGCCGGGAGGCGCTCATCTACATCATCTCTGTCAGATGCGGATGACGGTCTTGCCGCGCGCGCCGCCGGCCCGGTTGCCGGCCAGCGCGTCGGCGGCCTCGGCGAACGGCACCTCGCGCTCGACCCGGACGCGGAGCTCGCCCGCGTCGATGAGGTCGGACAGCCGGTCCAGCAGCGCGGCCGAGGGCTCGCCGTCGTAGTTGACGCCGCGCAGCTGCCGGGCCTCCATCGCGTCCGGGTTCACCGACCAGGTGGTGCTGACGTACGTCCCGCCGGGGCGCAGCAGCTGCGCCAGGTGCTCGGCCGCGGGGGTATCGCTGACCACGTCGAGGACGGCGTCGATCCCATCGGAGTGGACGGCGAGCACCTGCCGGTTGAGGTCGCCCTTGGAGTGGTCGACGGTCTCGTCGGCGCCGAGGCGCCGCATCGTCCCGGCCATGTCGGCGCGGGCGGTCGCGAGGACCTTGGCGCCCGCGCGGGCCGCGAGCTGCACCAGGCCCTGCCCGACGCCGCCGGTCGCGCCCACGACGAGGACGGTCTGCCCGGTGTCGACGCGGGCCTCCTCCACCATGGCGAGCGCGGTCGTGCAGGCCGTCGGCACCGCCGCCGCCTGCGTGTAGATCATGCCCTCCGGCATCTTCGCGACCGGGCCGTCGTCGCGGGCGATCGCGTACTCGGCGTAGCTGCCGAGCCCACGCTCAGCCTGCAGGAACGCCCCGTAGACCTGCTCGCCGTGCCGCAGCCGGGTCACGCCCTCGCCGACCTCGTCCACGACGCCGGCGCCGTCCTGGCCCAGGATCAGCGGGAACGGCACGTCCAGGGAGTCCTTGAGCATGCCGTCGGCGATCTTCCAGTCGAGCGGGTTGACCCCGGCCGCGATCATCTTGACGAGGATCTCCCCCGGTCCCGGCTCCGGACGCGGCAGGTTCACCGGCGCCGGTGTGGCGCCGTACTCGGACACGGCGATGGCTCGCATGACGATCGTCCCCCCGATCGGATCTCACAGAGGCCCGAACACCCCCGCACTGATCTACCCGGTCAGCCGGACGATCACACGGATCCGCAGGTCGGACGGGTCACATCACCCGGCGCGGTCAGGCGGGCGCCTGCTGTGCGGGGTCGCCGGGCAGCGGCGGGATCGTCACCGGCGGGGTCGGCGGCCCGCGGCGGTCGTCGTCGTCGCGCTTCTTCGACCCCTTGCTGACGCGCAGCGTGATGGTCGAGCCGGGCTCGGCCGAGCCGGGCCCCGGCGACATCTCGGCGACCGTGCCCTTCTTGTAGCGGCGGGACTCGACCTGCGTGCTGACGTTGGTCGTGAAGCCCGCGTCGCGGAGCTTGGCGACGGCGTCGTCGAGCTTCATGCCGCGCACGTCCGGCACCTTCGCCCGGTCCTCGCCGGACCCCTTGCTGAAGTAGTGCGACGGCGGGCGGTGGAACGACGACGCGTCCGTGCCGCGCAGCGCGCCGCTCATGCTCTGCTGCCAGATCGGCGCGGGGATCGTCGCACCGAACACGGCGCCGTAGCAGGTGCCGTTCATGCAGAGGTTCTCCATCGGGTGCTTGTAGCCGCCGCGCGGGTCGCCGACCCAGACCGCCGCCGCCAGGTCCGGGGTGTACCCGGCGAACCAGGCGGCGGAGAAGTTGTCGACGGTGCCGGTCTTGCCGGCGGCGGGACGGCCGATGCCCATGCCGCGCGCCGTGCCCTTGGTGAGGACGCCCCGCAGCACGTAGTTGACCGCGTCCGCGACGTCCTCGTCGATGGCCTGCTCGCAGTCGCGTCCCGGCACCTTCAGCTTGTGCCCGGACGCGTCCTTGATCGACGTGATGGCGATCGGCTTGCAGTACTTGCCGCGGGCGCCGAACGCGGCGTAGGCGGAGGCGAGCCGCAGCGGGGAGACCGGGTTGAAGCCGAGGGTGAACGACGGGTACTCCTCCAGCGGCTTGCCGTTCGCCTGCTTCATCCCCAGCTTCTCGGCCATCTTGACGGTGTCGCAGAGGCCGACCTTCTTCTCCAGCGCGAGGAAGAAGGTGTTGACCGAGTGGTGCGTGCCGGTGACGAGGCTGAACTTCTTGCCGCCCTCGCCGTCGGCGGCGTTGCGCAGGGACGCGTCGGGGTCGCCGACCTTGTCGCCGTCGCAGTTGCGGAAGCCGACCGGGGTGAACTCGCGCGGCGCCATCAGCCGGGTGCCGAACGGCATGCCCTCGTCCAGCGCGGCGGCCAGCGTGAACGCCTTGAACGTCGACCCGGCCTGCATGCCGATGCTGGAGCCGTGGCTGGCGTCGGCGGCGAAGTTGATCCAGGTCTTGCCGCGCTCCTTGTCGGGCCCGAGCTTGCGGTCCACGACCATCGCCTTGATCTCGCCGGTGCCGGGCTCGACCATCGCCTCGGCGGCGGCCTTGTGCGCGGAGTTCTTCGGCGGGACGTGCTTGTTCACGGCGCGCTGCGCGGCCTTCTGCGCCCGCGGGTCCATGGTGGTGCGGATCGTGAGGCCGCCGCGCTTGAGCAGCTTCTCCCGCTCCTTGTCCGTCTTGCCGAACACGGGGTTGGTGAGGATCTCGCGCTGCACGTAGTCGCAGAAGAACGGCGCCTTGCTGGACACGCACCCGCTGCGGACGTTGTCGATGTCCAGCTTGATGGGCTTGCGCTTGGCCGCCGCCGCCTTGGCGGGGTCGACCCGGCCGAGCTCGGCCATCCGGTCCAGGACGGTGTCGCGGCGCTGCCGGGCCTCGCCGGGGTGCCGGGTCGGGTCGTAGGCGTAGGGGTAGCGGATGACGCCGGCGAGCAGCGCCGCCTCCGGCAGGTTCAGCTCGGACGCGTGCTTGGAGAAGTAGTGCCGGGACGCGGCCTCGATGCCGTAGGCGCCGTCGCCGTAGTAGGCGATGTTGAGGTAGCGGCGCAGGATCTCGTCCTTGCTGTACTTCTCCTCGACCGCCACCGCGTAGCGCAGCTCGCGGACCTTGCGGGCGGCGGTGACCGCGGTGGCCCGCTGCCGCTCCTCGTCGCTGTCGGCCTGGGTGAGCAGCAGGTTCTTCACGTACTGCTGGGTGATGCCGGAGCCGCCCTGCGTCACCTGCCCGCTGCTGAGGTTGCTGGCGAGCGCGCGCAGCGTGCCCTGCAGGTCGATGGCGCCGTGCTCGTAGAACCGGCTGTCCTCGATCGCGAGCACCGCCTGCCGGGCGACCGGCGCGATCTTGTCGAGCGGGACGTCCACCCGGTTCTGGTAGAAGAACGTCGCGATCGTGGAGCCGTCGGCGGCGAGGATCCGGGAGCGCTGCGGGACGCCGGACGTCGTCAGGTCCACCGGCTCGCTGTCGAACCAGCGAGCCGTGTCGCGGGCGCCGACGCCGGCCGTGCAGGCGGTCGGCAGCAGCATCAGCGCGACGAGGAAGCCGGCGAGGCCGCCGAGCGCGCCCAGCCCGCGCAGCGCGCGGGCCTTCTCGGCGCGGGTCGTGGACGAGGTGAAGACGCGGCGGGGACGGCGCGGCGGTTCGGGGGCACCGCCCCTTGCGTCGCGATTCCCTGGGTCACCATCCGCCCCGGCAGGCACGCGCCTAGGGTAAACGCGCCTTCGCCCCCGGACCACCCCATCAATGATGTTCCGGTACTTTCCCCGCGAATCAGGCGCGCTGCCGCCGTCGTTCCCACGCTCGGACACGATCGCGGAATACCCGGGAAACGGCGCGCAACTCGGCCTCCGGGTCGGCTCCCCGTTCCGCCGCCTCCCGGACGAGCGCGAAAAGCCGCGTACCCACGTCGTTCCCGGCCGCGTCCGCGAGGTCGTCCGCGAGGTCGGCGGGCGCCTCCATGCGCGCCGCGCGGCGCTGCAGCTGCGCGGCGAGCGACAGCGCCGGCTGCCCCATCGGGACGCCGTCGAGCGCGGACGCCTCGGCGCCGCTCTTCGCCGCCCGCTCGGCCGCCTTGATCTGCTCCCAGTTGGCGTTGACCTCGTCGGCGCCGGAGACGGTCACGTCCCCGAACACGTGCGGATGGCGGCGGACGAGCTTCTCCACGATCGCGCCGGCGACGTCGTCGATGGTGAACGCCGTCTCGTCGTCGCGTTCGGCGGCCACCACCGAGTGGAACGCGACCTGCATCAGCACGTCGCCCAGCTCCTCGCGGAGCGCGCCGAGGTCGCCGGACTCGATCGTGTCCAGGACCTCGTACGCCTCCTCCAGCAGGTACGGGACGAGCGTGGTGTGCGTCTGCTTGCGGTCCCAAGGGCATTCGCGGCGCAGCGTGTCCATCACCGACACCAGGTCGAGCAGCCGCGCGCCCGGCAGGTCGTAGGAGCCGTGCAGCACCTCGACGTCCAGCGGATCATTGACGACGAGCGTGCCGACCTCGCGCATCAGCGCCTCGTCGCCCTCGGGCGCGGCCACCCACACGACGTCCGCGTCCCGCGCGTCGGCGACGAGCCGGTTCGCGTCGGGCTCTGCGACGGTCTCGGGGACGATCCCGGCGTCGCGGAGCGCGGGCAGCAGCGGGTGCCCGTCGCGGAGCCGGACGGCGGCCGCGGACCGGAGCGCGTCCCAGGCCCGCCAGGTCAGCAGGCCGGGCGCGACCCGGTGCGTGGTCGCGAGCAGTGTCAGGGCCATGCGCCTCAGATACCCGAATCGGGGCTGGACAGCCGGTAGGTGATCTTGCCGACCTCGAACTTGCCCGGGTCGTAGTTCCCGTAGCGCGGGTTGACCTCGATGTGCATGCCGTCGGCGGTGCGCTTGAACAGCTCGTTCCACTGCCGGCCGGCCTGCTGCGTCGCCGGGCTCAGCCGGTTGTTCACGTCCGCGCCGAACCGCTGCATCACCGCGATCTGGGTGGCGACGAGGCGCGCGAGGTCGCGGGTGTGCTCGCGCGGCAGCCCGCTCGCCAGCGTGATCGAGCCGGCGCCGCCCTGCTGGTCCAGCGCCTGGACCGCGGTGTCCACCTGGCCGCCGGTGACCTTCACGCCGGCCTGGTCGGCGACCTTCGCGGCGACCCGGAAGTTGATCAGCAGGGTGAGCGCGCCCTGCAGGTCGGTCTCGCTGTCGCCGGCGAGCTGCGGCGCCGGGTTGGCGGGGTTCGCGCGCAGCTCGTTGGCGGCCGGGTCGGCGCGGAACTGGGTGCGCCAGTCGCGGACGGTCTGGCTGAGCTCGGTGGTGGTGATGCGGTCGTCGCCGACGAGGGCGGCGGTGCCGACCTTCGGGGAGCCGCCGCAGCCGGCCAGCGCGCCGGCCGCCAGCACGACCGCCACCGCCGCCTTCACGGACTTACCAGGCACGGAAATCCTCGTCTCGTCATGGGTCTCTAGGGTCGGGGTCGGCTCAGGCTACCGCTTGCCCGCGGTGGTCGCGGGTTCGAGGAACAGGGCCTCGACCAGGCCGGTCGCCCACGTCAGCAGCTCCTGGTCGCGCAGCGGCCGGCCGCCGAGCGGCGCCGTCTTCGGCGCCGGGACGAGCAGGGTGTCGGTGGCCGGCTTCAGGATGCTCTTCGGGTACAGCCGCTGCAGCCTGACCTGCTTGGAGTCGGGCAGCGCGACCGGGGTGAACTTGACGAAGTTGCCCTGGAGCGTGACATCGGTCAGCCCGGCCCGGCGCGCCTTCGCCCGGAACCGCGCCACCTCCAGCAGGTTCAGCACCGGGACGGGCAGCGGGCCGAAGCGGTCCTTCAGCTCGTCGTGCACGGCGCCGATCTCGTCGTCGGACGTGATCGCGGCGATGCGGCGGTAGGCGTCCAGGCGGAGCCGCTCGCCCGGCACGTACTCGTGCGGCAGGTGCGCGTCGACGGGCAGCTCGACCTTCGTCTCGACGGCCTCCGGCTCGCCGGCCTCCGGCTCGCCGGCGCCGCCGTCCTTCAGCTCCCGGACCGCCTCCCCGACCATCCGGACGTACAGGTCGAACCCGACGCCCGCGACGTGCCCGGACTGCTCGGCGCCGAGGATGTTGCCCGCGCCGCGGATCTCCAGGTCCTTCATCGCGACGTACATGCCGGCGCCGACCTCGGTGTGCTGGGCGAGGGTCGCGAGCCGCTCGTGCGCGGTCTCGGTCAGCGGCTGCTCCGGCTGGTAGAGGAAGTAGGCGTAGGCGCGCTCCCGGCCGCGTCCGACGCGTCCGCGCAGCTGGTGGAGCTGCGACAGCCCGTACATGTCGGCGCGGTCGACGATCAGCGTGTTCGCGTTCGGGACGTCCAGCCCGGACTCGACGATCGTGGTCGCGACGAGGACGTCGTAGTTCTTCTCCCAGAAGTCGACCATGACCTTTTCGAGCTCGTTCTCGTTCATCTGCCCGTGCGCGATGCCGATCCGCGCCTCCGGGACGAGGTTCCGCAGGTTCGCCGCGACCTTGTTGATCGAGCGGACCCGGTTGTGCACGAAGAACACCTGGCCCTCGCGCAGCAGCTCGCGGCGGATCGCGGCGGCGATCTGCTTCTCCTCGTACGGCCCGACGAACGTCAGCACGGGGTGCCGCTCCTCCGGCGGCGTCAGGATCGTCGACATCTCCCGGATGCCGGTCAGCCCCATCTCCAGCGTGCGCGGGATCGGCGTCGCGGACATGGCGAGGACGTCCACCTGCGTCCGGAGGCGCTTCAGCTCCTCCTTGTGCTCGACGCCGAACCGCTGCTCCTCGTCGATGACGACCAGGCCGAGGTCCTTGAACCGGGTCTGCGACGACAGGATGCGGTGGGTGCCGACGACGATGTCCACGGCGCCCTCGGACAGGCCGCGCAGCGTCTCGTTGATCTCCGCGTCGGTCTGGAACCGGCTGATCGGCTTCACCACGACCGGGAACGCCGCGAACCGCTCGGTGAACGTCGACATGTGCTGCTGGACGAGCAGCGTCGTCGGCACGAGCACCGCGACCTGCCGCCCGTCCTGGACGGCCTTGAACGCGGCCCGCACCGCGATCTCGGTCTTGCCGTAGCCGACGTCCCCGCAGATCAGCCGGTCCATCGGGACGGCCTTCTCCATGTCGCCCTTGACCTCGTCGATGGCGGCGAGCTGGTCGGGCGTCTCGTTGTAGGGGAACGCGTCCTCCAGCTCCCGCTGCCACGGGGTGTCGGCCCCGAACGCGTGGCCGGGGCTCGCCATCCGCGCCGAGTAGAGCCGGATCAGCTCCCCCGCGATCTGCTTGACCGCCTTGCGGGCGCGCGACTTGGCCTTCTGCCAGTCGGCGCCGCCGAGCCGGTGCAGGCTGGGCGCCTCCCCGCCGACGTAGCGGGTCAGCTCCTCCAGCTGGTCGGTCGGAACGAACAGCCGGTCGCTCTTGGCGTACTCGAGGATCAGGTACTCGCGGGTGGCGCCCTGCACCGTCCGGCTGACCATCTCCACGTACCGTCCGACGCCGTGCTGCTCGTGCACCACGTAGTCGCCGGGCTTGAGCTGGAGCGGGTCGATGCCGCCACGACGCCGGGACGGCATCCGGCGGGCGTCCTTCGTGGACGACTTCTGCCCGGACAGGTCGGTCTCGGTCAGCACCGCGAGCTTGACCGACTCCCAGGTGAACCCGTTCTCCAGCAGCCCGGTCGTCACCGCCACCACCGACGGGGCGGGCGGCTCGGCGAGGTCGGCGCGGCGCGCGCCGAGGCCCTCCTCCCCGACGAGCTGGACGAGCCGCTCGGCGGGGCCGTGCCCGGCGGTGATCATGACGACGCGCCAGCCGCCGTCGATCCAGCCCTTCAGGTCGCCGACGACGCGGGACGTGTCGCCCCGGTACGCCTCCGCCGGCGTCACGCCCAGATTGAGCGCGTCCCCTTCGGGGGTGAGCGCTGTCACGCTCCAGCGCGGCAGGCCCAGCTCGGTGCTGTGCTCGCGGACCTCCTCCAGCGAGCGGAACGCGGCGGCGCCCAGGTCGATCGGCGCCTCTCCCCCGGCGGCGGCGTTGACCCAGCTCGCCTCCAGGAACTCCTGGCTCGTCCGGACCAGCTCCACCGACCGGGTCCGGATCCGCTCGGGCTCGCACACCAGCAGCGCCGAACCGTCCGGCAGCAGGTCGGTCAGCAGCTCCATGCGGTCGGCGAGGACGGGAGAGAAGGCCTCCATGCCCTCGACGGTGTCGCCGTCGGCGATCCGGCCGAGGATCTCCTCCAGGGGCGGGTGCTGCTCGGCGAGCAGCTTCGCGCGCTCGCGCACCTTCTCCGTCAGCGGCAGCTCGCGGCACGGCGGCGCCCACAGCCCGCCCTGGGCGATCTCCAGGGACCGCTGGTCGGCCGCTTTGAAGTAGCGGATCTCCTCGACGGTGTCGCCCCAGAACTCGACCCGGAGCGGGTGCTCCTCGGTGGGCGGGAACACGTCCAGGATCCCGCCGCGCACCGCGATCTCGCCGCGCTTCTCCACCAGGTCGACGCGGTGGTACCCGGCGTCCACCAGGTTGCGGACGGCATCGTCCATGTCGGCGTCCTCGCCGGAGACCAGCCGCACCGGCTCCAGGTCGGCGAGCCCGGCGACGATCGGCTGCAGGACGGCCCGGACCGGCGTCACCACGACGTCCAGCGCGCCGCCCTTGCCGTCCTCCGCCGGCTCGGCCGCGTCGGGGTGGACGAGGCGGCGCAGCACCGCGAGCCGCTGCCCGACCGTGTCCGAACGCGGCGACAGCTTCTCGTGCGGCAGCGTCTCCCACGCAGGGAAGTGCGCGACGCGGCTCGGGTCGAGCAGGCTCGACAGGGCGGCGGTCAGGTCCTCGGCCTCCCGGCCGGTCGCGGTCACCGCGAGGACCGCGCCCCCGCCGTCGGCGCGCAGGCGGCGGCTCAGCGCGGCGGCGAGGATCGGCCACAGCGCCGCCGGTGCGACGACCTCCTGGTCCGCGCGCGCCCGCTTGAGCGCACGCTCCAGCGCCGGGTCTTCGCACGCAAGGTCAACAAGTCCAGAAAGCGTCATCTTCGCCCGCACATTCGCCGATGAACCCCGTGGCAGGGCAGCCCGAAAACCCGGGAATCCCAGCCGGGCCCCGGTACCGCGTACCAGGGTACGCGACACGGCCATGACCAAGAATGCGTAAATAGCGGACGGAGCACAGTCGGACGGTTACGCTGCGAAACTGTGACCGATCTGCGTACGCCGCCGGTCAGCGACGGCGATCTCTTCTCAGAACGCGCCCGACAGTACGCCCTAGAGAAGCCCCTGCAGCGGATCCACATCCTGGAGGCGGGCTGCGGCTGGGGCACGGGCCTGGACCTCGGCGACCACGACCACCACGTCACGGGCGTCGACATGGAGTCGCCGGAGCTGCGCGCCTACACCTGCGAGCGGCCCGACCTCGACACCTGGCACCTCGGCGACCTGCGCACGGCGCCGCTGCCGCCGCGCGCCTTCGACATCGTGCACGCCTCGTACCTGATCGAGCGGGTGCCGCACGCCGAGCTGGTGCTCGACCGGTTCGTCGCCGCGCTGAAGCCCGGCGGGCTGCTGCTGGTGCACCTGCGCGACCGCAGCACCGCGTTCGGCTTCCTGGACCGCACGCTGCCGCGGTGGCTGCGCACGTCCGGGAAGCGACGGCGACCGCGTCCCGGGCGGGGGCCGCGCGGGGCGCACGCCCGCGTCCCGTATCCGACGGACGAGCGGGTCGCCGGGCCGGAGCCCGGT